>CALMUT010000216.1 GCA_937872925.1 uncultured Myxococcales bacterium | reverse complement strand
ACCTACGACGTTTCCGGTGATCCCATCTACATCACGGCGGCGGGCATCACGATCCGCGGCAAGAGTGGCAACCGCGCCGCTGTGATCCTCGACAGCAAACACGTGGACAACGGCACCGGAGGCATCATCAGCGTGCGGTCCAGCAATGTGACCATCGCGCACCTCACCCTCAAAGAAGCGCGCTTTCACGCCATCCATGTCAGCGGCGGTCCGTCGGCCACTACGACGGGCACTCGCACCCACGACGTGCATGTGCTCGATCCGGGCGAACAAGGCATCAAGATCAACGCCAGCGGCACAAACTACACCGACGACGGTGAAATCTCCTGCTCGCGAATCGAGATGACGCGGCCCGGCGCGGCGTTCGTGCAGACCAAGGTCAGCAGCGGAAGCAAGTGCTACACCGGCGGCGTCGATGCCCACGACGCCCGGGGCTGGGTCGTGCGCGACAACCACATCGAAGGCTTTTGGTGCGAGGGCAGCGGGGGCGAATACCTTGCGGAGCACGGCATCCATTTCTGGACCGGCAGCCGCGACACCATCGTGGAACGCAACGTGCTGGTGAACAACGCCCGGCACATCGGTTTTGGCTTGGTGGGCACCGGGCGGACCTATTCCGACAACCCCTGCCCGGGGCAGAGCAAAGTGGGCCACTACGGCGGCAGCATCGTGAACAACTTCATGGTGGCCAATGATCCGAAGCTGCATGCGTCCGGCAACGGCTTCGATTCCGGTGTGTCGCTCTGGTACTCCTGCGGCACGGACGTGCTGCACAACAGCATCGCTTCGACCCAAGCTCCAAAGTCGAGCGGCATCGAGTATCGCTTTTCATCGACCAGCGCGAATATCGCCAACAACATGTCGACTCACGCCTTCAAGATGCGCGACGGTGCCAAGGCCACGCTGCAGACGAACGTCGAAAACGCCGCCACGAGCGATTTCGTCAGCGTGGCGGGCGCGGACTTGCATTTGACCGCCGGCGCCAGCGCGGCCCTCGACAAGGGCACCGACCTCAGTGCAAAAGTCAGCACAGACTTCGACGGCGAGAGCCGTTCCAAGACCCCGGATATTGGCGCGGACGAGCGGTGACGCGCGGACACGGCCTCGCAGCCACGCTCGAAACCGCGGGCTGGGCCCGTTGGCGGGGTTCCGACGCGCTGCGCTAAGCCGCAGATCCGCGGCAATTGTCGGGCTGCCGCACCGGCCGCACTTGACTCCGGCGCCCACATGTTAGACCGAGGGGCGCTCTTTACGGGCTAACCCCGCCCGAACCCTACGGAAAATGGCAAGCGAACCCATCCCTGTCGGACCCTCCGAGAGACCGCCGAGGCCTCCTCTCGATGTGCGCGCGGTGTTGCGTGGGCGGCGCCTCGTGGTTTTGGGCGGCACCGGATTCTTGGGCAAGGTCTTCTGGACTTTTCTGCTCTCGAAGTACCCGGAGATCATGCACATCCATCTGGTAGTGCGGCCGCGAGGGGGGCAGACCGCGTCGCAGCGCTTCTGGAAAGACGTTGCAACGAGCGAGTGTTTGGACGCGCTGCGCGCCGAACATGGCGACGGCTTCGACGCCTTCTTGCGGGAGAAAGTCACGCCCATCGCCGGGGACGTTAGTCATGCGTTTTGCGGGCTCGAGCCGACGCTGCGCGAAGACCTGCGGGGGCAGATCGATGTCGTGATCAACGCCTCGGGCGTCGTGGATTTCGATCCTCCGCTGGACAATGCCCTCGAAGTCAACGCCTTCGGTGTGCAGAACCTCGTCGCGCTGGCCAAAGATCTCGGTGACGCCGCGCTACTGCACACCAGCACGTGCTACGTGGCCGGCCAGCGTACGGGCTTCATCGAAGAGCAGGACCCCCGGGTCATCCCGTTCCCTCGCGCTGGCGAGCTTGACCCTTCGCATTGGGATCCAGATCGCGAGATCGCCGAGTGCATGGACGTGGTGGAGCAGGCGCGCCACCGCATGAGCGATGCTTTCCGGCAAAGCCACTTCCTGGACGAAGCGAAAAACAACTTGCTGGAGCGCAACGAGCCCGCGCGCGGTCCCATCCTCGAGCGCCAGGTCGAGCGCGTGAAACGCAAATTCGTCGAAGCGCAGTTGGCCGAAATGGGCATGGAGCGCGCGAAATTCTGGGGGTTCCCCAATACCTACACCTACACCAAGGCCATTGGGGAGCAGATCATCGCTCGGGCGGGCCTGCGCTTTACCATCGTGCGGCCGGCCATCGTCGAATCCACGACCTACTATCCTTTCGCCGGTTGGAACGAGGGCATCAATACCAGCGCACCGTTGATCTACAGCTTGCGCGAAGGACAGACGCAAATCCCGGGCGGGGACAACCCCTTGGATTTCATTCCCTGCGACATGGTTGCGGGCGGCATGGTGCTGTCCTTGGCGGAGTTGATCGAGGGTACCGCGCCAGCCGTCTATCAGTACGGGTCGAGCGACACGAATGCTTGCAGCATGCGGCGCTTCTTTGAGCTGTCTGGCTTGTACAAGCGCAAGTACTACAAGCGCACCGGGCGGGGTGGCCCCGTGCTCAGCGCGCTGCAGTCACGCTTCGAGGGCGCGTTGTTGAACGCCGATCAATTCAAGAGCTTCGGACCCCGGGCCATCTCGCGCACGACGGGCAGCCTTTCGGATGCCCTGCGCAAGGTAGCCGTCGGTCCCGCCGCCAGCCTGTTGAAGCCGGCTGCCAGCGCCGTGAAGGGTTTTTCGAAGCAGCAGGAGAAGATCGCGGACGTGCTCGAGGCCTTTGTGCCCTTCACCACGCTCTTCGACTACGAGTTCCGTTGTGACAACACGCGTGCCGCGTATGCGCGCCTGAGCGAAGCGGAGCGTGCGGTGATCCGCTGGGAGCCCGAGGCCATCGACTGGCGCGACTGGTTCTTGAACGTGCACATCCCCGGTCTGGAAAAGTGGGTGTTTCCGAAGATCGACGAGCGGATCCGCCGGCCGATGACGGCGCCGGATCCCCACGCCACCTTGCCCCTGTTGCTCGACGAAATGGCCGATCGGCACGACCTTTCGGTCGCGCTGCAGCGCACCGAGACCGAAGGGCTCTCGCGGCTCTCCTTTGCGGATATGCGCGCGCGCTCCCTGGCGCTTGCCGAGCGCCTGCGCGGCCAGGGAGTGGAAGCCGGGGATCGCGTGATCCTGGCCGCAGCCAATCATCCGTCCTGGCCCATCGCGTTCTTCGGCATCTTGTACGCCGGCGGCAGCGTCGTGCCCCTCGACGAAAAGATCGAGGCAGATGCCGCCGCCAATCTCGCTCGCGCGTCGAAAGCAAAAGTCTTCCTCGCCGACGCCCGAGTGCGCGGTCGCGTGCGCGCAGATGTGGACGCCGCTCGGGGCGGCGGGATCGAATGGCTCGATGTGTGGGACGCAGCTGAGCCGGGCGCGCCACTTGCGGAGCCTCATGTCGGCGCCGGCGACGACGTTGCGGCATTGATCTACACCAGCGGCACCACGGGCACGCCCAAGGGCGTGATGCTGACCCACGAGAACCTTACGGCGCTGGTGGCTGCATTGTCGCCGCTATTTCCGCTGACCAAGGGCGACCGGGTGCTGTCGGTGTTGCCCTTGCACCATACCTTCGAGCTGACCTGCGGCATGTTGCTGCCGTTGTCGCGGGGGGCGCGCATTGTGTACCTCGACGAACTCACGGCAGAGCGCCTCGAATCCGGGCTCAAGAGCGGGCGCATCACCGCCATGATTGGCGTGCCTGCGCTGTGGGAAATGCTCGAGCGCCGCATCACGACGAGGGTGGCGGAGCACGGCAAGCTGGCGTCGCATGTATTCGATTTCGCGGTGGAGCTATCGCGCACCTTGGGCAAGAGCGTTGGCGTGGATGCCGGCCGGATCTTGTTCGGCCCCGTGCATTCCGGCCTAGGTGGACATCTTCGCTACCTCGTCAGTGGGGGCGCGGCGCTGCCCGAGAAGACCCACCATCTATTCTCGGGTCTAGGCTTGCATCTGGCGGAAGGCTACGGACTGACCGAAGCGGCGCCGGTGCTCACGGTGGCGTCCGGGGGCCCTGGCGCGCGCTCGGGTCATGTCGGCAAGGCCGTGCCGGGTGTGGAGGTGCGCATCGACGCGCCGAACGCCAGCGGCGTCGGCGAAGTGCTGGCGCGCGGGCCGAACGTCATGCTCGGCTATTCGGACGATGAAGCCGCGACGAAGCGCGTGATCGATGCCGACGGCTGGTTGCACACCGGCGACCTGGGCAAGCTCGATAGCCGCGGCAATTTGGTCATCGTCGGTCGCGCCAAGGACGTGATCGTCACATCCGCCGGCGAGAACATTTACCCCGATGATGTGGAAGCGCGGCTCGGCAGTATCGAGGGCATCGAAGAACTCGCATTGGTGGGCATCAGCGCCGAGCGTGGGGGCGAGCGTTTGGCCTGCGTCGCCGTACCGGCGGCTGCCCCAGAGCTTTCCCGGGCAGAGCGGCACGCGCGGGCAAAGAAGTCCCTCGACAAGGCGCTCGCTGCGCTGCCCGCGGTGCAGCGGCCGGCTCTGGTCCAGCTCGTTGACGGCCCGCTGCCGCGCACGGCGACCCGCAAAGTCAAACGCGGCGAGGTGCGGGGCTTGCTGGAGCGCACGGCGCCGCTTTCCGAGCGCCCGCCGCGCATGGAAGGCGCCGAGCACTTGGACGCCTCGGCGCAGCGCGTGCGCGCCGCGGTGGGCGCCATCACTCGCAAGGATCCGAAGAAGCTGACGCCGGGCATGAGTCTGCGCGGCGACCTTGGATTCGACTCTTTGATGCTGCTGGAGCTCCTGGTGGCCCTCGAGTCGCAGCTGGGGCAGACCTTGGACGCCGAGAAGCTCGCGGCGTGCGATACCATCGCGGATGCCGAGGCCGTGCTCTTGGAGCACGCCACCGCACGGCGCTCATCGCCCACTGCCAGCATCGAATACGAGACCGAAGAGAGCCTGGAAATCCCGCCGCAGCTCCGCGACGCCGCCATGCACTGGATGGGCCGAGCGCAGATGGGTTTCTACGATCGGGTGCTGCGCACCAAGGTCACGGGTCGCGCGTTCGTGCCCTACAATCGCAACACCATCATTGCGGCCAACCATGCCAGCCACTTGGACATGGGCCTGGTCAAGTTCGCTCTCGGTAGCTACGGCGCAGACGTCGTATCTCTCGCCGCGCAGGACTACTTCTTTGAGGGCAACCGTTTCCGCAAGACCTACTTCGAGAACTTCACCAATCTGGTGCCCATGAGCCGCAGCGGATCTTTGCGCCAAAGCCTACGCCAGGCCGGGGGGCTACTTGACGAGGGCAAGACGCTGCTCATCTTCCCCGAAGGGACGCGCAGCACCGACGGCGAAGTGCAGGAGTTCAAGAGCGCCGTGGGCTACTTGGCGCTGCACCATGACACGGACATCTTGCCGGTGTGTTTGATTGGCACCCACCGCGCGCTGCCCAAGGGCGCCACGGTCATGCGCCGGCGCGACGTCGGCGCGCGCATCGGCCCGCCGTTGTGCATCTCCGACCTCCGGCGCTTGACCCAAGGGCTGTCGCCGAGCGAGGCCTCGCGCGTGGTGACGGAGCTGACTCGGCGCGCGATTCTGGCGCTGCGCCGCGGTGAAGTGCTCGACATATCCAAGTTGCAGTCCCTCGATTTGACGGCGCCCGCGCCCTCCGACGACTCCATCGCCGCCGTCTTCCGCGAGCTCGAGCCGCGCTTTGTGCCGGGCAGCGTCACGGATCCGATGAGCTTCTACTTTGCCCTGGGCGAGCGCGAGCGCTTCACCCTGAAGCTGACCCAAGAGAGTTGCGAGGTCGTCGAAGGCAAGGCCGTGGATCGCGCCGACTGCGTGCTCAAAACCAGCCCTGAGATGTTTCGGCGGATCGTGCGGGAAGCGTATACGCCAACACCCGCCGAGTTCATGTCCGGCGAAGTGAAGAGCAACGACATCGCGCTGCTGATGACGTTCCAGCGGGCATTTGCTCTGACCGACGCCGCGAAACCGGACGCGCGTTCGGGCGTTACGGCCGCCGCGGGCGACGCAGAGTGAAATCGCTTTCGCGTCCCACTGCAATTTGCTCCCCGCCGCCTTGACTCCTCTACGGGGAGCGCTAACTCCTCTTCTGGGGGTTGGAGAAATTGCTCCGATGCCCCGACCTGAAGGGGGTCGAATATGAGCAGCAATCAAGACATGCTGGGCGACGATCCGGAGCTCCGGCATTCGCTTAGAGTCATCGAACGTCAGCGCGCGACCAAAAAGTATGGCGTGATCGTCGGCCTGGTATTGGCCCTCGGCATCGGCCTCTTGGCCGTGACGCTGGCCTACAACGACGCGCCCGACCAAGCCAAGTCCACTCAAGCTCCCTGAGCCCCGGTAGACTAGGCCCCGGGTGACATCTGGGGCCGCGTGGCGGTCGGGGTTGACCCGGCGCGCCCAGGCTGACATATGCCGGCCATGGGCTCGGGCAATGGCGCTTCCGCTTCGCGGCGGCTGTGGGTCGCAGGCGGCACCGGGTTTCTCGGGTCGCAGCTGGTTCGTTTTCTGCGCTCGGGTGGCCACGACGTCACCGCCGTGAGCCGCAGTGGCGGCGCTGTGGATGACGCCGAAGTGCGTGCCGTCGACGTGTTGGATTCTGCCGCGGTCGCCAAGAGCGCTCGAGGCGCCGAAGGTGCGCTCCTTTGCACCGGGCTCGTCAGTCGCGACCCGAATGACAGCGAGGCCATGCATCGCGCCCACGTCGTGGGTACCCGCGCGGCGCTGCAGGGGCTCCGTGATGCCGGAGTGCGGCGCGTCGTCGTTGCGAGCACCAGCGGCACCTTGGCCATATCCGAAAACTCGGACTTCATCGCGACCGAAGACAGCCCGGGTCCGCAGGAGCTGGCGCTGCGTTTCCCGTACTATCGCACGAAGCTCTACGCAGAGCGCGAAGCACTCGAGGCCAACACGTCGAGCTTCGAAGTCATCGTAGTCAATCCAAGCTTGCTGCTCGGCCCTGGGGATCTGCGGGAGTCGTCGACGGGCGACATCCGCCGCTACCTGGAACGCGAGATCCCGGCCGCCCCCGCTGGCGGCATCGCTTTCGTAGACGTTCGTGACGTCGCGCTGGGCATGTGGCAAGCGTTCGAGCGTGGGCAGGCGGGGCAGCGTTACCTGCTGAACGCCAAGAACATGACCGTGCGCGCGTTTTTCCAGCGCTTGGAACGCATGACGGGTGTGCCCGCGCCGCGGGCGCAGCTGCCAGCGTCCCGCAGCCTGTCCCTGGGCGCCCACGCCCTGATGTCCACGTTCCTGGAGAAGATGGGCGGTGCCATGCCCGTCGACGCCGTCAGCGTGGAGATGGGTCAGTTGTTTTGGTACTGCTCCAGCGAAAAGGCCGAGCGCAGCCTTGGGTTTGCGCCCCGCGACCCCGGCGAGACGCTGCGCGATACCGTGGATGACTTGATTTCCCGCGGGGCGGCACATCCGCGGCCGGGCTTGGGTCTGGCAAAAGCGGCACAGAAAGCCCTCGACGCTCTGCGCGCCCGCAGTCTGGGCTGAAGCGGGCCGCGGCTCGACAGCGCCGGCGCGGATGATTAACGATCCCGCAGTCGCATGTTCAAACGCGTTTTCCTGTTTCTACTCACGAACCTAGCGGTTCTGATCCTGCTCTCGGTCGCCTGGTTCGTCATCCGCTCCACCGGAGTCGTGGACGATGTCGACTGGACCTACCTGCCGCTGGCGATTTTTTCCGTGGTCTTCGGCTTTGCCGGGTCCATCGTTTCCCTATTGATCAGCAAGTGGGTGGCCAAACGCGCCACCGGCGCTGTCGTGATCACCCACCCACGCAACGAGACCGAAGCGTGGCTGCTGTCGACGGTGCAGCGACAAGCCCAGCAGGCGGGCATCAAGACCCCGGAGGTGGCCATCTACGACGCTGCGGAGTTGAATGCGTTTGCCACGGGGCCCACGCGCAACAGCTCTCTGGTTGCGGTCAGTTCTGGATTGTTGCACGGCATGCAGCGCCATGAGGTCGAGGCCGTGCTCGCCCACGAAGTCTCCCACGCGGCCAATGGGGACATGGTGACTTTGGCGCTGATTCAGGGCGTCGTGAACACCTTCGTGATCTTCTTTTCCCGCGTGGTGGGCAACATCGTCGACGGTCTACTCTCCCGCGGGAACAATCGACGCGGCGCGGGCATTGGTTACTACCTATCGGTGTTCGTCGCGGAGATCGTGCTGGGGGTGCTGGCCACCATCATCGTGATGGCGTTTTCGCGATGGCGAGAATACCGCGCCGACGCAGGCGCCGCGCAGCTGGTCGGCCCGCAAAATATGATTGCCGCGCTGAGACGTCTCGAAGGCGGCAGCGGAGAGTCGAACCTGCCCGAGAGCATGGCGGCGTTTGGGATCAAGGGCGGCAAAAGCGGCTTCATGAACTTATTCCGCACGCATCCCAGCATCGAAGACCGCGTGGCCGCGCTATCGCGTCACGGCCGCTGAGGCGGACTCAGCGCTTGCGGCGCACGACGCCCGGCGGCGGTTCGCGGCGGGACTCCGGTGCTGCGGCAGGTGCCGCGGCGGGTGCGGGCTTCGGTTGTGGCGCGGCCGGCGGGGGTGCTGGTCTCGGCTCGGGGTTCGTCTGGGGCGTCGCGCTTGCTGTGGCCGACGCCGCGGGGGGAGCGGGCTCCGGTTCCGGCTCCGGCTCCGGCTCCGGCAAGCCGAGTTTCTTGCGAAACACGTCCCCTAAGCTGCCCAGGGAATTGCCGCTGCCGCCGCCACCCCGCCCGCCGCCGAACTCACGGTAGTTCTTGCGTTCTTCGACGCGAGCCACACCCGTGACGGAAAAGCGTAGCCGGTCGCCGGTTTTGACGACCACGACGGTCATGGTCTTGCCGACGGGAAACGTACGGCGGTGGTCTGCGCCGGGCGCGAGGCCGAGCTCGGAAGCCGGCACCATGCCTTCTCCACGGCTGGTGCTGACGATGACGCCGCCGCCGGTGTGTTTGACCACACTGGCTTCAAGAACTTCGTCCGCTGCGGCGGAGTTGGAGGTGTCACGCTCCATCAACGCCTTCATGCTCAAGCGTACGCGGAGACCCTTCTCGCCTTGCTCGATGGAGATCACCCGCACGGAGATGCGATCCCCGATACCCACGACGTCTTCAGGCGAGCCCACGCGCTTGTGGGAAAGCTCGGAAACGTGCACGAAGCCGTCGAGACCCCCTAGGTCGACGATGGCGCCGTGTTTGTTGGTGGCGCGAACGATGCCTTCGAGATCAGAGCCAGGCGAGAGCGTCGCTGCCATCTGGGCGGCGACTTCTTGCTGGCGTGACTCAAGCAGCGCGCGGCGGGACACGATCACATTGCGCCCCCCTTCTTTGATTTCGAGCACGAGCACTTCGAGCTCCGTGCCCACGAAGCTTTCCAGATCAGCGGTGTGCCCTACTTCGATCTGCGAGGCCGGGCAAAACGCCCGTGCGCCGCCGAGGTCGAGTTCCAGTCCGCCCTTGACGGCTTTGGAAACCTTCCCGACGACGGGCGCCTTGGCTTCGAAAGCGGACTGCAGCTGCGTGGTGTCGATGCTGCCACCGCGACCCAGTGCGAGAGCGAGCCGGGGCACGTCGGCTTCCGCGTCCACGACAGTCGCCTTGAGACGATCTCCCATCTGTACGCGCAGATTGCCTTTGGCGTCTTCGAGTTCTCCGCGATCGATACAGGCGTCCGTGGGGGCACCAACGTCGAGGAACACTGCCTCGGCGCCGATTTGGATCACAGTGCCTTCCACAACATCGCCTTGCTTTAGGCGCAGGCCTGCGCGGCTTTTGCCCGCGGCAGAGGAGGAGTTGAACATCGACGCAAAGTCGTCTTGAGCCATAGTGGGCCGGAGGATGCCATCGGGCTCAGGGCTTTCAAGACATACCGTCGACAAACCGGCACCGGCAGTGGATTTGCCGCGGATCTGCTCGGCAAATCCGCTCTCAGAGACCAGGTCTCCCGTTAGGATTGGAAGGGACGCCTCGCGGACGCTTCGCTGGCGTCGCGCTGGAGCCCGTATGCCGTGAAATGGTCCGGCGCGCGTCGGGCAGGCGCGAGCCGCGCGGTCTCTGAGACGTGCTCCCGAGGTCTCGAAAAATGGTGTAGACGGACGCATCGACATGATGCCGTCTTTTCCTTTTGCTACCGCATTGCGGCGGGCAATCCATCAGGGATACGGATGGACGGGGTTTCGGTCGGACGTCAGCGCTGGTCTGGTGGTCGGGGTGGTGGCGGTGCCATTGTCAATGGCGCTGGCAATTGCCGTGGGCGCACCACCACAGCACGGCCTGTACACCGCCGCAGTCGCCGGTGGAGTGGCTGCGCTTGCCGGCGGGTCCAAGGTTCAGGTGACGGGACCCACCGCTGCGTTCATCGTGGTGTTGGCGCCCATTACCGCCAAGTACGGCCTATCCGGGCTGCTCTGCGCGGGGCTGATGGCAGGTCTCATCCTGGTTTGCATGGCGTTGGCGCGCCTGGGGCAGTGGATCCAATTCATTCCACATCCGGTGACAACAGGCTTCACGGCCGGCATTGCCGTAGTTATCGCGCTGCTGCAGATCAAAGACATCTTTGGATTGCGGACCGGACCGCTGCCGTCGGAGTTGATGGAGCGAGTGAGCGTCTTGGTGCAGGCGCGGCACACCCTTTCGGGGACGGAGTTTGCGGTCGCCGCCAGCACCTTCGCCCTGCTCTTGGTTTGGCCGAAGATCGCACCCCGCGTGCCCGCGCCCCTGGTTGCGCTGACCCTGGTGTCCTTGGGGGCTTTTGCATTGCGCAAGATGGGCTACTTCGTCGACACGATTGGCACGCGATTCACAGCCATTGTCGATGGCGTGCAGGTTGCCGGGATCCCACCTCGTCCGCCCAGCTTCGCGCTGCCGTGGACCGGTCCCATGACCGTGACGACGGTCCGAGAGTTGTTTCCGCACGCCCTCACGATCGCACTCCTAGGCGCTATCGAGTCATTGCTTTCCGCGGTCGTTGCCGACGGAATGACCGGCAAGAAGCACGACCCGGATGCTGAACTCATGGGCCAGGGCCTGGCGAACGTGGTCGCGCCTTTCTTTGGGGGGATTGCCGCGACTGGCGCCCTGGCACGCACAGCGACGAACATCCGTGCTGGCGCGACCAGTCCGATCGCGTCAGTGATTCACTCGGCTTTCGTCTTTTTGAGCATCGTACTGTTCGCTCCGTTGGTCGCGCACGTACCCATGGCTGCCCTTGCCGCGCTGCTGCTTTCTGTGGCGGTACACATGAGCGAAGCGCGTCACTTCGTTCACATCCTGCGTGTCGCACCCCGCAGCGATGTTGCAGTGCTGCTTACCTGTTTCACGCTCACGGTCGTGATGGACATGGTTGTTGCCATCACCGTGGGGGTGGTGCTGGCTGCGCTGCTGTTTATGCGGCGGATGAGTGAGTTCACCGGTGTGCGCGTGCTCGGAGATAGTGATGAACACGATCGAAGCTTGCCGGAAGGTGTGCTGTTGTATGAAATCAGCGGTCCGATGTTCTTCGGCGCGGCGCAACGCGCGATCAGCGCGCTGGGCGCCGTCCACGACTCGAAACGTGTCGTGGTGTTGTCTCTTGCCAAGGTGGGTGTGATCGATGCCACGGGTTTCGTGGCCCTTGAAAGCGCTCTTGTGGCGCTTCGGAGTCGCCAGAAATTTGTCATCATCTCCGGGCCGCTGCCCGAGCCACGGCGCATGTTCGAGCGGGCTCAGCTCGAATCCAGCTTTGACCACGTGCTGATGGCAACGAGCGAAGCTGAGGCGCTGGCAGTTGCGGCGGACTTGGCGAAACTCAATCCACAGTGGCAAGAGCGCGACGCTGCCCTGTCCACGCGCCCACCGACCGCTTGAGCCGGCCTCAGCTCCCCGCGCTGCGGGGCGCTGAGCTTTTGCAGCCGGACAGTTCTGGCGCTGGGCTGAGCGGACGGAATCTGGCGCGCCCCTCTAGCCCGCTGAGGCGCCAAAAATCGCCCGGGCTGCCGTGATCGCGGCCACGTGTACGATAGCGTCTACGCTGGCGCCCTGTTGCAGTACGTTTACGGGTTTGTTCATGCCCAGCACGATGGGACCGACGACCTCCGCGCCGCCCGCGCAGGCTAGCAGCTTGTAGGCGATGTTGCCGGACTGCAGGTCCGGGAAAATCAGCACGTTGGCGACGCCTTGAAGAGTTGAAAACGGGTAGAGGGCCCGGGCGCTCTCGTCCAGCGCCACGTTGGCTTGCATTTCGCCGTCGACCATTAGATCCGGCCGCAGCTCCTTCACCCGCGCAGTGGCCCGGGCGACCTTGGTCGTGAACGGATGCGGCGCATCGCCAAAGTTCGAAAAGCTGAGCATCGCCACGCGAGGCGTGAGCCCGAGTTCTTTGGCCGCGTCGGCCGCAAGGATCGCGATTTCCGCCAGAGCCTCGGCGTCCGGGTCGATGTTGATGGTCGTGTCCGCCAGGATCTTCACGTCGCGCTTGGTGACCGCCACGTACATGCCCGCCGCGTTGCGCACGCCAGGGCGCACCCCGATGATCTGAAGCGCCGGGCGGATCGTCGCCGGGTAGTCTTGGCCATAGCCGGCAACGAACCCGTCGGCATCGCCCTGGGCCAGCATCATCAGCCCGAATGCGGTACGGGAGCGACGCATGGTTTTCACCGCGTCCAGCTCCGTCACGCCCCGGCGCCGGCGCTTCTCCCAATAGGCTTGCACATAGCTATCGAGCTTGTCGCTGCTGCGCGGGTTCACGATCTCGACGCCATCTAGCCCCAGACCGAGTTGCTTTGCCTGCTCCCGGATGCGGTCCTCACGACCGACTAGAACGGGCACGGCGATGCCGGTGTCGAGCATACGCTCGGCGGCGCGGAGGATATTGTCCTGGTCGCTTTCCGGGAACACCAGACGCTTTCCCGCGCCCCGTGCAACTTCCGTGATGTGCCACATCACGCGGCGGGTCGGGCTGATCTTCTTGTATAGCGCCTCCGTATACGCTTCGACGTCGATGCTTTCCCGAGCAACGCCGCTGTCCATCGCTGCCTGCGCGACCGCGGGCGCTACCCAGTGCAGCACTCGATTGTCGAAGGGCTTTGGGATCAGGTATTCGGGCCCATAGCGCAGCCGGTTGCTGCGATAGGCGCGCAGCACGTCGTCCGTGACTTCTTCTCGCGCCAGCTTCGCAATGGCCTTGGCGGCCGCCACCTTCATCTCTTCGTTGATCGTGGTGGACAATACGTCTAGCGCGCCGCGAAAGATGTAAGGAAACCCAAGCACATTGTTGACCTGGTTTGGAAAGTCGCTGCGCCCGGTGGCGACCAAGGCATCTGGACGCGCAGCCTTTGCGATGTCGTAGGGCACCTCCGGGTCCGGGTTCGCCAAAGCGAAGACAATGGGTTTGTCAGCCATGGTCTTGAGCATTTCCGGCGTCACAAGATTGCCTGCAGAAAGGCCGATCAAGACATCGGCGTCTTTGATTGCGTCGGAGAGCGAGTTGCGAGGATCAGACGCGCTCTGCGCCAGGGCGTACCGGTACTCGTCCAAGCCCGCTCGGTCTTGTTTGATCACACCATCGACGTCGACCATCGTGATGTTGCCCCGGGTGACGCCGATCTGGATCCACATCTCCATGCAGGCCGTCGCCGCCGCGCCGGCGCCCAAGCAAGTGACTCGCACGCGATCGAGGGGTTTGCCTTGCATCTCCGCAGCGTTCATCAACGCGGCGGCAGAAATGATGGCCGTGCCGTGCTGGTCGTCGTGGAAGACGGGAATGCCCATCTCCTTGCGGAGGGTGCGTTCGATCACGAAGCAATCCGGCGCCCGAATGTCCTCCAGATTGATGCCGCCGAAGGTCGGCTCCAGGGTGCGCACTACGTCGATGAATTCTTGCGGATCCGTGGCGTCGATCTCGATGTCGAAGACGTCGATATCTGCAAAGCGCTTGAAAAGCACGGCCTTGCCCTCCATCACCGGTTTGGCGGCGCGGGGGCCGATGTTGCCGAGCCCCAGCACCGCAGTGCCGTTTGTGATCACGGCAACGAGATTGCGTCGGGCCGTGTAGGAATCGACTTTGGATGGGTCGCGAGCGATGACGCGGCACGGGGCCGCGACGCCTGGCGAGTAGGCGAGGGAAAGATCCAGTTGCGACGCAACTGGCTTGGTGGAAACGACCTCGATCTTTCCCGGGCGGCCCAGGGAGTGGTACAGCAGGGCGTCTTCGTCGAGGCTCATCGCGCCGTTGTAGGCCATGCGCAGACGGAGCGGAAGAAGTTGCCACGGTTGTCCGGTATCCCATGCTCAGAATAACGAAGCAGAGAGTCCTATGGGGCAGTGTTGCGCTGAGCTTCGCTGCTGTTTCCTCAGCGGAGAAGACGCCGGACAAGCCAGTGCCCGATTGTGTCCACGTCGAAGCTTTCGCCCGCTACGGCGCCTATGGCTACGATCACATTGTCAGCATCGACAACGGCTGCGAGCGAACAGCCCAGTGCCAAGTGTCCACGGACGTCAACCCCGAGGTCGTGGCGGTCACGGTACGCGCGCAGGAAAAACGGAGCGTCGTGACCTTCCGCGGCTCTCCTGCTTACGAGTTTTCCGCCGACGTCCGCTGTCAGCTACAAGAGTGAGCGGTCCCCCTTGCTCTGGCCGGAAAGATGGCGAGGTCCGTCTAGGGCTGCTTGGCTTCTTCGCTTGCGCTGAACCCCTGCTTTGAATGCTGCCCGTCACAGAAAGGCTTGTTTGCCGACAGCCCACAGCGGCAGAGTGCGATCTTCTTGCCCTCTGGGATCTCGAGGTCCTTGCCGGTGGGGTCGGTCAGGGTCAGCGGCCCTGCGAGCAGGTAGGGGCCGTTGGGTGCACATTTGATGTTCGTGGGCATGTGCGTTGAGATAGAACCTTCTCGCGCAGAGTGCAAAGCCTTGCCGCAATTCTTTGAATTCGCTTGGTCTCGACGCCGTGCCCCCCTCAGCATACGCTGCGTGCATGCAAGACGGCGCGGAGGCGCTTGGGGTCGAGCTCGAACGCATGGCGCTGCGAGCGGTACGCTCCAGCTATCAGGATCTGAACGGCAGCTTCTTCAAGGGCAGTCTGCGCCCACCTGTATTGGCTTGGTCGGACGCCAAGAGCCGTCTGGGTCGCTGGTCTGGAGCCGAACGTACCCTGGAACTCGCCCGCTCGCTTCTGACCGAGCATAGCTGGGGCGTATTGATCGAGGTCTTGAAACACGAGATGGCTCACCAATTCGTGGACGAAATACTGGGCTTTACCGGTGAGTCGGAGCACGGGCCCGCATTTGCGCGGGTTTGCCAGGAGCGAGGATTCGACGCCCGCGCCAGCGGCTTGCCCGCCGTACCGGCCCTTGAGGACGAACGCGGGCGGGCACTGTCCCGAGTAGCCAAGCTTCTGGCGCTGGCCGAGAGCCCGAATCTCCATGAGGCCCAAGCGGCCATGAGTGCCGCTCAGCGGCTGATGCTGAAGCACAACATCGATTGGGTGGACAAGCGTCAAGGTGGCTACGGATTCCGCCATCTGGGCGCAGCGTCCGGCCGCGTCTTCGAAGACAAGCGGATCCTGGCGGTCATCCTGGGGGAACACTTCTTCGTTGAAGCGATTTGGGTTCCGGCCTGGCGCCCCCGGGAAGCCAAGCGCGGACACGTATTGGAAGTATGCGGCAGACCGGAGAATCTCGAACTGGCCGCTTATGTGTACGACTACCTGGACCGCACTGGGGCTCGGCTGTGGAAGGAGCACAAGCGGGAAAACGGCATCCGGGGCAACCGCGAGCGGCTCACGTTTCTCGCTGGAGTCATGGCTGGATTTCGCGACAAGTTACAAGCGGAGCGCGTGAAGAATCGGGAGCAAGGACTGGTTTGGATCGGCGACCCTGAGCTGGCGGGCTTCTTGAAGTCCCGGCATCCGCATACCCGCTGGGCGCACTTCCGCGGGGCCGAGCGCACGGACACCTACGGGCATGGGCGCAGGGCTGGCAGAGAAATCGTACTCGCGCGCGGCGTGCAGGGCGCGGCGTCCGGTAGTGTCAAGCTGCTGCTGGGACGGCGCTGAGTGCGCGAAACTTGGATGTTTTTCTCAATGCCTCGACGTCATCCGCTGGGCCGATAACAATGCCAAGCCGATGAGTGATACGTCTCCCAACCGCGATGCGGGCGGCCCAGCCCATGAGGCGGCGCCGATCGCGACTGCGCCCGCCAGCGGCGCGGTGGAGCGGGGAGGGGCTGCGTCCGAGCGCGAAGACGCAGACGTCGATCCGTCCGAGGCGCTGATCGGTACCACGCTCGCGGAGCGATATCGCATCGAGGAGCTTCTGGGTAGCGGCGGCATGGGCGCGGTCTTTCGGGCGCAGCACGTTCACATGAAAAAGAACGTGGCCGTCAAAGTTCTGCACAAGGAAATGACGTATCTGCCCGAGGTCGTGGCGCGCTTCGAGCGCGAGGCCGTTGCCGCGGCGCGCATTGAACACCCCAATGTTGCCGCCGCCACCGCCTTCGGACAGTTGGACGATGGCGCGTTCTACCTGGTGCTCGAGTATGTGGAGGGCACCAGCCTGCGAGACTTGATCAAGCAGCACGGCGCGTTGCAGGTCAGCCTCGCGCTGTACATTGCGAGGCAAATCGCCGATGCGCTGTCTGCCGCCCACGCTTCGGAAATCGTGCATCGGGACCTGAAGCCCGACAACGTGATGCTGATCCAACGCGAGAACGATCCGTACTTCGCCAAAGTGTTGGACTTCGGTATCGCAAAGCTCACCACGGACGCGGGGGGGCCCCAGCTGACGCAACTTGGCAGCGTGTTTGGCACACCGGAATACATGTCTCCCGAACAAGCTGCGGGAACGCCCTGCGACGCGCGGTCGGATCTCTACACCCTGGGCATCATGCTGTACGAGATGCTCAGCGGGCAGACGCCATTTGATGATGACGACCTCGTCGTGGTGCTGACACGGCAAATGACGATGGACCCAGCGCCCCTGCCGCCCAGCATTCCAGAGGAAGTACAAGCCTTGGTGCGGGAGCTTCTCGCCAAGGACGCCGAAAGGCGCGTGCAGAGTGCGGCGGATCTGGTCCTGCGCATCGACGCACTGTTGCAGACGACTCCAGAGCCCGCGTCTGCGTCGCCGGCCAATCCGTTGGTGGAGTCGTCGTCGCAGCACACAGCGGCGGCTGTGAGTGCGCAGTACGGCGACACGGTGCTCAGTTTGGCGCGACCAGAGCTGAGCCAGCCCATGGCCGAGACGCCGAATACCGCAGTCGTCGGGAAAGCGTCGCACACGCCGCAGCTTCGCACGGGGCTCACGGGCTTCTTCGTGCCGCTATTCCGGCGGGTGCCGGTCTTGGAGAAACGCGTCGCCCTGCTCAGCCACAGCGTGCCCGTATGGGGGCTTGCTGTGGCTGCTGCCGGCCTGGTTGCTTTGGGTTTCGTCATCGTCGTTACCGCGGCGATTGCCACGGGAGGGCGCGCCGGAGGCGACGCAGCTGGCACCACCGTAGCGCAGGCCCCTGCGGCTCCGGACTTGCAGGACGTCATGGAACGCGCGAAGGGCGGCGATCGTAGCGCGATTGCCGTCTTGCAGGGCCGCTCGGAGAACGACCGAACGTCGCCGGAATGGTACGCGTTGGGGCGTGGTCTGTCCGTTATCGGCCACGTGAAGCCCGCGCTTTCGGCCTATGAGCAGGCGTTGCTGAAAGATCCTGGGTTGGCCAGCGACAGCTCGCTAGTCAAAGACGTCCTGCGCGCAGCCGAGAATCAGGCGACCACGGCCGACGCGCTGGACCTTTCCGTTCGCGCACTTGGAGCGGTGGGCGCCGATCTGGTCTACGAAGTTTTCATGCGGACCAAAGGGCGCGGGGAAAACGCGGTGGTGCATAAAGCAGCGAAGGCCCGTTTGGACGGGCCCGCTTTGCGCGGCAAGGCTTCTCCAGCGCTCCTGGTTGTGCTCGACCTGAACAAGGCGCGCGGTTGCGCAGCGGTCAAGCCAGTCGCTCTGCGTGCGGCTTCCCATGCCGACGCGCGCGCCTTGACCAAGCTCAAGGCGTTTACTGCGCAGCGTGGGTGCGGGTTTCTCGGGCTTTCGGACTGCTATGCGTGCCTGCGCGGGGGCACAGCTTTGAGCGACGCCATCAAACGAGCGAACGCGACTCCCGCCCCGAAGTTCTGAGCACCATGCGCATCGTCGGAGTCACCGGAACCAACGGGAAGACGACGACGGCGACCATGCTTGCCAACATCGTACGCTGTGCAGGAGAAGCCGATGCGCGGGTGACCACCCTTGGGTCCTGGGTGGCCGGCGAGCGGCTTTCCGACCAGACAGATGTAGAAGCGTTCACCCGTTGCCTGGAGCGTGCTCGACAACAGGGCGTGCGCACCCTCGTGCTTGAGACGACTTCCAAGGCGCTGGCGGAAGGGTTCGCGCACCACTTTCCGGTGGACGTTGCGGTGTTCACCAGCTTCTCCCGGGACCATTTGGACTACCACGGGTCGCCGGAACAGTATCTTGCTGCCAAAGCGCAACTCTTTGCGACGCTTCGGCTCGACGGCGCGGCGGTGCTCAACGCGGATTCGGAAGCCGCGGCCTTGATCGACGAAGTGACGCCGCCGAGCGTGCGTCGGCTGTGGCACGCCCGCGCGGACGTCAGCCACGCACCGCACGCCCTCAAGGCGCAGAGCGTGCACGTGTCGGTTTCCGGTACGCGGATAGGGCTGCAGCCCTCACCGCTCGCCGAAGGGATGCAGGGCACGCTGGAGCTCCGCGTGCACGGAGAGCACTTTGCCGAGGATGCGCTAGCCGCCGCACTGGGGGCCCACGCCCTTGGGTACTCTGCATCGGCGATCCGTGAGGGACTGAGCACGCACGCAGGCGTGCCCGGCCGCTTTGAAGTTGTGCACCGGGACCCCCTTGTGGTTGTCGACTACGCCCACACTCCCGACGCCTTGGCGCGCACCCTCGGAGTCGCACGTACGGTCAACGCCGGAGGCCGGGTGATCGTCGTATTCGGCTGCGGGGGCGAGCGGGATCAAGGCAAACGCTCCGAGATGGGTCGGATGGCCGCTGGCGGAGCCGACCTGTGCATCTTGACGAGCGACAACCCCCGAACCGAAGACCCCGAGGCGATCCTGGCAGAGATTGCCCAGGGGGCTCGCGCGGGGGGGGCACTGGAGGAAGATCCCGCGGCGCTGTTGCGTACGTTTTCGAGCGCGGGTCCCTGTGTGGTGACTCGGGTGGTCGATCGGCGCGGTGCCATTGCCCTCGCTCTCGACGTGGCTCGGCATTGGACTGGGAGTGGCGTAGTCGTTGCAGGCAAAGGACACGAAGACGAGCAGTGCATCGGGACGGAGATCTTTGCATTCCACGACCCGACGGTTGTTCACGAGCTGATTTCGGGCGCGAAGCGCGTCCCGCATGAAGGATCCCGAAATGAAGATTGATCGAGAAAAGTTTCTGGTGCTCGCCGCGTTCACGGGAGCCGTGTGTACGGGTTGCTACGTGGACAGCGGCCCGCCGCGCAATCAGGGCGCGCCGCCCCCACCACCCCCAGGCTATGCACCACCGCCGGGGCAGGCGCCGCCGCCTCCCGGGCAGCAGCCCATGGCAGCGCCGTCCCCAGGCGCACCGCCTCCTCCGGGTGCAGCGCCGGGACCGGCGCCTGCGGGACAGCCGGCTCCAGGGCAGTGGCCCGCACTGCCTCCTGGTTTCCAACCGCCCCCGGGTTGGCAACCACCGCCTGGGTTCCAACCGCCGGCAGGCTGGATCCCCGCTCCTTCGGGTGAGGCAGGTGGGATCCCGGCTCCGGCGGGTGAAACCGGCGGGTTCCCGGCTCCCAGCGGCGAAAAATAGTCCAGTTCGGCCAGAACCGCCCGGCGGACCGTGGCGTCTGCCACCTGATCATGCTGTGCCCGCCCGTCGTCTGCCCCTTGCCGTTGCCTGAAACTTCCTCTTGGCCGGTTCGTCTTCGGGCAGCCGTCCGAAGTGGCTAGCGCAGCCGAAACGAAAGCTCGGACGCGCCCAGCCGAAAGCTGTCGCCATCGGCAATGGCTTTGCGCAAGATGCGTTCTTTGCCGTAGTACGTCCCCGACTCCGTAGCCATGTCGACCAGGAAGGCGTCGTCCTCGATGATTTCCACGATGGCATGCTGCAGATCGACCGACTCATTTTCCAGGCGCAGATGGCACTCTTCGCCCCGCCCGATCAAGAATCGATTGCGCGTGATGACGTGTTCGACGTTCCCGACCTGCACGGTCAGGCGCCGTTTGCTCGGGGGCGCCGGATCGCTGGGCACCAAAGCCAAGCGGGGCGCAGGGCCCGGGTCGCCGTTGGTCACGGCTTCTGCCAGGGCGAGCAGTGCAAATGCCTGGGGATCCGTGCCCCGATCTTTGGCCAGTTGGACCAGCTGCTCCCACAGGCTGTCGGGGATGCGGAGGGTCTGGTCGTCGGGATCCTCGGCCATGGGCAGGGATGGCTTAGCTGCGAAGTGTCTCGCCGTCACTTGACGCTCTTGAAAAACGGTTCTATCAGGGTATCCTGATGGGCGGATATGCCGAGCGTTGACGACACCGTGAGCCTACTGCACTTGTTGGGAGACACCACCCGGATGCGTCTGCTCGCGTTGCTCGGGCGGGACGAACTGAGCGTTGCGGAGCTCACCAGCATCACTGAATTACCCCAATCCCGGGTGTCCACTCACCTCGGTCGGCTGCGCGAAGCGGGCATGCTTCGGGATCGCCGAGTCGGCGCGTCCACCTTCTACGCGCTCAACGACGTCGCGATGCCAGCCGAAGCTCGGCGGGTGTGGACGTTGGTGCGCGACGAGACCAGCGACGCCGTCTTGGACGCGGATCGCGCCCGCTGTGAACGACTGCGCAAAGCCCGGGAAGCCGGTGCGTCGTGGCCGGACTCCATCGCCGGCGAAATGGAACGCCACTATTCGCCGGGGCGCACCTGGGAGGCTACGGCGCGCGGGCTACTGGGCTTCGTCGATCTTGGGGATCTGTTGGACCTGGGTTCCGGAGACGGCGCGATCGCGCAACTCTTGCTCTCTCGGTGTCGCAGCGTCACTTGTTTGGATCGCAGCGAGAAAATGATCGTGGCTGCCAAGCGTCGCTTCAAAGGCGAGCGGCGCGTTCGCCTGGTGCAGGGCGACATGGAGCAACTACCCTTTGATGCCGCTGAGTTTGACCAGGTGCTCTGCTCGAGTGCGCTGACCTACGTTGCTGATGCTGCCAGCGCACTGGCAGAGATCGCACGCGTACTGCGCCCGGGGGGGCGGCTGGTCCTCACCACGCTCGCGGAGCATTCCCATGCCAGCGTTACGGAAGCTTACGGGCACCGCCATCCTGGGTTTTCCCAGACGAAGCTGGCCGAGTGGATCCAGAACGCCGGCCTCAGCGTCGAGTTATGCCAAGTGACTTCGCGCGAGCGGAAGAAGCCCTACTTTGAAGTGATTTCGGCCTTCGCCAAGAAGCCCGCGTGTGCTGCTGTAGATCAGACAGACGGAAACGGAACCCAATGAGTCAAACGGACATCTCCCAAATCCTGCAAACAGAAGCCAAGAAGCGCATTCTGATCATGGACGGTGCCATGGGCACCGCGATCCAAGGCTACAAGCTAGGCGAGGCGGACTTCCGCGGAGCGCGGTTTGCGTCCCACGGCTCGGACCTGCAGGGCAACAACGACCTGATCGTTCTGTCCAAACCCGACGTGATCGAGGCGATTCATGCCGAGTATCTGAGCGCCGGTGCCGACATCATCGAGACGAATACGTTCAATGCCACGCGCATCTCCCAGGCCGACTACAACACCCAAGATTTTGCGTACGAGATCAACCTGGAGGCTGCGAAGATCGCCCGGCGTGTCGCGGACCGCTTCAGCAACGAGACGCCAGATCGGCGGCGTTTCGTGGCCGGCGCCATCGGCCCAACGAACCGCACCTTGAGTATGTCGCCAAAGGTCGAGGACCCGGGCTTTCGCGCCGTGGGCTTCGACGAGATGCGCGATGCATATGCAGACCAAGTGCGCGGGCTGATCGACGGCGGCGTGGACTTGCTGCTGCCCGAAACGGTCTTCGATACTCTGAACCTGAAGGCCGCGATCGTGGCTATCGAGGAGGTCTTCGAAGAAAAGGGCGTGCGACTGCCGGTACTGCTCAGTGTCACCATCACGGACCGCAGCGGGCGCACGCTTTCCGGCCAGACCCTGGACGCCTTTTGGACCAGCGTCACCCACGCGCGGCCCCTTGCCGTCGGCATCAACTGCGCGCTCGGCGCCCGCGAGATGCGGCCGTATATGGAAGAGCTGAGCCGTATCGCAAACGTGTTGGTCTCCTGCTACCCGAATGCCGGGCTGCCCAATGCCTTCGGGGAGTACGACGAACAGCCGGACGAGACGGGAGCGCTGCTGAAGACATTCGCTGAGGACGGCCTGGTGAATATCGTCGGCGGCTGCTGCGGCACGACGCCAGCACACATCCGCGCGATCCGCGAGCACGTGAAAGGCATCGCTCCGCGCGTCGTGCCCGAGGTGCCCGCGGTGACTCGCTACGCCGGGCTGGAAACCCTAACCATCGACAAGTCCACGAACTTCACCATGGTCGGGGAGCGCACCAACGTCACGGGCAGCAAGCGCTTTGCGCGACTGATCAAGGAAGACGACTACAGCACCGCGCTGGAAGTGGCGCTCGATCAAGTGCGCGGCGGCGCCAACGTCATCGACGTGAACATGGACGAAGCCATGCTCGATTCCGAAGCCGCCATGGAAAAGTTCCTGCGCTTGATCGCAAGCGAGCCAGAAATCGCCCGCGTGCCCATCATGATCGACAGCTCGAAGTGGTCCGTGATCGAAGTGGGCCTGAAGAACGTCCAGGGCAAGGCGATCGTCAACTCCATCAGTATGAAAGAGGGCGAAGCTGACTTCTTGGAGAAAGCCAAGAAGGTGCGGCGCTACGGCGCAGGCGTCGTCGTGATGGCCTTTGACGAAGATGGCCAGGCGGAAAGCGCTGAACGCAAGTTCGATATCTGCAAACGCGCCTACGAATTGCTGTTGGACCAAGCCGGCTTTGCGCCGGAAGACATCATCTTCGACCCCAACGTATTCGCCGTGGCCACTGGCATCGAAGGACACAATCGATTCGGTCTCAACCTGATCGAGGCAACCAAACGCATCAAGAAGCATCTGCCCGGAGCCAAGGTCAGTGGCGGCATCAGCAACTTGTCTTTTTCATTCCGGGGGAACGACCGAGTGCGCGAGGCGTTTCACTCATCGTTTCTGTTTCACGCCATCCGAGCCGGCCTGGATATGGGCATCGTCAACGCCGGCCAGCTAGTGGTCTACGAGCAGATCGATCCGGAGTTGCTCGAGCGTGTCGAAGACGTGCTCTTCGACCGCCGACCCGACGCGACGGAACGCATGGTGGAGCTGGCCGCACAAGTGAGTGGCAGCGGTACCAAACGCGAAGTGGACCTGAAGTGGCGTGAAGGCAGCGTCGAGGCCCGCATCGAGCACGCGCTGGTGCATGGCATCGTGGACTTCATCGAGGCAGACGCCGACGAAGCACGTCTGTCCATGGAAAGCCCCTTGGCCGTGATCGAAGGGCCCATGATGGCGGGCATGAGCGTGGTGGGTGATTTGTTTGGCGCCGGCAAGATGTTCCTGCCTCAGGTCGTCAAAAGCGCCCGCGTGATGAAGAAGGGCGTCGCAAAGCTGGAGCCCTATATGGAAGCCGAGCGAGGCAAGCGCAGCGGCGGTGAGGCGGGCAAGATCGTGATGGCCACCGTAAAGGGCGATGTGCACGACATTGGCAAGAACATCGTTGGCGTCGTCTTGGGCTGCAACAACTACGAGATCATCGATCTGGGGGTGATGGTTTCCTGCGACAAGATCATTCGCACCGCCATCGAAGTGGGTGCAGACATGATTGGTCTGTCCGGCTTGATCACACCCAGCCTCGACGAAATGGTGTTCGTGGCCAAGGAGATGGAGCGGCAAAAGCTGGCGTTTCCCCTGCTGATCGGCGGGGCCACCACCAGCCGCCAACACACCGCGGTGAAGATCGCGCCGTCGTATTCGGGACCGGTTGTGCACGTGCACGATGCGTCGCGAGCGGTCAGCGTGGTTTCTTCGCTGCTGGACGGCAAGCAGAAGCCGGCGTTTGTGGAGTACGTGCGGGGCGAACAAGACCGCCTGCGCAAGGTGCATGCCGGCCGGGCCGTGCGCCCTCCGATGCCACTGTCCGATGCGCGCAAGCGTCGGACGCCGATTGACTGGAAGGTTGAAGATCTGGCGCGCCCCAGCTTCTTGAGCTCCGTCGTGGTCGAGGACCAACCCCTTGCTGAGTTGATCCCGTATATCGACTGGACCTTCTTCTTCGCGGCGTGGGAGCTGAAGGGCAAGTTTCCCCGTATTTTCGAGCACCCAGACTATGGAGCCGCGGCCCGCGAGCTATACGACAACGCGCGCGTGCTGTTGGACAGCATCATTAAGGACAGGTCCCTGCAGGCCAAGGCCGTGTACGGGTTTTGGCCCGCCGCGTCCGTTGGCGACGACATCCTGCTCTTCGACACCGAAGCCCGGAACCACGAGATCATGCGGTTCAACATGCTGCGCCAACAGGTCAAGCATGACGCAGGCCCATGTCGATCCCTGGCGGACTTCGTGGCGCCTCTAGAGACGGAATTGCCGGACTACGTGGGTGCGTTCGCGGTTACCGCCGGCATTGGTGAAAGCGAACTGGCTCAGCGATTCGAAAAAGACCAGAACGACTACGACGCGATCATGGTCAAGGCCTTGGCGGACCGGTTGGCTGAAGCATTCGCAGAACAGTTGCATCGACGCGCACGCAAGGACTGGGGCTATGATCAACACGAACATCTGTCCCCGCACGAACTCTTGGAGGAGCAATTCCGCGGCGTGCGTCCCGCCTTCGGCTATCCGGCCTGCCCGGATCACACGGAGAAGGCGAAACTCTTCGACCTATTGGACCCCGGGCGTATCGGCATGTCCCATACGGATCATTTCGCGATGATGCCGGCTGCTAGTGTGAGTGGGCTGTATTTCGCACACCCAGAGGCGCGCTACTTCAACGTGGGTCGCATCGGTCGGGACCAGGTCGAAGACTACGCTGAGCGCAAGGGCATGAGCGTGCTTGAGGCTGAGCGTTGGCTTGCGCCCAATCTGGGCTACGACCCCGGCGACGAAGGCCGGCCGGGCGTGGCCGAGATCAGCGCTAGTACGCCACCCGCTGAGACGCGCACGCTGTCGGCGCGCTGAGGCAGGATTTCGGAAGGACTGTGGCGCTGAGCCACAGTCCCTGGAGCGGCGCGTTCACGAATTGGGGCGGCCCAGTATGGTTGACGGGCCACTTACGGGCGGCACGAGGGTTGCACAGCCGGGCGCATGGCCGCGCGTGCCGCAACTCTATTCCTTTTCGGTGCACTGCTCGCTTGGGCGCAAGTCGTTCCCGCCCGGGCGGAAAGCCCCTCGGGGGTGCGCCGACCGGTGCTTGCGCTCAGCCCCGCACAGACCTTCGCTTGGGCGACGGGCGCCTCCGGGGTTGGCGCGCCCGTCTTCGGCGCCGCGCCCGCGCGGGTGGGCGGTCCGCCGCCCGCTGAGTTCCGTCGCGCGCTGGCGCGGGTGCGTCACGCCCTCGCTCCCGTGTGCCGGAAGCGCTGCGGCAGCGTGCTCCTCGTGCGCGACGATGCGATGCCAAGCGCCGGGCAAGCGCGCCCCGGCGCGGGGCACACCACCCTCGCAGTCAATCCGAACAACATGCGCGGCTGGAAACTGGCCTTTGGACACGAGGCGCCGACTCTCGTCCTAGCGCATGAATACGGACACCATTTGGATATGCAAAATCAGCTGGGCGGCGTCGCCAGTGGAGACGCGTGGCCGCAGGAGCTGTTGGCAGACGTCATTGCGGGATGCGCGCTTGCGCGCAGCGGAGTCCCTCGTCGCACTCTTGCGCGGGCGGCGCAACTTGTCGCACGCACGGATTTCAATACAACCCAGCCACACCCCCACGGCGCGGATGTTTCACGCTCGCTGCGTGCGGGCTACACGCGCTGCGAAGCGCGCAGGCCGCCGACCCTAGAGGAACTGCTGCGGGAAACTCGCGACGTGTGGCGCGTGTATCGTCCCGGACCGCTGCTCTCCTCAACAAGGCCGCAGCGCTAGGCGCCGCTCAGCTGTCGAGGAACTGCTGCGGGTTCTGTTGGAAACGCGCTGCGCAGCCCGGGCAGCACACCGGATAGTTCTTGCCGGCGTGGCTGACGAACATCGTTTCCGGCCGCACCACAAACTTCCCGCCGCTGACGACGCATGTGGTTCGGTCGCCAACCTTCGCTGCGTGGGCAGGCACCAGGGGAGCAGCCGACGCCGCGGCATTGCCTTGGCAGCCGCAGCCTGCTCCGGCGGGTTTTTCCGTCCCGCCACCGCCGCAGCAAGAACCGCCGGCCTTGTCTCCGCAGGCGCCTGCGGGAGCGGCTGCGACGGTCTTCGCTGCAATTGCAGGAGCTGCCGCCGCCGCGCGCTGTTTTTCGGGCTCGGGTTTCTCTTCAGCCAGACATCCGGGAAAGACCAGGACCAGGCTCAATAGCAGTGCACGCATGGCGGGATCCTAGCGCTGTCAGGGCGTGGATCAAGCCCAATGCGGCGTTCCCCGGCGGCGGCCTGGTTGCGGCGGCATGGGCGCCGGCTGCGCTCCCTCAGCGCATGACAGGTTCCGGGTGGTTGAAGCCCCAGCCGAACTGAAAGTGCGCATAAAAAGCGCCGCCTGAAGGCCGGTCGAATTTGCGCTCTTCGCCGGGATCACAGGGCGTGACGGTGCCGAAGCTCTCGCAGCGGCCGCGCACCTCGCCGCCAAAGCCGCGGCCGAAACCCACCTCGAATCCGAAACGCGCCCCATCGTCCGTGACCCATTCGAAGGGCGCGCTCATGCCGAGGAAGGTTCCGTAGGCAGCCTTGTCCGTGCGGCTGACGATGACGCCTGGGGAAAAGGCAAAGCTTCGCCGCGCCACGACCGAAAATCCGACACTGCCTCCGTACACGATGATGGGAGCGTCTGATGCAAGCGCCGTGAAGCCGTCGGGTAGGTCGTCGTCGCCGAAACTGGACGACGAATGTGCGAGGTCGTCTTCGGGCTCACTCGTCAGCATGATGAATCGCGCCGCGACTCGCACGCGTCCGCCAAGGTAGGCGCCGGTCTGCATGCCCACGTTGAAAAGGTGGTCGAAACGCTTGTCTTGGGCGATGCCCGCTACCAATAGATCCAGAAATGGGGACGTCTGCGTTGCGGCGTCGTCCGGGTAGTGCGCTTTGGGTTGTCGCGGCGCTGGCGCCGGTTGTGGGCCGTACCCCGGCGGGCCGTATCCCGGTGGATAGGCGGGGTAAGCCGGGTGCCCGCCGACGGGGTAGGGGCCGTAGGCAGGGGGCGCACCCGGTTGCGGGTAGTAGCCGGGCGGGTACTGCGGTTGGCCGGGGGGATAGGCTTGGCCCGGCGGATAACCTTGCGGAGCTTGCGGCGCTTGCGGCGCTGCGGACGGGGCGGCCGCCGGCGCGGGGTCTGCCGGCGTTGCGACCGGAGGCGTTTCGGTTTCCGGAGCCTCCGGCGCCGCGCCGGCCTGTGCATGCGCGGCGCGCGGTAGCACTACCGAGGCGATGGCGAGCAAGAACCAACTTCTCCACTGCATGCGTGCGCTCCCGGACTGGGCGTGTCTTCCAGTCTGTTGTCGAGTACCATGGGCGCTCCAATGAGGGAACGCCTGACCGCATTGACACTCGCACTCTGCCTGATCGGCAGCCAAGCGTCTGCGCAAGAGGATCCAGATACCCTCGCGCGGCGCCACTTTGAGTCTGGGGTCGCGTACCTGGTCGAGAGTGACTACGACAACGCGCTCAAAGCGTTCGAGAAAGCGTATGAGCTCTCGAAGCGTCCCGATCTGTTGCTGAACATCGCCACCGTACACGAGCGCACCTCCCAGCTCGGACCTGCGATTGACGCATTGAAGCGCTACCTAGTGGCAGTGCCTGAGGGCGAGCAGGCCGACACGGTTCGACTGCGCCTGGCAAATCTCGAAAAACGCAAGTCCGAGCAGGACGCCCAAGCCGCTGCTGCACAGAGACCCGTCACGGCTCCTGCGCCTGGGCAGCCAACGGGCGCCGGCACCAGCCCGCCGAGCGACGCGTCAACCCCAAGGGCAGGTCCGAATCGGCTGCCGGCGCTGATCGCCTTTGGTGCCGGTGGCCTCGCGCTTACGGGTGCCGTTGTCACCGGAGTCATGGCGCAGAGCGAGTACAATGACGTCGAAGCGCGCTGCAGTCCCAACTGCAATCAGGACGACATCAGCAGTGGCAAGCAGCTCGCACTATTCAGCACGCTCTTGACGGGTGCTGCCGTGGTTGGTGCTGGGCTCGGGCTGGTGCTGTGGCTGGGCGACGACGGATCCCCCACCCAAGGCCGCTTGCACCTCACGGGCTCCGCCCATGCCCATGGCGGGGCGGCGCGCGCAGTGCTGACGTTCTAAATCGCCACAGCCACTAGTTGCTGCGCAGAACAACCGACGTCGCACCCGGCGCGGCGTGGACGATCGTGAGGGAGCGTGGTCCGGAGACGAAGCTGTGGCTGTTTGGGGTGGTTTCCACGGCGGCTGCGTCGGCTACTTGTTTGGCGGCCTTAGCGTCGATGTCGACGCTCTGGGGTGGGGACGTTGTGATGATTTCTAGGACAGTCCCGGCGGAAAAAACGCTTCCGGGGCTCAGCTCGATCCGGATTTCGTCAGCCTTCGTGTCTTGCAAGATCATGCTGCCGTCGTACAGCTGAAACTCGGAGGCTGGGCCGGGGGCGATGCGCACATAGAGTTTACCGGCTGACGTGGCGAAGGAATCCACGCGCGCGGGTTCTTCCGTCGGGCTGAGGGTGTCGATGGTGGGACGCAGCATGGGCACGATCCCGCCGGCAGCGATGTAGAGCGGCAACGTGTCCAAGGGCGCGTCCACCGTGACGTTTCCGGGTCCAGACAGGACGCTTTGATCCCACCAAGAGTGAAACTCTCCCGCTGGGACCTCGATAGCGCGCGTGCGAGCGCCGTCCTCCACCACCGGCGCTACGAGCAGGTGATCGCCCAGAAGATAGTCGTAATTGGGATGCACGCCGCTCTCCGGAAAGGCCAGCCCAAGGGCGCGCTGAATCGGTCGCCCGTCCACCGCAAGGCGTTTGGCATAGCTCCAAATATAGGGAAAGAGCCGCAAGTGGAGCCGTGTGTAGCGCCGATAGAGATCGAGCAACTCGGCGTCGAATCCGTTCTTGGCTGTCGGCTCCCACGCCACGTCGTTGCTGCTGGTGCCGATCTGCATGACCGTGGAAAGCGCGGTCTGTTGGAACCAACGGATAAACAGTTCCTTGTTGGGGGGAGAGTGGCGATAGCCGCCGGTGTCCGCGCCGTAGAATGGGAATCCCGAAGGACCGAGGCTGAGACCAGCAATGACCGACGCGGGGAGGCCACCCACGGCCTTGTAGGTCTTGCCGTTTTCATCCTTCTGCAGCTCGCCGTGTCGGGCGAAGCTCGCGTCTAGGTCTCCGGGCCAGATGATGCTGACGCTCTTTTGGTCCGCGTAGGTTCCGGCACGACAGAGCAGGAAGTGGTCTTCGTCGGGAAGCAGCTCCGCGTACGCTGCGTGATAGAAGAGCTGGTACCGAGAGTGCAGCGTGCGGTCGGTGCTGCCATCGGACATTTTCCATCCGGTGCCTGCACCAAAAGCGTTCGGTACGATGTCTTCGCCGTAGTCGAGCTTGAAACCGGCGATGCCGCGATCGACGTACTTCTTGATCAGGCCTTGCCACCACGCCTTGGCGGCTGGGTTGGTCAAGTCGATGGGTTTGCCCCATTTGTTGAAGAGAATGCCGGACTTCTCTGGGTAGTAGCCTCCGGCGATTGCTTCGTCGCGCAGTGGCTGCGTTGCGGGGTCGTTCTCGTCCAAATAGGGCGTGTGCCACAGGGCGGTTCGAAACCCGAGCCGCTTCATCTTTGCCAGCATCCCATCGGAGTCCGGAAACTGCGTGGCGTTGAAGTCGAAGGTATTCACAGCGGTGGCATACGGCCGGTCGATCCAATAGGCGGTAGTGGCCAGGTCCAGATCGCGAATGGCATCGAGGTCGGCTTCAACCTGGGCTTGGTCGTCGTTTTCGTCGCGCCATACCCATGGACCCAGGGCGAACGGACCGGGAAGACGAGGCGAACCGGTGATGTCGTAGTAGCGCTGGGTGACGTCCAGTGGATGCGCCGCGGCCAAAAGGTGCACGTCCAGGCCGGACGCCGATGCGTCGGCCGTGCCGAAAACTGCCTCCACGCGGGAGCTAGCGGTCATCGCAGCGTCGAAGACCCCAGGGTAGGGGCTCTCAACAAACAGGCCCCAGCCCCGGGTGCCGGTGAGTAGTGGTACCGGTACGTGCGCTTCGTTGTAGCCGCTTTCTAGGTCTGCCAGCTCGAGCTGCATCGCGCGCAGTTTGCCGCGCTGGTTCACATCGTCGAAAAACTCGCCCAGCCCGTACAGTCCTTCGGTTTCGTCGATGTCGGCTCCCACGCCCAAGAACACCGTAGGGCGAGTGCCTTCGGTTGGGATCAACTTGGCCGCAAAACGATCCGGACCACCCACGCGAACCATGAATCGGGAAGTCACGCCGCCTTCATGTTGGATCTCCAGCTCGAAGCCGTCTGCGTCGGATTGGCGTAGAATCGCCCGCTCTCCGCGATGCCAGGTCAGTCCCGCAGGAACCGCGTTCCCTGGGGATTCGGCCAAAATCGGGTACGGGTCGTACGCCTGTGTCGGCTCCCAGGCATCGACGCTGCCCACCACGAAGGCCGCAGGGGGCAGAGTGAGCAGCTCGCGCCCGCCGTAATGCAGGCGCACACCATGGGCACCTCCGGACACCGTTGCGTCGCCGCTGGAGAGCCGCGCCCCCGGGGGTTGATCGGCTTCGCCGTCTCCGCAGCCACCCAAGAGCAGAACCACAGCTAGGCAGAAATCGCGTTTCACCGGGCAAGTATACGTCCCGATTGCATGGCAGGCGACGCCGCTTACTGAAGTGACCGAGCCGGCGTGGCGCGTGTCCCTCAAAACTAGGCCTCTCGGTGCCGGACCAGGAACAATTTCGCTACGCGCACTGTGTTTTCTTTTTCTCCCATCCGCCCTGGAGCTCGTGCTTGGGGTTGGCTACCTGCCCGAGCGCTCTTCGCTCTGGGCATCGGTGCGTCGCTGCTGTGGGCTGGATGCCGAGTGCGCAGGGATGTCCCCGACGGTCCGGTTGCGGAAGCCGTTGTCAAACCGGCGGCGGCCTTCGCCGAGCGCGTTGAGCACCTGGCGATGCGCGACGCAGGCCGTGACGTGGAGCTCTTGCTGGATGCCGGTGCGCCACCCGAAGGGTCCTTTGCGTTGGTCTTTGGCGGTTTGGAGTCAGCGCCAGAACGACCTCAGACCGAACGCAAGGCGGCACGCGTAGCGCTGGCCGCATTGGCGAGTGGCAAACCTCCAGTGGACGCAGCCGTCGACGCCGTTTCAGTTCTGGAAGACGACCCGAACCGAAACGCGGGTCTTGGTTCTTCCCTGCGCATTGATGGACTCAGCGTACAGATGGACGCCGCAGTGATGGCCGAAGACGGTCGCTTCGGCGCAGTTGCCGCCATCTCCAGGGTTCGCAATCCGGGCCGCGTGGCCCGCGCCGTTTTCGACACCCAGCAACGTGTACTCACAGGGGCAGGGGCGCAGCTATTCGCGCGCAGTCTCGGTTTCGGGGATTTCGACCCCGTGACGGACCAAGCCAAGTCATCGTACAGAACGCTGCTCGCAGCTGAACTGGCGAGGGATGGCGGAGCGTCATCGCTCTTGCCGCAGGGCTGGCAGATGTGGGTGGCCGCATCGGCCTTCATGCCCGAGGCCGGACCCTCCGCTGCGAGCCCAGACGCATCTGCCGACGGGGGCGCCCCAATGCAGCCCGAAGTTACCGCGGACGGCCAAGCGCCGCCCCCGCCCCAACCCGCGCCGCAAAAGCCAGCACCGGCTCCGGTCGCGGCGCCCAAAGAGCAGCCTCAACCGAAGAAGCCGCGGCCTGCAGACGCTGGACACGACACCGTCGCGGCCTTGGTGCGCTCAGAAGCCGGAGGATTTGCCGGGGCTGTTAGCTCCGGGGGGCCGCCGCTCACGGTCCCGGGACGGGTCGGCGATGTGCCAACGCCGGGTGCAGCGCTTTGGGTGGGCAAGCGAGGCGCTGTGGCGATCACGGGCCCTGGCGAGCGCATCGTCGACCTCGGCCTCGCCCGCGCGGTGTATGAGAAACTAGTGGCCCTTCGCTCGCCCAAGCTTGCGGCGGCCTGGGGCGTGAAACAACTACCCGCGGGCGTCGCGGTCTGCGTTGCCGTGATGGACGGGCGCAGCTTCGCCGTCGAACCGCCGGATGCGATGGCGTGGGTCGGCTCCGAGGGTGACAAGACCGTCGAGAGTGCCAAGGAGGATCCACCTTGAGCCTCACCGTGGTTCTCGTGTTGGTGGTGATCTTCAGTTTCGGGATTGGCCATCTGCTCACGCGCTACGCGTCGCGCTTTGTTACTTTGAGCGGCGCGGAATACATCCTGGTGGGCGTGCTGATCGGGCCGCATTTTCCATGGAAGCTCATGAGCGAAGCTGCTCTAGTGCAGCTCGCGCCGGTGATCTCCTTGCTGCTCGGCCTCGTAGGATTCGTCATCGGACTCCGCGGTCGAACCGGGCCTCGCCGACTTGATGTGACCCTTGTGGGCTGGGTCTCCGCCATCTTGGTGCTGTTTACGGTGGCGGCGGCCGCCATGCCCGTATTGCGTTGGCTGGTCCCGGTGAACGAAGTCAAGTCGGACTTTGTCGTCAATCTCGTCGTGGCGCGCGGGTTTGGATACCTGCTGGAGATCCACTTCGCGAGCACGCATCTGTGGGTTGCATTGGGCATCGGAGCTTCTGCGGCGGTGGCTTCGCCATTGCTCCTCGAATCGATGACGCGCATTACGGGTTCGCAGGGACGCGTCACGATGATGCTTGAGTCGACCGCGGCAGCCAGTCAGGTCGTTGCCGTGCTCGTACTCGGTGGTGTGCTGGCGACCGCGCGCGCCACGGAAGCCGCTGGGCGCTTTTCCATGACCGTTGCCGAGTGGGAACTCGCCGCCATCGGCGTGGGCGTGGTGAGCGGGCTACTATTTGGGCTGTTCATTGGTAAGGAGAGTGAACCGTCACGGATCTTCTTGGCGACGATTGGTCTGGTCACCTTCGCATCCGGAGTCGGAGCAGCCCTGAGCATCTCTCCGCTCTTTGTCACGATGCTTGCGGCAGTGACGGTGAGCGCGACCTCCGGGCACGCTGAGCGCGTGCGGCAGCATGTGGGTCGACTGCAGCACGCCCTTTTTGTGCTGTTGATGATATTCGCGGGCGCTTTGTGGGACCCAGTCAACGGATGGGAGTGGCTACTTCCTTTTGGGTATGTGCTGGTGCGTTTCGCCGTGCGCCGGGTCGCGACAGCGGTCTGCGCGAAGCTGCTCCTGGAGCAGCCGCTATTGACACGACGTTTGGGCAACGGACTCTTGTCCCAAGGCACCCTGGCGGTTGCGGTCGGTGTGAACTTCGCCCAACGTTTTCCAGACTTCGCGTCTGTCATCCTAACGACTGTGTTGATCGGCACGATTCTCAGCGACTTGTTCAGCACCCGCATGTTGCGTGCGTTGCTTGCCGACGCGGGCGAGCTTGGCGACGAACTCGAGGCTGATTCACCGAATACAGCGGAGGCAGCAACATGAGAGTCGTCGTCTTGGGAGCAGGCGAAGTCGGCACACACATTGGTCAAGAGCTGTCGGCCGCGGGCAACGAAGTCATCCTAGTGGATCGAGCCTCCGAGGCGCTGCATCGGGCTGAAGAGCAGCTCGACGCCCTGACGCTAAAGGGCGATGTCACTCATTGGGCCGTGCTGGAAACGGCCGAGGTGGACCGCGCGGACCTAGTGGTCGCGGTGACCGGCTCGGACGATGCCAATGTGGTCGCCGCCGCGCTTTCAGCGAAACTTGGAGCGCGGCGCGCCGTCGCACGGGTCGACGATCCCAGTTTCTATCGCACCGGCGGCGGGCTGGAGCGCGGCGTTTTGGGCATCCATTCGCTTATGTGTGCCTCGCGACTGGTGAGTGAGGAGTTGTTGCGCTTAGTGGAGCAGCTCGACGCCAAGTATGTCGGGAACTTCTGCGGCAACGCCGTGCAGGTGACGTTGATGCCCGTCGCATTGAATGGGCCCCTCGTCGGACAGTCCGCTGCGGAACTCAAGCTGCCGAAAGGGGTGACGGCGACCGCTGCGGTTCGCGACGCAGCATTGCGCCCGGTCGCGGATCTGAATCGATTGGAAGTCGACGACGCGGTGATCCTTTCTGGGAAACCGCTTGCGGTCGCCGCTGCGGTGCAGCAGCTGCGCGGATCCCAGGAGCCACGACGTGCGGTAGTCGTGGGCGGCGGTGACGTCGGATTTCAACTGTGTCAGATGCTGAGCAGCAGCGCGAAGCGTGTGCAGGTCATCGAACGCGACCGTGCGCGTTGCGAGATGTTGTCGGAGGCTCTGCGCGACGTAGAGGTCATCCACGGCGACGGAACGAATATTTCACGCTTGCGTGATGAACACGTGGAAAGCGCAGACTATCTCGCCGCGGTCACTCCCGCCGATGAAGTGAATCTCATGGTGTCCCTGCTTGCGGCTGACATTGGAGTGCCTCAGGCATTTTCGTTGGTGCATCGCCCGGGCTATGCCAGCGTCTACGCACACCTAGGCATCTACGGCACCGCAGGTCCCCACGATGTGATCGCGAAGATGGTGCGCTGGCTACGGCCGCAGCGCGGTGCCCTTGCAACCGAGCCGCTGCCTGGAACCGGTCACCACCTATTCGAGTTCCAGGTAGGCGAGCGCATTGGCAAACCGTTAACTGTGGCGGAGCTCTCCCTTCCGGCCGAAGCCTTGGTCGTGGGGGTGGCTCGAGAAGGCAAGAACGTGCCGCTCGGATCTGCAGCGCGCATTCATGCTCACGACTATCTGGTGATCGCTGCTCCCGTGACTGCGGCACGTGAGCTGGAGAAGCGCGTTGCCCGGGCGGGAGGCAAGGCATGAACTTGCGGGTGGTCGCCCTGTTGACCTCAAACCTGCTCTTCCTGGTCGCGGCACCCATGCTGCTTCCGTTGGTGTTGGCCGTGGTTGATGGCCAGCTGCGTTCGGCTGTGGCCTACGCAGTTGCGGCGCTCGCAACCGCAGTTGCCGCAGCGCTGCTCCGCCGCGCGGGTCGCGGTGCACCGGACGTATTACACCGCAAAGACGCCATCGGCGTGGTCGCGCTCACTTGGATTTGCCTGGGGATTGTGGGAGCGATTCCGTTCCTAGTCGAGGGTTCGATCCGCCATCCAGCCTCGGCGCTGTTCGAGGCGGTCAGCGGGTTTACCACCACTGGCGCGACGGTGGTCGCCGACGTCGACGGACTCAGCCGGGCCACGAACCTTTGGCGCTGTCTGGTGCACTGGTTGGGGGGCATGGGCATCGTCGTGCTGTTCGTGGCCGTCTTCCCCCAACTTGGGGTGGGCGCGAAGCACTTGTTTCGAACCGAGGTGCCCGGTCCCATCACCGAGGGCTTGCGTCCGAAGATCAAACAGACGGCGCTCTCGCTATGGTGGATCTACATGGCGCTGACCGCAGCGGCGGGCGTGCTGCTGTTTTTGGCTGGGATGCCCGTCTACGACGCCATCTGTCACGCCCTTTCGACCCTGGGCACTGGCGGTTTCTCCACCAAGAGCGCGAGTGTGGGTGGGTACAACAACGGTCTTGTGGACTGGATCATCACAGCGTTCATGCTCGTGGCTAGTCTCAACTTTGGCCTCTTCTATGGCGCAATGAAGGGCCAAGTGCGTCAGCTGATAACCAACTATGAGGTGCGCTTCTTCCTTTTGGTGAATGCGGTCGTCATTGCCATTGTGTTTGCGTGCATCCGCGAGCGGCACCCGGACGTCCTGACCGCGCTGAGATTTGCCTCGTTCCAAACTGCCGCGGTCACGTCAACGACGGGCTTCATGACCGAGGACTTTGACAAGTACCCGGACGTGGCGCGTTTCGCTCTCTTCCTCTGCATGTTCATGGGTGGCTGCGCCGGTTCCACCGCAGGCGGCATCAAGGCATCGCGTGTCTACGCGTTGCTCAAGCTCGCGTCGAAAGAGGTTCGCGCAATGGTGCAGCCCAGCGCCGTGGTCGCGATCCGGCTCGGGCGTAGTGCGGTGCAGCCAGAGGTGCTGCGCGAAATCGCCGTATACGTCACGACGTTCTTTCTGATCTTCGGAATGGCGTCGCTGTGCATGGTTGCGCTCGGTTTGGATCTGATCAGCGCCATGAGTGCGGTGGTGGCGTGCTTGTCCAGCGTAGGACCGGGACTCGGTTTGGTGGGGCCGAGCATGAGCTTCGAACCGATCCCGCCCATCGGCAAGCTGGTGCTGACCTTCTGCATGATCGCGGGGCGCCTTGAGATCTTCGCGTTGCTCGCCGTCCTTTCACCCACGGTGTGGCGAAAATGAGGCGCCTGGTCGTTCTCGTCGTGTTGCTCGGAGTGATGTTCGGGCTGGACGCGTTGAAGATCGAATCGACCGGCAAGGACCCGCTGACACTGGCGGCGATTGGCTTCGTATTGCTCGCTGCCTTCACCGTTGCCGAACTCGGTTCTACGCTCACCCTGCCTCGGGTCACCGGCTACATTCTCAGCGGCGTGGTGTTGGGCCCCTTCGTGACCAACATCTTGTCTCGGGACGTCGTCACCGAGATGCGCATGTTCAACACCCTCGCGCTCGGGTTGATCGCCGTCGGGGCGGGGCTGGAGCTCGACGTCAAACAGATCATCAAGATCTGGCGGACCTTGGTCAGTACCATTGTGATCAAGGTCGTGCTCGTGGGCGCCATGGTTGGCGGCACGTTCTACGGATTGCAGACGGTCTTCGGAAGCCTGGAGCTCGACGGGCGCGCACAGATCCTGGCGGTCACGCTTGTCTTCGCCGCGCTCAGTGTGGGCACGTCCCCGGCGATCGCCCTCGCTGTGATGAACGAAAACCGGGCGAAGGGTCGCCTGATGGACTTGGTGCTCGGTGCGGCCGTGCTCAAGGACCTCGTCGTCGTGATTTGCCTGGCGGTTGCCGTCGCGGTCTCTCGCTCGCTCATGGGAACCAGCGGAGGCGACGAGAGCGTCCTCGTCCTGGTCTCCAAAGAACTTGGCTTCTCGATCCTGGCGGGTGGGATCCTGGGTGGCCTGCTGATCGGCTACATTCGCTTTGTCCGCGCCGAGATGTTGTTGTTCGTGGCCGCCATGATCTTGGTGGTGTCGGAGGTCGGCAAGGTTCTTCATCTCGAGCTCTTGCTTGTCTTCATCACCGCTGGCTTCGTGGTGCGCAACTTCTCGAAGTACGAACACGAGCTCATGGCGCCTGTGCAGCTGGTGGCGCTACCCGTGTTCGTTGTCTTCTTCACGAACGCTGGAGCTGGCATCGACTTGGCGGCGACGTGGCGGGTATTCCCCATCGCGCTGGCGTTGTGCGCGGCGCGGGCGGTGGGCTACATCATCGCTTCCCGGCTCGGCGGACAGCTAGGTGGAGAGAACGACTACGTCCGCAAAAACGCCTGGCTCGGCTATTTGCCCCAGGCGGGCGTGACCCTTGGCTTGGTGGGGCTGGCGGCCATGCAGTTGCCTGGCGTTGGTCCGAGTATCACGGCGCTGGGCATGGCCGTCGTTGCCTTGAATCTGCTCGTAGGTCCGGTGACCCTGCGCAAGGCTCTCAAGGGCGCCGGCGAAATACCCGAGTCCATAGACGAGCACGAAGAGAAGCCCGTGACTCTGGCGCCGCCGGGAGCCGACGCCGAGGTCGCACTCACGGCGCCGCCCTTGCCCGACGCTGAAGCGCGCCTCGAGGCCATGCTCGAGCAAATGCGAACGCCCAGCTTAGACGGCCTGATCCGCGAATTGTACGCGCAACTAGATGTGGCGGCCCGGGGCTTTTCCAGCGAGCGGCTGCTGCCCTGGACGCGCGCATTTGGTCAGTCCACGGAGCGCATCGGAGTGGGCAGCGGCGAGCGCGTGACCCAGATTGAAAAGTGGGCTTCAGAGCCTCATACCGCTGACGTGCTTGAGCGCGTCGAGGCTTGTCGCTCTCTGTATCGAAGCCTGCGCCAAGCGTTGCGGCGCTGTCCTGAAGAGGCCGTTGTCGTGCTGGAGGACCACAACCGCAAAGTGGCAAAGGGGGATGGCTTCAGGCTGCGTTGGCGCAAACGTGGACGTAGCCTGCAGCGCATCCTCTCGTTTGGGAAGCGTGGCGGGCACCGTCGCGTGCCGGTGCGCCTCATCGTACGTCGTGAGCTGGAGCTGCGCATGGCGGCGCTGTCGGTTTCACTCTTGGGCCTGTGGTGCCGCGCTCAGGCCGGTGTGGTTCAAGAGTTGCGTGCGTTGGCCGTGGAGGGCGGCGACACCGGAGACGCCCTCCGCGCGGTCGAGCGGCGGCTCGAGTTGCTCTTGGAGCGGTTCGACGCGGACGCGAAAGTGGCGATCCTCTCTGGACTGGAGGCGGTCGTGACGCCGCTGGGTCTAGTGGACGGACCCGCCATGAGTCGGAAGAAGATCCGCTACTCCGAAGTGGATCCCCAAGTCCGCGACATGCTCCGCACTCTCGATACTGCCGGCGAGGCGTGGCGCGACGCGCTGGACGCGGACCAAGGGTCGCTCCGCCTCAGCGTCGAGCTGGCGATGATCGAAGCCGAACTGTCGCGTTCCCTCGAACAGAGCGTGCTTTCCCCAGCGGCCACCGCGTTCGAAACCATTGAAGCCGTTGTGGACTCGGTGCGGCATCAGCTCTCCAGCGTGCGCGACGCGCTGCCCGCGGACCGGGAGCTCACGGCCGAAGAGCGCGAGCCGCTTCTCGAACAATGCTCAAAGTCCTGCGACGATGAAGTCACGCGGTCCTTGGAGCGCGGAGCCGCGCGGCTGCGTGCGGCGGCCTCTGCGCACTTGGTTGCAGTCGAAGCCCGTGCCGTCATTGAAGGACTGCCCGAATCGATTCTGCTCGCCCGCACCGACACACCAGTTCTGTTTGCGTCGGATCCGGCCGAAGTGCGCACGCGTCGGGTCGCGTTGCGACAAGCCGCAAACGTGTTGGTAATTGAGCGCCTCTTGCCCGGCATAGACGAGCAGATCCGCGACATGACTACGACGGTGGCCAAGACCGCCGGCCTGATCCGCGAATCCGCCGACATTGCGTCCCACGCTCTCGAGAGTCACGGTGCCGAAGCGACTGCCGAGGACCGCGAAGCCATGCGCGAAGCGTTTGAGCGAGCCCTCACTCGCCTGGACGAACATCTGACAGCCTTGGACGAGGGCATCGCTCGCGCCAGCGCGGGGATTCGCCTGGGCGCGGAGACGGCGCTCGACGACTTGGCGCGGCTGGCCGACGAGGGCGATGTGGTCACGGCCGAATCTGGCGGCGTATTTGCCCGCTTGATCCACCGGGGGCGACAGGCGCTGGGCCCGACTCTCATTTCCGTCAAAGAACGCGTCCGCAGCGCCAGTGCGTTGGTGCAACGAATCGGCGGCAGCCAGATCTCCCAGGACGTGTTGCGCCGTGTGGGTGACAAGGAAATGGCGGCCGCCGATATCTGGGAGCACGCGCGGCGCTATCGGGCCGGAGATACGGCGCCCACGGACTACGTCCGACTGTTCAAGCTGGAGCCCGTGCGCGAGCACCGGCTGTTCACGGCCTACGAAACCGAGTTGCGCGAGATCATTCAGTGCGAGCGTGCGTGGCTGGGCGGCGGTGGCAGCTCGGCGCTTTTGGTGGGGCCGCGCGGCTCGGGCCGAACCAGCATGTTGAACCTCTGCGAGCTGGAGCTGTCCGCACCCCGTCTACTTCGGCCTCAGCCTATCGAGTGGCGCCGCGAAATCGGTTTGGTCGACGCAGTCGCCATCGAGCTCGGAGCACGGCCTAGACGCCAAGCGGTTGTGCGCGCGCTGCAAGAAGTCAAGACAACGGTGCTTCTCGATGATCTCGAGCAATGGTTCTCTCCGGACGTGCGCGGGCTGCGCGAGTTGGAGAACTTTTTGGACTTGGTCATCTCCACCAAAGAGTCCACGTTCTGGCTTGCATCGGTGGCAAAGGACGCCTTGGGACTCCTCGAAGAGAGCGTGAACGTACGCGAACCCTTCTCCAACCTGGTGGCTTTGGAGCCGTTGCGGCCCGAAGCGCTGGCCAATGCCGTGGAGGGGCGCCATGTACTGAGTGGTCGCCGGGTACAGTATCCAGCAACCTTTGCCTCCGGCATGCTGCGACGGCTACGTAAAACCGACGACCGCTTGCTCTACTTCAGCGTGCTAGCGCGGGTCTCCGAGGGCAATCTCTCCCGTGCTCTACCCACCTGGCTGAAGTCCGTGGGCTTTGACGACGATGGAAACGTCACGCCGCAGATCCACAAGACCTTCTCCCTGGGTTTGCCCTACATCACGCGCTTTCCGGCCGCCGTCCTCGGCATCTTGGTGCAGCTATTGCGCTTCGGTCCCATGAGCGAAGAAGAACTCACGAGGACTCTTTGCCTCGGCATTACGGAGACACGCCGACACCTGCACTTCTTGGTTGCGGCCGGGCTCGTCGAGCCGATGGCGTCGAACAAGCACGCCCTGGGCGTCCCTGCAGACCTGCGACCGTTGGTCTTCCAGAGCTTGCGGGCCATGGGGGCCGTGCCATGAAGCCCTGTCAGGTGTTTCGCTATTTGCCACTGCTTTTGGCTGCCGGTTGCAACGCACGACTTCCGAAGCTGGACGCGCCGAACCCAGGAGCGCCCGGTTCGGCGGTGGTGGATCGCATCGCGGTCGAAGCCGCGCGCTTGGGTGCCTTGTTGCGCCTCGACGTATTGCTGCAACTCGTGATTCTGGTAGTGGTGGCCGTATTCTTGGCGCGCTTCGCGACTGCAATGGTGCGATTCGCTTGGCGTTTGGGGATCGATTCAGAACGTCGCCTCGGTTGGTGGGAGGGCGGGTCACGCGTGCTGGTCGGCGCCCTAGTGATCTACGTCGTGGTGCGCAGTGTTGCCCAGGCCGCGCCGATGCTCTCCGCATTCGGCCTACTGGCGTTGTTAATAGCGGGCTCCCGGGTGTTCTCAGCGCACTTACAGAACTTGACCAGCGGCGTTGCGTTGCTGTTGCGCCGCAAGGTGCGTCATGGTGACCGGATCCAGGTTGGTAGCCTGGACGGCATCATAGAATCCGTTGGCATTACGCAGCTGAGGCTGACGAAGGCGGACGGCTCCACCGTACTTGTGCCCAATCGCTTGCTGAACGAAGAAGCGCTGACGGTTGCACGAGAAAAGAATAGTGTTCCAGTGCGCGTGCGCCTTCGCTTCGAAGCGGAGCCGTCCCGCGCGATGCTGGAACTGGCTCGCCGCGCTGCACTGCTTTCGCCTTACCGCGCGCCGGGCTCTTCCGTCGAGGTTGTCCGCGACGCAAGTGACAGTGGTGTGCTCGAAGTAGCCGTCCAGGTCTGGGCAGCGACTGCGGTGCGGGCTGCCACGGACCACCTCGAAGGCAGTTTGCGCCTGGCCTTGCCCCAAGACGCGCGCTCGGCCAATGGCAAGGATGCCGCCAGTGCCGCGCGCTAAAGCCGCCAAGGCACCGGCGGAGACGACGCTCGCGCTTGCCCTCGGCGAACTTGGCGGAGCTGCGATCGTGCTCGACAGCTCGCTGTGCGTGACAGCTGCCAGCCCTGCGGCCCGTGAGCTGCTGGGGGACCCGCTGGCTATCGGCACGCGCCTCGCCAAGCTGCTGTGCGGGGAGTCCGTCCAGCGGCCCGTTGCCGAGGCGCTTGCGTCGGGAAAACCGGTGATTGCCAGCGTTCCGCGGCCAGGCGCGTCGGGCAAGGACGTCCACCTTCGCGTCGTCGTGCTGCCGCTGAGGTCAGCCAAGGAGCTGCGCGGATTCTTGGTGCAGCTCCAGCTGTCTGACTCCGGTTCAGCCGACGACACGGTCGAACTTCACGGGATCTTGACCCGAGATCCAGCAATGAAACGCGTGCTCGCCGAGGTGCGGAAGGTGGCGCGGTCGGATGTGAGCGTTCTGGTGCGTGGAGAGACGGGCAGCGGCAAAGAACTGGTTGCGCGGGCGATCCATCTGGAAAGCGATCGAGCTCAGGGCCCGTTTCGCGCCATCAACTGTGCTGCGCTGCCCGCGCAACTACTCGAGAGCGAGCTCTTTGGCCACGTACGGGGCGCCTTTACCGGTGCCGTGCGCGACGCCGAAGGCCATCTGCGACTCGCCTCCGGCGGCACTCTATTCTTGGACGAAGTCGCGGAGATCCCCCTTGAGCTCCAGGCGAAGTTGCTGCGCGTGGTCCAGGATCGCTTGGTTCTTCCTGTGGGCGGCCGCGAAGCCGTGGCGGTGGACGTACGCTTTGTGGCGGCAACCCACCGCGCGTTGCGTCAGGAAGTGGAGGCCGGGCGGTTCCGCGCCGACTTGATGTATCGACTCCGCGTGGTGCCGATCTTCTTGCCGGCGTTGCGTCAGCGTCCAGATGACGTCGCACTGCTGTCGCGGCACTTCGTCGAGCTGAGAAACGCGGCTGGTGCGTCGCGTCGCATCGAACGCATTTCCGACGCGGCACTCGCGGCACTCTTGGCCTACGACTTCCCCGGCAATGTGCGAGAACTGCAGAACTCCATCGAATACGCTTTTGTGATGGGAGAAGGCCCGGTGTTGAACGAAGCGGATCTGCCCCCAGAGTTGCGGGGAGAAGAAGCTCAGGGCAGCGCTGTCAATCTGCCGGCCCCGAGCCGAGCGCGTGGCCAAACTGCCGAGGCACGGCGCATCTTGCGCGCGCTGGAGCGGGCTGCGGGCAATCGGGAACGCGCAGCTAAGTCCTTGGGCATCAGCCGTGTGACCCTATGGCGCAAGCTCAAAGCGTTGGGCTTAGATGCAGAGAGCGAATAACGCAAAGTTGATGCTAGCCTAGGGTCGAAGATGAAACTGATCAAGGTCGCCGCCGCAACGCTCAACCAGACGCCACTGGACTGGAATGGGAACGCGACCAACATCCGCGCCGCTTTGGACCAAGCGCGTGCGGACGGCGTGGGCATCTTGTGCCTGCCGGAACTCTGCATCACCGGCTACGGCTGCGAAGACATGTTCTTGTCACCGTCGGTGCTTGCAACCGCTCTGGACGTGCTCTTCGAACTCTTGCCCGCGACCAAGGGCCTGGTGGCAAGTTTCGGTTTGCCAATCCGCCACAACAAAGCGGTCTTCAATACCAGTTGTTTGGTGCAGGACGGCACGCTGCTTGGGTTCGTCGCCAAGCGTGCCTTGGCGGGTGACGGAATTCACTACGAACCGCGGTGGTTCAAGCCTTGGCCGCGAGAAAAGCGATCGCTGACTCATCGCGGTAGCCAGCGCTACCCCATCGGCGACGTGCATTTCGACGTGGGCGGCATCAAGATCGGGTTTGAAATCTGCGAAGACGCATGGATTGCGCAACGGCCCGGAGCCGAGCTTTCCCTGGATGCGGTCGACGTCATCCTCAATCCAAGTGCGAGCCACTTCGCGTTCGGAAAAAAGGACGTGCGTCGTCGCTTGGTGCTCGAAGGTTCACGGGCGTTCGGCGTGAGCTACATTTATGCGAACTTGCTTGGCAACGAAGCCGGGCGCGCCATTTACGACGGCGATGCGATGATCGCGACGGGGGGCCAACTGCTTGCCGCCGCGCCGCGGTTTTCTTTCAAGCCCGTGGAACTGATCACGGCAACGGTGGACGTCGATCTGACCCGAAGTCGGCACGGTTGGCTGTCGAGCTTCACGCCGAACGTCAGCGCCGACCGGGACGAGTGCGTCGTGGCTGAGCATTCCTATCCGTCAGCGCAGATCACCGAGAACCGCGTGTCGCAACCAAGTTGGGAGGATTCCGCGTTCGTCAAAGAAGAGGAGTTCGCGCGGGCGATCGCCTTGGGGTTATTCGACTATATGCGCAAGAGCCGCTCTTGTGGCTTCGTAGTGTCGTTGAGCGGAGGGGCGGACTCCGCTGCGGTGCTGTGTCTCTGCGCGCTGATGCTTGAGTTCGCCCATGGCGAGCTCGGCGCCGAGGGCTTTGCCCAGAGGCTTGCCTACATCACGGATATGGAGGCCAGTGCCGGTGTGCCCGCGTGGGCGAAACGCTTGCTCACCAGCGCGTACCAGGCCACGAAGAACAGCGGAGACGTGACCAAGAGTGCGGCTCGTGCGGTTGCCGCAGCCGTCGGAGCCAATCATCATGAGCTCGACGTCGACGCGCTTGTGGCGGGATATACCGCTATGGCCGAGGGCGCGCTGGGTCGCAAGCTGAGCTGGGAGCGCGACGACATTGCGCTGCAGAACATCCAAGCGCGTGCGCGTGCGCCGGGCATTTGGATGCTGGCAAACGTTCAGAACGGGTTGCTGCTCTCCACCAGTAATCGCAGTGAGGCTGCGGTGGGGTACGCAACCATGGACGGAGACACTGCGGGCGGACTCTCGCCCATCGCTGGCATCGACAAAGCCTTTCTACGGCGCTGGCTGGCTTGGCTCGAGCGCCACGGCCCGGTGGGCGGGCACGCTGTCCCCGAGCTTTCGGCTGTGACGCAGCAGGCGCCAACGGCGGAGCTGCGTCCCGCAGCATCCAAGCAGACGGACGAAGACGACCTGATGCCCTACGACTTGCTTGACGCCGTGGAGCGCGCGGCGATTCGAGACAAACGGGGGCCAGCGGAGGTCTACGAGTTGATGCGCGTTGAATTCCCAGGGCACGCGCCGCTGACGCTACTGGCTTGGGTCGAGCGTTTCTTTCGACTCTGGAGTCGCAACCAATGGAAGCGTGAGCGCTATGCGCCGAGCTTCCATGTGGACGATGCCAACTTGGACCCCAAGACGTGGTGTCGCTTTCCGATTCTGAGCGGCGGCTTCGAGCGCGAGCTGTCCCTGCTCCGAAAGCGTGTGGAAGCGCTTCTCTAGCTAAGCGCGCGCCGGGTAGCGAAGCCTTCGCCGAGGGAAGCCTGCACGAGGGCGTGGGTAACCGCGTGGGTGGGTGCGGCAAAGATTTGGGCTGCCTCCGCGTATTCAACGACTTGCCCCTGGTCCATCACGGCGATGTCATCACAGAGTTCCGCAAGCACACCCAAGTCGTGGGATACGAACACGACAGTCAGGCCGCGCGCAGAGATGCGCTCAGATAGGAGCGATAGCAGCGCTGCTTGTGTGGTCGCGTCCAGCGCGGTGGTGGGTTCGTCTAAGAGCAGCAATTCGGGATCGTTGGCCAGCGCCATCGCCAACGCGACGCGTTGGCGCATGCCGCCGGAAAGCTCGTGCGGGTAGGCCTTCAGTCTCGCCTCGGGATCGGCAACTCGGACTTCGCGTAGCAACTCCAGTGCCCGTCGCTCGGCTTCCGCGGACGGGATGCTTTGGTGCTGTTCGATGGCTTCCATGATTTGGCGACCCACGCGGAAGAGCGGGTGCAGGCTCGACTGCGGGTTCTGCGGCACGTAGCCCATGCGTTTGCCTAAGATGGCGCTCGGATGTGCCTGCGCCCTAAGCCCAATGTCGATGCCGGAGAGCAGGATCTGGCCGCGCTGCGCCTGAACGCTGTCGGGCAACAGCCCCAGGATGCTGAGCAGCGTGAGGGACTTGCCTGACCCACTGGGGCCCGCCAGCCCGAGGGCGCGGCCGGCTCGTACATCCAGCCGCACGTCTCGCAAGATCTCAGCGCCCGCTGCGGAAAGACACAGGCCGCGCACAGCAAGCAGCCCATCGACGCCCGCTTCGGTTTCTACGGTGGCTGGGCGGGTGGGTTGCTCTGTCCGGGAGTCGCGTGCCGCCGCCGGCGGGCCAGGATGCGCGGCGAGCCAGTCGCTCCACAGATTCAACAGCACCACGAGTAGCGCGAGACAGGCCGCGGGCAACAGCACTGCGTGCGGCGCCGTGACGATCAGGTGGCGAGTTTGACCGACCATGGTGCCCAGGTCCGCGGTGGGTGGCTGGGCTCCGAGTCCGAGGAAACTGAGGCCCGCAGTTTCAACCACCATCCACCCCGCCGAAGTCGCCGCTGCGGAAAGTAACGGTGTGCGCAGTGCTGGCAAGATGTGCCGGGTCATCGTGCGGAAGCCACTCGCGCCCAGGCTGCGTGCGGCGGTGACGTACTCCTCGGTGACCACGCTCAGGGCGACTCCGCGCATGCTGCGCGCAAAGAACGGCACGTTGACGATGGCAATGGCGATCATCGCGTGGCCCAACCCGGGGCCCAGCGCGGCAACGATGCCGAGGGCCAGGAGCAAGTACGGGAGGGACAGCAGCACGTCCACGCTGCGCATCACCAGGAAGTCCACCCGTCCGCCAAAGTACGCGGCGATCACACCCAAACTGCCGCCGACACAGGCCGCGATGGAAACCCCGAGCACGCCAACCAGCAGCGACAGCCGCGTGGCGAACAGCAGCCGCGACAGCAAGTCACGCCCCAGGGCATCCGTGCCCAGCAGGTGGCCGGGGCTGCCGGGGGTGAGCAGGCGAGCTTCGAGAGCGGTCAGATCGGGATCCGCTAGGGGCAGCACGGGCACCAAGACGACAAGGGCCAGCAGACCGAGGGGCACTGCCCAACGCGCGGCGCGGCTGCGACGCGGCACGCGGCTCATGCCTCCACCCGGGGATCGATGGCGCGTTGCACTAGGTCCGCGGCAAGGCTCGTCAGCACGTACGCCGTCGCGAGAACGAGCACTGTGCCTTGCATCAGCATCAGGTCCCGTTTCTCGACCGCGTCAACGAGCAGCCTCCCCAGCCCTGGCCATTGGAACACGCTTTCCACGTACACGGCGCCGCCCAATACAAAGCCCGCCTGGAGCCCAATCACCGGAATCACGCGGGCGAGGGCAGTACGAAAAATGTGTCGATAGAATACGGCGTTTTCAGGCAGCCCCTTGGCGCGGGCCACCCGTACGTATTCGTCCGATTCCGCGTCGAGGGCGTAACGTCGAGTCAGACGCGCGATCACGCTGGCCGATACGACTCCAAGGGACAGCGCTGGCAGTACCAAATGAGCGGCGATATCCCGCACCCGCCAGCCGGACCCGAGCGCATCGTGCATGCCGCTGACCGGATAGAGGCCGGCCCAGGCAGCAAAGAGCAGCATGAACAGCAAGGCGAGCACGAAGGTCGGCATCGAAATGCCCACCAGGCTCAGAGCGCTCAGCAGCAATCCATCACGCTTGCGCGCACGACGCGCGGACAACATGCCCACGCTCAGACCCGCGGAGACGGCGAAGCATAGCGCCGCCGACGACAGCAGCAGGGTGGGTCCCAGCCTGCGCCACACCACCCGGGCTACGGGCAGGTCGAGGGAGTAGGCATATCCGAAGTCTCCGCGCACCACCCGCGACAGCCAGATCCAGTAGCGCGACAGCCAAGAACCCGACATGCCCATCTCACGCTGCAACAGCAAAATGCGTTCCTCTGTCGCGTAGGGGCCGAGGATGGCGCTGGCAGGGTCGCCCGGCACGAGCGCCGCGAGTCCGAACACCACAAGGCTGAGCAGCAGCCATGTCACCACGAGCATCCCGACGCGTTTGACGACGTAGGCCACCTAGTGCACCCGCGCCTCAGTCAAATCGAGCAGGAAGGAGGGGCTCAAGCGGACTCCGCTGAAGCGGGAGCGCAGGGCTAAGTTCTGTTTGTAGCTGGCAACGAAGAGAAAAGGCGCTTCTTCGACGACAAGGGCATCGAGTTGCCGATATAGCGCGCGGCGTCGACTCGGATCCATGCTCCGGCGCGCCGCTTCGACCAATGCATCTACGCGGTCGTTGGCGTACCACCCTGAGTTGAATCCTTTCGGCGGCTGCGCGTCTGAACGCAAGGTGAGCGCCGGTAGCGTGTCCGGGTCGTTGGTCATCCAAGCCATGGCCGCCATGTGCACATCGGGGGCCAAGCCGGCATTCACCGATGCGAGGTAAGCATTCCACTCCATGGTGGTGATGGTGACGTGCACGTCGACCGCACGGAGATCCGCTTGTAGCGCTGTGGCCATCAACTCGGGTTCGAGCATGCCCGAACCGCTCGTCGGAACGACCAGATGCAAGGGCAGGGGCAGCGCCACTCCCGCGTCTGCCAGTAGAGCGCGGGCGCGCTCTGGGTCGAAAGGATACGGATCTTTGCCCCTGCGGTCCTGATCGAGAAAGACATCCGCAATCAGCCCCTTGGCGGGCAGCGCGGTGTCTTGAAGCACATGCCGCACCAAATGTTCTCGATTGACCGCGTGGTTCAATGCGCGTCGCACGCGCACGTCACGCAGCGCGGCTGCGCGAATATTGAGGATCAGGAACCACAGGTGCGCGCCCTGGGTCTCGATCGTCGTGAACTCGGGGTTGCGACGCAGGCGCGCGACGGCGTCTGTGGGCACTTCCGACAGCAGATCGGCTCCTCCCGCATGCAGTTCCGTGAGCGCCGTCATTGGGTCGCCGATGGGACGATATACGATGCTGCGCAGCAGCCCGCGGTCGAGCGGGGCGTG
>CALMUT010000215.1 GCA_937872925.1 uncultured Myxococcales bacterium | reverse complement strand
CACTGTGCCCACCCGCGGGGGTGGGAACAATTTTCGAAACGCCGCGCGCAACTCGATCCATCGTCCCGCCGACACTGGGCCCACCCGCGGGGGTGGGTACAATTTTCGAAACGCCGCGCGCAACTCGTTCCATCGTCCCGACGACACTGTGCCCACCCGCGGGGGTGGGAACAAATTTCAAAACGCCGCGCGCAACTCGGATCGCCGTCCTGCCGACACTGTGCCCACCCGCGGGGGTGGGTACAAATTTCGAAACGCCGCGCGCAACTCGTTCCACCGTACCGCCGACACTGTGCCCACCCGCGGGGGTGGGTACAAATTTCAAGACACCGCCTGCGCACCTCGTTCCACCGTACCGCCGACACTGTGCCCACCCGCGGGGGTGGGTACAATTTTCGAGACACCGCCTGCGCGTCCTTCCGACACGGTGCCTACCGTCGTGCCGACACAATACTATCCGCGTATGGGCCGGTGGAGTGGGTGCCTAGGTACGTTTTCGGAGGTCGAAGTGCCGGTAGGCGTCGTGGTGCGGTAGTGGATCCGAAGGCACTGGCGTGCGTTTCCGGAAGCGCTGAATTGCTTCGATCAAGCGGAACAAGCGCGTCATAGTGGGGCGCACATCGGGTCGTTGGGCGCGCACTTGCCGGTCGTCGGCTTCTTGCAGGGCAAGGCGATTGTTTCCGCTGTGCAGGTGCCGCGCACGCAGCGCGGCGTGATTGCCTTGCATGCAGCGGGACAGATTGTCGCGGCACAGACTGCGCGATTGCAGCTGTGTTTACGTTGCGCGGCGAGCGCTTCGGAGAAGGCCAGGGAGATCACGTTCGCGCAGTTGCAAGAGTTGCCGCAACAGGAGCCATCGGTGTAACAGCTGACCACGCAGTCTGCGTCCTCCTTGCACACGTTCTTGCGGCCTTCCCACTGTCCAGAAAGTTTTGGGATTTGGTTGTGGCTTATAGCTGCGAGCGCCTCCGCGCGACTTGAGGGGCCCGGGCGCTCTTTCTCTCGCTCGGCGGCAACCGCTTTCTGTGCGAGCGCTTCGCTTTCGAGTCGGAGTTGTTCTCGGCGCTCGGCCAAGGCACGTGTTGCGTCGCCGTCTCGCTTCTTGTGGTCCAAGTACAAGTACACGCCGGACGCGACTGCCGCAACGAGCACAGTTGCCGTGATCTGTCGCGATCGGCGGTTTGGCCTCATCCTGCGTGCCTCGCTCCTGCGTGCTCATGCCGCGCTCCTGCGTGCCCTGGCCGTGCGTGACCACGCCCCGCTCCTGCGCGACCGTGCGCTGTTCTTGCGTGCCCGCGTCCCCCTGCGTGACCGCGCCCTCCGGCGTGACCGCCTCCTCCGGCGTGACCGCCTCCTCCGGCGTGATCGCGCCCTCCGGCGTGACCGCCACCTCCGGCGTGACCGCATCCTCCTGCGTGGTCGCATCCTCCTGCGTGACCGCGTCCTCTTGCGTGACCGCATCCTCTTGCGTGACCGCATCCTCCGGCGTGGCCGCGCGCTCGTGCGTGACCGTGTCCCGCTCGAGGAAGTGCGCTTCCGAGTGGCCGATAGCCCAAGGCCGGACTATCCAGGAATTCACTGCGGCGTTCAACGCGGACTGAGCTACAATGAGGTGTCATGCGCTTGGTCCTTTTGCTGGCGCTCGCTGGCGTCGTGTCGTGCACCGCCTTTGACGGAGCGGATGCATTCATCGATGAGGTGGACGGTTCTGCGGCGGGTGCGGCGGGTGGCGCCGGTATCAGCGGGGGCGGGTTTCCCGGAACCGGCAGCATGTCGGGTACGGGCGGCGTCGGCGCGGGTGCTGGTTCGACGGGCACGGGAGCGAGCACCGGCACGGGCGGTGGCGCAAACACCGGAGGCACGAATACTGGCGGCGGCGCAAACACCGGCGGGGGTGGTACTCCGCCGACGTGCACGACCCCAGCAGACTGCGCGGATTCCAATCCATGTACGAAGAACGACTGCGTCAGTGGCAAGTGTCAGGCGACCTTCGAGAACGCTGGCAAGGATTGCGGCAACGGCTCGGTATGCGACGGCGTAGAAGCGTGTGACGGCGCCGGTATTTGTAAGCCGGGAACGCCACCGCAGATCGATGATGGCGACGCTTGTACCGCGGACTCCTGCGATCCGGTGACGGGGGTGAAACATGTGGCGACGTCCGTTAACGACAACGACGCCTGCACGACCGACACCTGCAACCCGGTGACTGGGGTGGTGAGCCATACGCCGGTGGATATCGACGATGGCAACGATTGCACTACGGACAGCTGCACCGCATCCGGCGGCGTCAAACACACCACGATTGGTAGCGTGACCCAGTGCGGCGGAAGTTGCCCCTCGGGCTATCATGTGACGGGCTATTCCACGAACTTCAGTTGTGGCTCCAGCACGAACAACCAGGTCACTTGCAAGTACAACTGCGGGAGCAGTTTCTCCAAGTGTGGCAGTGGCTGTCCCAGCGGATACCACACCACGGGTTACTCCACGAACTTCAGTTGTGGCTCCAGCACGAACAACCAGGTCAGCTGCAAAAAGAACGAAGGCAGCAGCTTCACCACGTGCGATTTCAGCTGCCCGTCCGGCTACGTCAAGACGGGCACTTCCACGAATTTTAGCTGCGGCTCTAGCACGAACAACCAGTCCACTTGTAAGAAGGTCTGAGCGCAGCGGACGCGACGGATCGGGGCTGAGTCGGTTCGGACTCGCTATTTCGGGAGCGCAGTTCCTGCCGTTCCGAGATTGAAGAGCTCGGTGACTTGCGCGTCGCTCAACGCGATGTCGTACACCACTAGTTCGTCTACAGCGCCAAGGAAGCTTCCCGATATCGGGGAGCCGTCGCCGCCAACTCGGGCCTCTCCGGAGTAAGGGGAGAGGGCGGTCGTCTTGGCGGCTGTGTTGGCCAGCGCGCCGTCGAGATAGAGCCGGACATTCGCGCCGTCCCAGCTACCAACGATGTGGTGCCAGCTGGCGGCCGCGAACGTGGTCCCGGTTTGTTTGGCGGTGACGTTGCCGATAACCGCTCGCAGACCTTGGCTTGCGCCGGAGAACAGCCCGTAGCCGGCGGAACTCTGCTGTTTGTCGAAGAACGGCGACTGGGTGGTGTCCGCCCCGCTTAGCACTCCGGTGGGTTGCACCCAGACGGCGACCGTCAACGCAGCCGTGGGGTTTAGCGCGACGCTATTTGGGATCCGAACGTGATCTGTCTTGTCGGCAAACTTCAGAGCAGTGCCGACTCTTCCGCTGACAGAAATGCTGCCATGCATGTTCACGCCGGGGCTGGAGCCGGACACGTCGACCACCGTCGGATCTGGATTGTCGTCAAAGGCCCAATGCGCGGTCGGCTTGGCGCAGGCGGCGCAGCTGGTGACAGTTTGGGAAGCGTTGCCTGCGGCGAAGAGCGCGTCCACTTCTGCTTGGGCGAGCCCTTGTTTGAAGAAGGACATTTCGTCGATGGCACCGACGAACGCGGTTGTGTTGGTGGTCGCGCCCGATTGGCCGATGAACAGGGATTGGGTCGGGGTGTTGATAGAGCCCGGCCCGGCCTGGCTGGCGAGTTCCACCTTGTTCACGAACAGCCTCATGTTGTTGCCGTTTGCCACGTCATAGCTGCCTACGACATGGTACCAGGTGCCAAGATTGAAGGTGGTTGCTGCAGAGAGAGTCGTCGTTTTGTTGGATCCGTCTACGATCTGAAATTCGAGAGCGCCGCCGCTGTAACGCAACACGAACGCACTGCTGCGAGACGCGATGATCCGAGTGCCGGCGCCAGCATTCAGAAGGATGGCGGGTTTGATCCAGACGGACACGGCCACCGCAGAAAAAGCGTTTAGCCCGGGATCGTCAGCCACAACGGCATGTTGGTTGATTCCCGATTGATTGAACTGAATGGCTTTGCCGACTTCCCCGCTGGCATCGCTGGTCGGGGCGTTCTCATAAGATCCGTCCAACTCGCCGACCGCGTCGCGCATGCCGCCGCCAATATCATCCAGAGGCCAATAGGCAACCGGCTTGGGCAGACTTGAGGTGCCGCCCGTACCGCTCGTTCCCCCCGTGCCGCTCGTTCCCCCCGTGCCGCTCGTTCCCCCCGTGCCGCTCGTTCCCCCCGTACCGCTCG
>CALMUT010000214.1 GCA_937872925.1 uncultured Myxococcales bacterium | reverse complement strand
GAAATCCAGCCCCCGCCCCGGCCCCCAGCGCACCGTCGAGCCCCGTCCCCGCCCCGCCCCCCCGTCTTCCCCGCCCCTATCCCCGAGCCCCCCTCCCGCCTCGCGACCCCGCCCTGCCCCACACGCATCTCGAAACCCGCTCCTGCCTCGCGGCTCGATTCACCCGCACGCGAGCGCCCAACGCTGCATCAAGCCCCGCACGCTCATGTCGCCTGCGGCAGGCGCGCACGCGCCCCAAACCCGCCGCGGACGAAGAAGTACGCTGCCATGGCCAGCTCCAGGTAGTTGTGGAACATCGCTAGGCTCAAGTACATACGCCGGGAAGCCAGCGCATCGCTGAACGCACCCGCGATGACCAGAAGCGTGGCAAGCACGATCAGACCAACACCCAACGACCCAAAGTCCGTCACCAAGGATCGCGCCGAACCGCGGAACGTCAGCGGCGCCTGACGCGTCATGTCCTCCTGAGGGATGAGCAGCAACCACGCCGCGTAGTGCACCGACTGCAGGAACACGTAGCAAAGCGTCAGGTGCACCGCCCAGCGCATGCCCAAGCCCGGCGCTGTGAAGTCCGTGGCGCCCAATAGGTGCAATCCCAGCGCCGATGCGCCGCCCGTGGCGTCCATGGCGCGCAGCACCCAGGGGCTGCCAAGCAGTGCGGCCAGGCCGAAAATGAAGAGCAGTGGCACCAGCGCATAGGACAGGCGCATGCGAAAAAGCCAGATCCACAGCGTCACGGCCACGAGGTTGTGCACGTGCACGAACACCAAGCGCGACCCGAAAGGCGCCAGCAGGCTCGCCGCGCCGAGAGCGGCAATCACGAAAGCCATGACGACAGCTCTCCGGCGATTGCCCCCCAGGCGCAGCGCCACGATCACCGCCAGCGCCATCCAGCCGAGCGCTACCGCGTGCTCCGCATGCAAGAGCAGCATGCCGCCCAAGATCTCGCCGGCGCCGCGCATGGCGACGAGCAACAGACACACCCCGATCACGACCTGCTTCCACCAAGCGGGCAACCGTCGGCGCAAGACCAGATAGCGCACATCCGCGGACACATGCGCCACGCCCAGTACGATGGGTCCCACCACGAACAAGAGCATCGGAAACGTGGCGGTGAGCACGAACGCCACAAGCGCATGGGCGCAGGCGATCAGCGCAACTCGACGATCGCGACGCACCAGCCAGGGGGTCAACGCCGGGACCCGAGCCACGGTGGCATATAGCGAACGGCGCAGCCGGTCTGCGGGGACCGCTACGCGCTCCAAAGACAAAGCAAGTGCGCTGGCGTCCGCGCTCATCAGACTACCCGTTACGGCCCGGGGGCGAAGGGCAAGATGGTCTTCAGATCTTCGTCGTTGAAGCGCAGCTGCAGCCCCAAGAAGTAGTCGCGGCGATCCGGGCTCAGGACGTCATCCACGCCGGCCAGCATCCAGAGCCGGGAGACGAACTCATAGCCGAGGGCAATGCGCCAGCGTGGGAGCACGACTTCACCGAAACCGAACAAGTCCTGGCGCAGCTCGAAGCGATCGTCGAGCCACAGGGTATCGAGCCCCACGCCGCCGGTGGACTCTTTGATGCCAAATCGACCGACGAAGGGACCCATGCGCTGGGCAAACTGCAGACTGAAACGAAACGCGTTCGTAGTCACCGTTCGCACTTCGCGATAGTGCGGCGGGTCGTTGGGGTTCGAGGTATCGACGTCGATCTGTTCGAAGCGCGTCAAGCCCCTGGGGTCGTTGACGATTTCGATGGAGTAGTACTTGTCCTCCCGGGGCTGTAGCCGCAGCTCCACGTAGCTTTTTACGGTGCTGGAAAGGAACTGATAGTCCGTGCGCAGCGCGACGATGGTCTGCAGCCGGGACAGGCCGCCCACGAACTCGCCGACGTCCTGGGCCACGCCCTCGACCTCGTCGATCAGCTTCTCGTCTTTGGTCAGGCGTCCCAAAGTGCCTTCGCCGCGCTCCAGGCGACCGCTGACGGTATCGAGATTGCCAAGGGCGCGCTCCAAGCTGGTGCTGGCGCGGTTGACCTTCTCGATGATCTGCCGCACTTCGCCGGCATCGGCGCCTTCGCCCTTTTCCCCTTTGGCCAGAAGTTCGCGGATCTCTTTGGAAGACTCCCGTACATTTTCTAGGATGCGGTCGACTTCGGGCTCGCCCTTCTTGGTAATGTTTTCGACGTTGCTGAGGATGTTGCGAATCGATCCGCGATTCTCGCGCACCGTCTTGTTCAGCGCGTCGGTGACTTCGGCCAGGTTCTTCAGGGTATCCTTGAGGTTGTCTTCGCCCTCTTTGGAGCCGATCGAAGCAGCCAGACTATCGACGACTTTCTTGACTTGTTTCGTGATCGCCGAAACATCTTTCAGGATTTCGTCGGTCGTGGCGGCGCCGACGACGATCTTGATCTCGTCACCGTCTTCGAGCTGACGCTTACCCTCGGTACCCGGAGCGAGCCCGATGAAGTATTCGCCAAGCAGACTCGAAGTGACCTTGCTCGCGGCAGCGTCTTCGTAGAGCGGCACATCCGGGCGCACTTTGATGTCGATGCGGGCTTTGCCGTCCTGCAACCGGATGTTCTCGATTTGGCCAATGGGAATGCCAGCAACCCGAACCTGGGAGTGCTTCGCGATGCCCGTCGCGTCGTCGAACAGAGCGTAGACCTGATAGCCGTCGCTACCCGAGGCGTTCTTGCTCACGAAGCGATAAATGAAGACCGCGGCTACCACCATCACGAGGGCGAAAGCGCCCACTTTGGCTGCGGTCGAAACTCGGTTCATGGGGTGGATTCGTTGGGGAAGGACAAGGGAGCAGCTTTCGAGCCCAAAGAGCGGGCTAACTCTACCAGTCCCACCGCGGGAGGTCGACTTGTCGGCCGGAAGCTCCGGCGCGCCGAAAGCGGCTCGAATCTCCCGGTAAAACCGGCGATGGCGACCCCGGTTTGCTAGGCTCAGTGCTCCATGCTGCGTGCCCAGGTCCTGTTGCTCGCGACGCTTGCTTCCATAAGCTGCACGCCGCGGCAGGCTCCCTTTGCCCACAGGGACCCCACTTTTGAAACCCAGCCCGCCCCGGACGCCGCGGTCCCGCCCGCGCCGGACGATTCCGTCTTTGCCGACGTCATCACCTCGCCGCAACCTCCCGCAAGTATGGAGGGCTTGGCGGGCAAGGTGATGCAGCTCTGCGACGAGAGCGACGCGGCCTTGGCAGAAGTTGCCCTGAAGCTCGCCCACCGTTTGCAACAAGGCGGCGCGATCCCGGACACGGCGGAGATCGCCTACGAAATCCGCGCGGCGGGTGCGCCCTACGTGTGGCCACGAGCCTGGTCTCTATCGGGCGGTGGCATTGACGACGCCAGCGCGACCAAGCGCGCCGCCGCTTGGCTCGGAGGGATCGCAAAGCTGGGCACGCGGCGTTGCGGCGCCGCGCGCGTGCGCGGCGAGAGCGAAGCGTTGGTGCTCCTGCTTTCGGACGTCGTCGCGGATCTCTCGCCGCTCGCAAGTCGCGCGCGCACGGGGCAGTGGCTGAGCTTCTCAGCCAAGCTGTTGGTTCCGGCGACGGACGCCAAGCTCGTGCTGCTCGGGCCCCGAGGCGCTCCGAAGCCCGTGCCGACGCAATTCGATCGCGGTATTGCGCGCGCGCGCTTCGCGGCGTCGGAACCGGGACCCTGGACGGCACAATTGCTCGCGGACCTGGACGTTGGCCCACGCCCGGTTGCAGAAGCGATGTTCTTTGCAGACGTCGCGCCTCCGGCTGCGTACGCGCCCCACCCGGCGCCCGGCGAACTGTCTGACGCGAGCACGGACCCCGAAGCGCAACTGCTTAGGATGGTGAACGCCGCGCGCATGTCGGAAAGGATCAGCCCACTCAGTCGTTCAAAAGACTTGGACGCCATTGCGCAGGCACACGCCAGCGCCATGCATGAGAAGAAGGTGCTGGCACACGATTTGGGGGCGGGCGGCCTGGCGGCGCGCATTCAAACCGCGGGGCTGCACTTCACGGGGTACGGCGAGAACATCGCGCGGGCGCAGAGTCCGGCGCGCGCCCACCGAGTGATTTGGGCTAGCCCGTCTCACCGCAGCAACGTGGTCGATCCCCGGTACACACAAATCGGCATCGGGGTCGTGGAGGCGGCCGGGACGCTCTGGGTCTGTGAGGTCTTCGCCACCCAGCGCTGAGCGTTGGGCGCATCGCCTCCCCGGCACAGCACGATTATCCGAACATTTTCAAGGGGTTGCCATCCGAGGTGCCGGAAGGCGCCCGGCGACGGCGTTCGGGTTTTCAATGCGGCGCGGGACAGGGTACTTTCGCGCCGTGCGCACGCCCCATACCGTACTTTCGCTCACTCCCCGCTTCCTCCGCCCCGCACTGCTTTTGGCCGTCGCCATCGCGCTGCTGCTGTGCGCGCCGAGGGCCGCTGAAGCGCAAACCAGGACGTTCTACCTCGATCGCGCGCAGGTTTCGGGAGCGCCGGACGATGGCTACATGGTGTGGCGCCCGTACCTGCACGAAAAGACGCGCTTCTACGGCATGGCGGCCTTCGGTTTCACTCTCAATCCACTGCGCAACGAAACCGTTGCAGCCGAAGGGCGCAATCAAGAGCGCGTGCCGGACCCGGTTGATGGCCAGATCATCAGCTACTTGAGCGTGGGTACGGAGATCGCCGGCCGCGCCAGCTTCAACGTTTCCCTGCCGGTGTCGCTGTACCAGTTCATCGGCGATGATCCCCAAGCCCTGGGCGTGGGTGAGGGTTTGAACGCGAAGAAAGTCGCGACCCATGACATGCGTCTCGACACGCGCCTGAAATTCCACGAGTCCGACAACCGCAAGTTCCGCCTTGGTGCCGGCGGCGCGCTGTGGATCAAAACCGGCGATCCCGAGAGCTACACCAGCGACGATCAGAGCACCGGCATGATCTACGGTTCCGCCGAGTATGACTTCGGCAAGTTCCTGATCACCGGCATGCTGGGCCCGCACTTTCGTCCGGAACGCAGCATCGGCGGGCCAAACGGCGTGCTTTTCCTGGCCTCGGAACTGCGCTACGGCGTGGGCGGCTTCATCCCGCTGCGCAACGGCAAGATCCGCCTCGGCGCGGAATTCTGGGGCTCCACCGGCCTTTCCAAGGTCAACGGCGAAAGCACGTTTTTCGCCGGGCGCAACACCGACCTGGAGTGGCTCGCACAGGCGCGTTTCGCCATCGGCAAGGAAGAGCGCGTTTGGTTCATGGGCGGCGCTGGCACACGCCTGGCGACGGGCTACGGCGCGCCGGATCTGCGCGTGCTGACCTCTATCGGCTACTGGTTCGAGATCAAGGACAGCACCGCGACTTCGCCCGAGCGCAAGGTACGCGTGGCTCCGGACGTCGCCGAATACGCCAAAGACACCGATGGCGACGGCTACCCCGACGACATCGACAAGTGTCCGACGGTGCCCGAAGACGGCAAGAAGCCGGAACCAACGGATGGCTGCCCCGCGGGCTCGGATCGCGACGGCGACGGTATCCCGGACGTTGCAGACGCTTGCCCGGACGTTCCTGAGGACAAAGACGGCATCGAGGACACCGACGGCTGCCCCGAGGAAGACGCGGACAATGACGGCATTCTCGACACCGAGGACAAGTGCCCAACGGAGCCCGGTCCCCGTAGCAACATCGCGGAAAAGAACGGCTGCCCGAGCCTGACGCGCATCACCGAAGACGGCGAAGTGGCGCTGCTCGAGCCGATTCAGTTCGAGTACAACAAAGCCACGATCAAGAAAGCTAGCTATCCGATCCTGGACGAAATCGTCGCACTAATGAAAGCGCGAGGCGGCCTGCGGATTGGCGTCTACGGTCACACGGACGACCGCGGCAACGACGGCTACAACTTGCGTCTCTCCAAGCAGCGCGCCGCAGCGTGCATGGACTATCTGGCAAACAAGGGCATCGCCCGAAATCGCCTGGAGTCCGAAGGATTTGGCGAAACCAAACCCATCGCCACAAACGGCACGGACGAAGGCCGCGCGAAGAACCGTCGCGTGGAATTCAAGATCCTGAGCGAGTAGCAGACCGGCGTGCCACCGCGGTCGTCGGCATTGACGACCGCGGTCCCCATCGGGGCGCGCCAGAAACGCTTTCTTCTCATGCCCGCGAACGCTGATCCGCGGGCCCGCCCAGTGCGTGTGTGGCGCCCGGTAGCCTGGCAGCGCCGCGCACCAACACGCAGCCACGGATTGGTTGCGCGCCTACTGACCTGTTTGGGCAGTCGGGTCTTCGGGAGGCGTGGCGTCAACTGGCGCTGCGCCCGTGCCACTGCCGGCCTTGGCCAGCTCGTGGCGTTCGGCGCAACCTAGCGGCACATCATCCGGGCTCAACAATTCGCCGGCAGGCGCCTTGTGGCGCAGCATGCCCAGGTCGTGCAGCAACTGCGCCACCATGAGATGGTGCTGCCCGACCCGAACGTGTAAGGGCTGGATTTTCGTGGTTTCCAGGATCATCGACACCACTCCGAGTCGCTCATAGGCCGACCGCGCCAAGCTCCCGGTCACCGGTGGGCGCAGCAAAGAAAACCGCTTGTTCCGCTCGGTGATCCCCGCGTTGACCGCGCTGGTGAGCCGGCGAGCACGCTCTTCGTTGGCACGGGACGGGTAGAACAGCACCGAGCTACCCACGCTGCGGCGGTTCTGCTTATGGAAATCGAAACCTTCATGCAGGTCTAGCAACACGTCGGGCTTGGTTGCTTCCACCGCGGCCCATAGCGCGCGAGCCAACGCACCGCGGGGTGCGTCTCCCGCATGCCTGGGGAAGTTGCGGTTCAAATCCGAGTGCGTCGTGTCTGGGGCAAGGCGCGACCCCTTGCCCAGCGCGGGCACGTTGACTCGGGGCAAGATGACCAGCCGCCCTCGGGCAATGCTCCAGCAGCGGATGTCACTTGCAGCGCGGGCGCCGGCGATCTCGTCGCCGTGCACGCCGCCGACGATCATGACCGTGGGACCCGCACTCACTCCGTCGACGACGAAGTAGTCCGTCGACCAACGAGTTCCAGCGAGCACTGCCCCCGAGGCCGTCGGCACCGCATCGAATGCGAGCGCAGGAGCAGTCGCCAGCCCAATCAGGGCGGGGATCAAGAACGGTCGTAGACGGCGCGTGGCTCGGAGGCTCACGCAGCTAACTATGCCTCACTTGCTGTGAGGCGGCATCTTCTGCTCTTTGAAGACGACGTGCGAACGCACCTTGGGGTCGTACTTCTTGAGCTCGAGCTTGGCCGTCTGGGTCCGTTTGTTCTTCGTCGTGTAATACGTGAAGCCGGTACCCGCCGTGGAAACTAGACGAATGTTGTCGCGCATTGGGTCGCGTGAGGTACCACCAGGGGCGGGGCCGGGCAAGCCCGATGTCACAGCCCCCTAGCTGCCCGACGCCATCTTGCCCATAAACGCCTGGATTCTCTCGGCATTCTTGCCAAGGTCCCCCTTGCCATCCCGGGACTTGCTGCGCACATCAACCTGGGACCCGGCGTCCGTCGAGCGTACCCGGACCACCACGTCGTCCACGAAGTGAAACCCACGGCTTTCCTGGGTCGCTTCGAGGCGGCCGGCGTCATCGGCCACCTCGACCACCGTCCAACCGAGCGCTTCCGCAGACTGCTTGGCCCGGGCCATCGCCGCGCTCGGGCTATCGGCGAGGCGGAGGGAAGCCAGGTCCGGATAGCCCGCCCGCTGTTGGCTGCGGTTTTCCTCGGGATAGCTCATGTCGCGGCCGCCGTTCGCGGGTACCTGTTTCAGCGCCACGAACTCGGGCGGTTCAGCAAGATCCGAGCTGATGTCGTTGATGCGCGGTTTGCCGCGAGCGGACGAGAGCAGCAGCAGTGGCAAGAGCCAAAGCAGCACGCCCAAGGCCAGGAAATGCCATTCCTTGGTGCCGTTCTTCCAGGCCACCAGCGCGGCGGGCAAGACCGCGAGCCCTGCGGCGCCGCCCAGCACTGAGGTCCCGAAGCACACCAGGGGCGGCAGGACTCTGAGCTGGGCGAGCAGCAATCCCAATACGATCAGTCCGCCCGAGGCGATTGCCAGCTTCAAAGCCATCAGGCGCAGCATAGTGCCCGGCCCGAGCTTCGTCAGTGTCGGCAGCAACCGCGGGATTTTCCGCGTTTCTCGCTAGGATCCCACGAATCGTCGCCATCGATGGACCCGGGACTTGACTGGGGGTCGTGAGCATGGCTGACTCCCCGCCCCCCGAGGCGAAGCGTCGTCCCCGGGTCGCCTCTGATTAGGGTTTCGGAAAATGAAGCGTACATTCCAGCCGCACAACACCAGCCGGCTCCGCACTCACGGTTTTCGCAAACGCATGAAGACGCGCGGCGGACAGGCCGTGTTGAAGAATCGCCGACGCAAGGGGCGACACCGCCTCGCTGTGACTACCTACAAGAAGTAGGTTTTTGGCGCCGTCCAAAGCGTCCACCGCCTCCGATCCGTCAGCTGCCGCGCGAACCAGGTTCGATCGCGCGCGGCGAGTGCGCAAGCGCTGGGAATTCGTGGCAATCCAAGGACGAGGCAAGCGCGTACACACGCCGCATTGCACGCTGCTGTTGCGCTGCCGACAAGATACATCTGGAGCACGCCTCGGGCTGACCGTGTCGAAGAAGGTCGGCAACTCCGTGACGCGATCGCGCGTAAAACGGGTGCTTCGGGAAGCGTTTCGAGCGACCCAGGAGCTGTGGCCTCCAGATGTCGATCTGGTGGTGATCCCGCGCAAGAGCGCAGCGTCTGTCAAACCGGCGGATATCGTCGCCCAGTGGCTCGCGGCGCGCGTCGACATCGATCGCAAGATATCGATGGCAAGGCGCGAGGCGCTGAGCGCAGAAAGCGACGTCAGGGCCAGAGAACCTCGCCGCTGACGCTGGCATGGCTGGGCGATCCGGGGGAAACTCCGGCCCGATGCTGGCCAAGGTACTCATCCTCCTGATCCGGGTCTATCAGCTGACCCTGTCGCGGATGTTGGGGCCCGTTTGCCGCTTCGAGCCCTCCTGTAGCCGCTACTCCGTGCGCTGTTTGGAGCTGCACGGCGCCTTTCGGGGCAGTTGGCTCACATTTCGGCGCTTAATGCGTTGCCATCCGTTCCATCCTGGTGGATACGATCCGCCACCTCTTCCCCCGGGCATGGCCGCCGAGGCGCCTGCTGACGGCCCCTCGCCCGCCCCCGGCGCAAACACCGATTGACCCTGCGCCGCAGCCCTTTTCGACAAAACCCTCATGGAACGTAGTGGACTCTCCCGCTGGCTGCTTCTCGGCCTCCTGGCGCTCGTAGGCTTCACGCTCTTGCCGAAGCTTTTCGGCGAGGGCAAAGAGACGAGCACCCAGCCGCTCATGGAGGAAAGCGCGCTCTTTCCGAAGACGCGCAAGCCGGAACGGTTGTGCGACATTTGGGGCCCACGTTTTCGCGCGCAGATCACCACTCGCGGCGGCACGCTGCGTCACTTCGAGCTGAACACCGCGAAGTACCAACGCGGCGGTGTGGCGACGGACCTGTCCACGACCCCGGACGTGGAGACACGCCGCCAGTTGCGCTTCCACTTCCGCAACGAAGCCGCGAAACACCCAAACGGATTCCAGCTCGACTTCGATTCCGTCGACTACCGCCTCGTCAAGACCGACGGCTCTTCCTGTGAGCTGTCCTACGAAGACGACAAGACGCGGCTCACCCGGACCATCCGGGCTTCGGAGCGCCCCTACGAGCTCGAGGTCGAAGAGACCATCGAGAACCTAAGCGACAAGAAGCTCGACCACGCACTTTCCATCGAGACCACGGCCTGGCGCACCAACAAAGAGGTCGCCGGCGCCATGTTCCGGGTCAGCCCGTACATCTCACATGTGGAGTGCATCCAGGACGACGGAGACGCGCTACGCCTCACGCCCGGAGACTTCGAACCCGACGAGTTCGCGGAACCCGAATTCAAGGGCGAACTCAACCCCGGCGACTGGTACCAAAGCCAGAAACCCAGCGCTTTCGCCGCCGTTTCTAACGCCTACTTCTCTCATGCCATTGTGCCGCATAGCGCACCCGGCGACGCCAAACCCATCTGCCAGCTGCAGATCGAGGAACGCTGGGACTCCTCCAAGTTCAAGAAGAAGGAAGACGACACCAATGCCGGCGCCATGTACCGCGCGCGGCTCGCCTACCCAGTCAAGACCTTGGCTCCCGGCGAGAAGGCAACGTACTCCGCTCTCACCTATATCGGGCCGAAGGAACGCGACCTACTCGCGGCGGCTGGCGGCGGCAAAAACGACCTCTCGGAGCTGATCGACCTCGGTTTCTTCTCGGCCATCGCCAAGATCCTGGTCGCGTTCCTGCTCAAGGTGCACGGATGGATCCCCAATTGGGGTATTGCGATCATCATTTTGACGCTGGTCGCGCGCACGCTGCTTTTCCCACTCAGCGTCCCCAGCATCAAGAGCATGATCAAGATGCGCGAGCTCAAGCCAGAGCTCGACGCCATGACGGAGAAGTACAAGGACGACCCCCAGGCGCGCGGACTCGCGCAAATGGAGCTGTGGCGAAAGCACAACGTCAATCCGGTCAAGGGTTGTTTGCCGCAGCTGGCCAGCATGCCGGTGTGGTTCGCGCTGTACACCACGCTGCAGACCGCAGTGGAGCTGTACAACATCCCGTTCCTGTGGTTCCCGGACCTATCCGAGCCAGACCCGTACTACATCCTGCCGTTCATCATTGGAGCCAACTCCTTCTTGCAGCAGAAGCTCATGCCCATGCAGGCAGACGCGGCTCAGCAGAAGATGATGCTCTACTTCATGCCGGCCATGTTCACGGTGTTCATGCTGTTTTTGCCCTCGGGCCTCGGCGTTTATATGTTTACGAACGGTGTGCTCGGTATCGCGCAGCAGCAAGCCGTCGAGTGGTACGTGCGCCGGCAGAATGCCGCCGAGAAAGCCGTAGAAGTGAAAGTTTCATCCGACGAGCCTAAGGGCGAGTCGAAGCCCAAGCGTGGCAAGAAGAAGAAGGGGAAAACCGACGACGACAGCGGCGTCGGACCGCGTGCGCTCTTGGGCAAAGGGAAGGCATGACCATGAACGAATCCGAAGAACAGGTCGAAGACAACTGGGACGATGAAGCCGATCAAGACGACGACGACGGCGACTTGCTAGAGCACGACGGCGATCGCGACGAGGGCGCCAACGGAGCCGAGGCCTCCTCGGACGGCGAAGAGAAGCGCGGTCGGCGTCGACGTCGGCGCGGCAACGGTGCCCGCGAAGAAGCCTACGAGCCCACAGACGAGCGGTCGAAGCTCGCACTGGAGTTCGTTACGAAGATCATCGACGAGATGGGCATGGACTGCAGCGTGCACATGCGCCGCCCCCGTCAGAGCGAAGACGACTCGGAGATGCACATTGAAATCACCGGACCCGACGCGGGACGGGTCATTGGCAAAAAGGGGCAGGTGCTCGCGGCCCTGCAGTTCTTGACCCACCGGGTGATCAACCGCCCGGGAACCGAAAAGCGCCACGTGTTGGTCGACGCCGAGGGCTACCGCACCCGTCGGGACGGCCAGCTCTCGACCATGGCCAAACGCCTCGGCAAGCAGGCCATGGAGCAGGGCAAGATCATCACCTTCGAACCGATGAGTCCCCGGGACCGGCGCGTCGTGCATCTGGCCCTGGCGAAGTTCGACGGCGTCGTGACCAAGAGCGACGGCGAGGGCGACGATCGCCGCGTGCAGATCATCCCGATCCGGCGCGCCGAAGCCACCTCCTAGGCTTTCGCCATTTCCGCGTGATTCCGCCAACTTGGCGCCGGCCATCTCTGGGAAGCCGGCGCCAAATCTTGGCCCAGGGGCCGCGGGTTGGGCTATTCGAGATGCACGCTCATGCGCTCGCTCCACCGACCCCTGATCTGCTGCGTTGCCGCTGCAGGGCTGATCTGTGGCACGGCCAGCGCACAAGAGCCAGCAGCACCGGCGAGTACGGGCAAGTTCGGCGAGCGGGACGCGTTTCTCTTCACGGTGGAGCGCATCTTCGGCTTCCAGTCGCAGAAGCAATGCCTCGACGATAGCTGCCAGACCATCGATAGCGTGGGCCTGCATCCAATCTACTGGGGACACATCGGGCTCTTTGGCCAACAGGACAACGGGCTGAACTACGGCAGCCTCATCGGCTTCACCTACCTAAGAGAGTTCTTGGGAAGCGACGACGCGGCACTCCTGAGACTCGGGCCGCGCGTCGGCTACGCAGGAACGCTGCAGAAGAATATCGGCTACTGGCTGCGGGGTGGCCCCAGCCTGTTTACTACATTCAGCGATGGTGACGACGCCGTGAGTGTCGAAGCGAGCGTCGAGGCGTTTGCCGTCGTGACGCCAGTCGATCGCGTCGGCCTGCTCTTCGGCCCGAACATCGACATTCATCTCTGGGGCAAGCAAGGAGACGCCGACTTCCAGCTGCGAGCCATCGGGTTTTCTTTCGCCCTCATGGGGGAGTTCTAGAATGCCCCGCCTTGCCCGAGCCTGTTTGGCTGTGGCCTGCGCTGCGGCGGCCAGCCTGCCCCTCGATGCACTGGCGCAAGAGACCAGTGGGTTTGGCACGGAGCGACCGCTCGTGGTGTCCCTGGAGCACCTGGGCGGCGCGGTCGCAACTCGCTTCGAGGCGGATGGCGCCGACGAGTCAACCACTGCGGTCCACGTGGGGACGTTCCTCGGCCCCTTCTTCGGGCAGACGCCAACCTCCCGGATCGGGGTGCACTACTTCTTGGCCCCCCCGATTTCGGTCGGCGGATTGTTTACCTACAGCGACAACGATAGCTTCGGCGAGACCCTGCTGCTGGGCGCACGCGTCGGCGCTGCTTTGCCCCTGGGCTCGAGCCTGGATCTGTGGCTGCGCGGTGGCATTCACTACTTTCGGAGCGAACTCTCCGCTGGATCCACCACCACCTTTACCGACGTGCGCCCCGGCGGCGAAGTACTTCTGGCACTGACTCCCCTGGAGCACTTCGGGTTCTTGCTCGGCGGCATGTTTGAGGTGGGCATTGCGGGCAAGACCAAGAGCGAGAGTCGGATCAGCAATCAGACCCTCGAAAACGATTTCAACTACGCGGAATACGGGCTGACCTTCGGCGTCTTCGCGAACTTCTAGGCCACTTGGCTTCGGAGGCTACGGACCCACGAACTGGTTGCCGTTGAAGGCGTAGGCCCGGGGCGATGCCCCGCTCCAGGGCAAGAGCAGCGGCTCCAGCCCACCGGCTGCCGTCGTGTCTGGCGGGAAGGGATAGCTCTTTTCACTCCAGCCGACGGCGCGTCCGGGGCGGAGCTCGATGCGGACGCCCTTGGGCGCCGGTAAAAACGCCACGCTGCCCAAGATGCGGTTTTCGCCCAGCGCTCGTCCCGTCTCCGCGGCGAAGATACGCGCCACGCCACCCTCGGTAGCCTTGTAGACGAACAGTGCGTAGCGGTCGACGATGTCGCCCCCGAGCTCTTTGCTGGCTTTGGCGTGCAGCACGCCGCGCACGATGACTTCCGCCATGCCGTCGCCGGTCAAATCCCGCGCCGTCACGTCCAAGATGTCTTTGCTATCCGCTACGCCCACCGTGATGAACGCGAAGCTCGTGCCGCCGCGGTAGCCTTTGCCAAAGACGACGATGTCTTTGTCGTGCACCAACACGCGCTCCATGCTGCCATCACCAGCAACGTTCGTGACGAAGTCGAAACGCGGCGGCTTTTTCCCCACGCCGCGATCCTTGCGGTACAGCGCATACAGCCGATCTTGCATCTCGTCGGCGCTCGGAGGGCGCGGCGGCGGCGGTGGTGGAGGCCCCGCAGCCGGCTTGGCTTTGGGCTTTACGCTGGGCGTGCCCGTTTTTTCGTCGGATTTGGAGAAGGCAGAGCCGTCCCAGCTGTAGCTTCGAGAAATCACGCTTTCCCAAGGCAGCAGCGTGGGGGGCATGTCGCCCGCACGCGGCTCGGCGTAGCTGTCCGGCTCGAAGCCATTTGCGGAACCTTGAGACACCACAATGCTCGGTCGCTTGCCACTACGTTCGATCTTGACCTCGTTCTCCACGCGGCCGTCTTTGGTCACAATGGCGATCTCGTGACTGAACAGAACGTTCGGGACATCGTCGGATCCGACCTTGCGCACCTCAAGCACGTCCCGGTGTTTGTCTTTGCTACCTAGCCTTCGCACCAGAAGGATTTCGTCCCGCCCATCGCCATCGAAGTCCACTAGTTCCAGGCGCGGGACAGACAGTGCTCCCAGATCTCCGTGGAAGAATTGCTTGCCGCCGCGATACTTCGGTCCGGCAATGGTCAAAAACCCGCCGTAGACCGCGACGTTTTCCAACATGCCGTCGCCGGCCACGTTGCCCGCCGCGAAATGCTGCGCCCGGGTCGAGATGCGCTTTTGCTTGAGCAACGCCTGCAGGCCCTGCTCCGCTTCCAGCGGCAAGAGCGGCAGTGCGGCGCCACTGGTTGCCTGGCTGGAAGCCACCACGGAAACCACGCGCCCGGGCGCGGACGCGTCGGTGTAGCGCAGGGCCGCGCGCAGCCCCACGCGCACCAGCCGCGATTCGGGCAGCGCGGACCAGGGCACTTTGGCTTCGAAAGTCACACCACCGGCCTTTTGCGGAGCTTCCACCAGTTGCGCGCCCGCCACGGCGCGGCCGTCTACTTTGACAGCGCCGGCGACGTTGCCCGGCTCTCCGGGGAATAGCTCGATCCGCCGCGTGACCACCTTGCCACGCGCGTCGGGAAACCCAAGGTACAGCGTCGCGTGATCTTCGCCGCTGCCCGCCGCAGCGGTGCGCGCGATCTTCTTGTCCCGCGCATCGATAGCCACATACACGTAGCTGTCGTCGTAGCCGACCATGCCCTCTACGCGGGTGGGCGCGCCTTTGACGGACTGTGAAAGTCGCGTCATGCGTCCACGCCACTCTTTCAGCAGGCCGTCGATGCGCACCTTTTCACCTGCCAGCGGCATGGCGTCCAAGGACGCCTCTGCGGCCTCTGCATTGCCGGAGCCGACGCAGAGCGCGCACGCTACGACGAGCGCGCGCGACTTCATCGCTTCATCCTTAGCTCGCGCTCCTCCGATTCAAGCTCAGCCAGGGCGGCGGCCAGCTCTTCCTGCTCGGCCTGATCCAGCGGCGCCTCGGCTTCTGCGCCGGCCTCCACGCGCAGCGCCTCGCGCTGCGGCTCGGGCTCGGGCGGCAAGAGCCCCATCTTGCGCTTAAGGGACTCCAGGTCTTGCTCGGCGCCAGCGGTCTGCTCCAGCTGACTGAATTTGTGCGCCAAGATGTCGCCGGAATACTCTTCGTTGAGCTCCGCAGTGGCCTCGGCCTCGGCCTCCATGGCGCCGATCTTCTGCTCCATTTGGTCGAAGGCTTCGAAGGCGCTGGCGTTGCGCAGCCCGTGCATGGTCTCTTGGATCTGCTTCTGAGCTTCTGCCCGCTTCTTCCGAGCGATCAGCAGGTTCTTCTTGCGCTTGGCTTCCTCGATCTTGCTGTTCAGCGCACGCAGCGCGAGCTTCAGCTGCTCAACGGCGTGCTTTTGCTTCTGCCACTGCGCCATGTACTGCTCGGCAAGGCTCGCGTGCTCCGCCTTGCGCGCCAGCGCTTCCTTGGCCAAAGCATCGTCACCGGCACGTACCGCCATCATGGCGCGGCGTTCCCACTCGGCGGCGTTGGAAGCTTCCTGCTCGGCTTGTTTGGCCAAGCGTTTTTCGTCGGCAATGGAAGCGGCGACTTGTTTCTTCGCCTCTCCCAGCTGGGTGTTCATGTCCAAGATGATCTGATGGAGCATCTTCTCCGGGTCTTCAGACCGGCTGATCAGATCATTGAGGTTGCTCTTGATGAGCCTGGCGAGGCGCGCGAAAATTCCCATCTTTTATTCTCAGCTTGGTCCTGCGGCAGATTCTCTGCTCAACCCTTTTTCTCAATCATGGCCTTGAGTGAAGGAACGTGTTCGGACAGGGCCATGCCCATGTCCGCCAAGACGGCCTCCAGCTCATTCATGTCCAAGCTCTCCAGTTCGAGCGCCGCGGACAACATGATGTGTTCGCCGTCCAGGCCATAAGACGCGTGGACCAGGTCCGTCGCGTTCTTCTCCAAGAGCATGCGGAATACATTCGATTCGACGCCTTGGCCTTTGGGCGCCGGACCGACTTCCACCTGCGCTACCAACACAGGCGGCGCCAGGCGCAGTGCCACGGGCGCTTGCCCTCCCCCCATGCTGACTAGGAATGTTCCGTCTTCGACGCGATCGTAGCGGCGGTCCAGGCGTATCAGCAGTGCTTGCAGATCATCTTCGTTCGAGACCATGTCGCGCCTAAGGTATCATGAGGACCTTGGCGGGGGACACCGTGGCAGGCCGGGGCTAATTCACTGCTATCTTCCCGTAACTATTGCGGGTTTTCCATTGCGCCCTACCCCGCGTGGCGGATGGGCGCGCCGTCGCGGCTAGACCGAACGGAAACCACAGCATCCGGCGGCGCAGCTTCCGGCTGCACAGTCGCGTGGGTCAGCCCGAACTCGTCCCGCAACCGCTCAGACACGGCCCGGCTCACTTCCACGCCATGAGCGCCGCGCTCCACCGTCACGTGCACCGTGAGCGCGTCGAAACGGTCCGAGATGCGCCACACGTGCAGGTCGTGCAGATCACGGACCCCCTGACACTCTCGGATGACGCGCTCAATCGCCATCACGTCGAGGTGGCTTGGCGTGGCCTCCAACAAGATCGCCGTCGTCTCACGGATCACACGCCATCCGCTGTACGCCACCAGCCCTGCAATCAGCACACTCAGCGCCGGGTCGGCGCGATTGAAGTCGAAAAATAGCACACACAGGCCGGCGATGATCGCCGCCACCGACCCGAGCGCATCCATGGCCACGTGCGCAAACGCAGCGCGCACGTTCAAGCTGTCCTTCTGCGCGCGCATCAAGATGCTCGCGACGAGCAAGTTGATGCCAAGGCCAACCGCTGCGATGGCCAGCATGCCCGGCGCGTGGATTTCCCGCGGCGTCATCCAGCGCTCGACCGCCTCCTTCACCACGAAAAGCGCGGTGACCGCCAGCGCGATACCGTTGACGAACGCCGCCAAGACCTCCGCGCGGCGCAATCCGAAGGTGGTATGTTGGGTACGGGGACGCGACGCCACGCGCTGCGCGACCAGGGCCAACGCCAGTGCGCCGGCATCCGCCAACATGTGTCCGGCATCCGCGAGCAGCGCGAGGCTTCCCGTCATGACGCCACCGACGGCCTCCACCACCATGAAGGTGCTGGTCAGCACCAGGGCGATGCTGAGCACCCGTGTCGGCGTCTTTTCGTGCCCGTGCCCGTGGCCACCTTGCCCGTGGCCACCGTGCCCGTGCTCCTTGTCGGGTCCCTTTTGAGGGGAGCCTCCGCTCGCGACGGCCTCCGCGTCCGAAGTCGCGGTCCTTTGGCGATCTGCTGCGCCCGTCACGACCTACGACGTGTACGGCGGAGCAGCATCAGGCTGAGGGCGAGCGCGCCCCAGACCCAGGGAACCGGACGCACCGGACCAGAAACCGTGCAACCGCCGCTGTCGCCGCCCTCGCTCGTGCCCTTGGTATTCGAATCCGGCGTGCAAACCGCGAGCCTGCCGTCACAGCTGTAGCCCGTCGGGCAGCCGCTGCCCAGATCACATGCCGGTACACACACGCCCGTAGGACCGCCGCTGCTGTAGCACTGGTAGCCGTTCGCACACGCGCCGGTGCAGGTCTCGCCCAGGGGCCCGCCCGGCCCACCATCTGCGCCAGCGTCGGGTTCAATCGGCGGAGTGCTCGACCCTGTCGTGGCCCAGAACGGCGGCTCGTAACCACCTTGTTTGGCTGCATCCAGGGCGGTCTTGATGATCAGATCGCCCCAGGAACCGACGTCGCCATACACACTGGAAATGCAGCCCTGCGGCCCCCGAGACAGCACGCCAATGACGCGCCCCTGCTCATCCAGCGCGGGGCCACCCGAGTCACCCGGGCAAGTGCGGCTGTCCCCCATCCACTCGGTATCTTGGACCTGTCCGCCAAGGAGTTGCGGCGCACACTGCGTCGGCCCCTTGCAGGTCACGGTGCTGCCGTCCAGGCGCATGCGCGTGCCCGAAGACGTTCCGTTCTGATCATTGGGATCCGTCAGGCCATAACCTACGGAGGAGTAGCCCTCCGGCGTCGCCGCCGGCGCATCGATGCGGGGAATGATCGGCTTGGTGACGCTCTCAGGGATGCCCGCGCCTTCCAGGATGATCATCGCAATGTCGTAGCCGCAGATGTCCGTGGAATTCTCCGGCACGACCACGGTGCCGGTACCTTTGTAATACGACGGACCGTCTTTATTCGGGCGCACGGTCTCCGTCGTCACACGAAAGACGCTGCCCGGACCCTGCTGCCCGAAGGCGGTCGACCCACACACCACGCCGCCTTGAGGCGTGAGCGCTACACAGTGGCGTGCGGTCAGCACTAGGTTCGGTGCGATCAGCGTCCCGGAGCAATGCCCGGAGAAGAAGTTGAACCCGATGTCGGCACCGTTGATGGCCAGCCCCACTGCGGCCTTGTCCGTATCGTCCACGAAGCCGCCCACGATATGCGCCTCGGCATTGCCAACCTGCTCCGAATGATCCGGAGCCGTACCGCAAGCGGTCGTCAGAAGGACAGACCCCATCGCCACAGCGAGAACACTTCGCCTCATCAATTTTCTCCTCAGCCGGCGATGTTGTAGCACGAGAGGCTGCGCCAGGGCAGGTGGCAGTCAGGCCCTTGGCGTGGTCACGCCCGGCATGCCACGCGCTGCCCAGCAGGACATCGCTTCGGCCCGAGAAAAACCAGGGATTGTCAGCGTGGTCCAGGGGGCGCGGCTTTGGTAAGCTGCGCCATGGAGAAGTCACTTCGCGAGTGCTTGACGTTCGACGACGTCATGCTCGTCCCTGCTTATAGCGAGGTGTTGCCCGCGGACGTCGACGTGTCGTCCCGTCTGTGCCGTGGCATCACCCTGAACACGCCCCTGGTGAGTGCGGCCATGGACTCCGTGACCGAAGCGCGCTCCGCCATTGCCATGGCCCGTCAGGGCGGCATCGGCATCATCCACAAGAACCTCAGCATCGAGGACCAGGCCCACGAAGTCGACCGCGTCAAACGCGCGGAGAGTGGCATCATCGTCGACCCGGTCACGGTGCGCCCGTCGCAGCCCCTGCGCGAAGCGCTGGCAGTGATGCGCGAGAACGACGTCTCGGGTGTCCCCGTCGTCGAAGGCGACAGTCCCGTCGGCATCTTGACGGCACGCGACATTCGCTTTGAGAAAAACCTGGACCAACCCGTCAGCGCCTTGATGACCACGGAGCTCGTCACCGTGAACGCAAGCGTCAAGCCCGACGCCGCGCGACAGCTCTTGCACAAACACCGCATCGAGAAGTTGCTCGTGGTCGACGGCGGCAAGCTGGTCGGGCTGATCACGATCAAGGATTTGATGCAAGCCGAGCGCAATCCTCTGGCACTCAAAGACGAACGCGGGCGACTGCGCGTCGGCGCCGCTATCGGTCCGGGTGAAGAGGGCGCCAAGCGTGCAGATGCCCTGGTCGAAGCCGGTGTGGACGTCATCGTTATCGATACAGCGCACGGGCATTCCAAGGGGGTGATCGCCGCCGTTGCCGACGCCCGCAAACGCCACGCAAAAATGCAGATCGTCGCAGGAAACATCGCCACCGCCAAAGCCGCCGAAGCGCTCATTGCCGCAGGTGTGGACGCGATCAAGGTGGGTATCGGCCCGGGCAGCATCTGCACCACGCGCATCATCGCCGGCATCGGCGTGCCGCAGATCACCGCCATCGCCGACTGCGCGGAAGTCGCCGACAAACATGGCATCCCGGTGATCGCCGACGGTGGGATCAAATACTCCGGTGACGTGACCAAGGCCATCGCCGCGGGTGCCTCCACGGTCATGATCGGCTCGCTCTTCGCCGGAACCGACGAAGCACCCGGCGAACTCGTGCTGTACCAAGGGCGCAGCTACAAAACATACCGCGGCATGGGCTCCATGGGCGCCATGAAGCGCGGCAGCAAAGATCGCTACGGTCAGACTGGCACCGCCGACGAAAAACTCGTGCCCGAAGGAATCGAAGGCCGGGTGCCGCACCGCGGCTCCTTGGTGCAGATCGTCCTGCAACTCGTGGGCGGGCTGCGCGCGGGCATGGGCTACACGGGTTCCAAGACCATCGCCGAGCTACGCGAAAACGGCGAGTTCATCCGCATCTCCGGGGCCGCCCTGCGCGAAAGCCACGTGCACGACGTGATCATCACCGAAGAAGCGCCAAACTACCGCGCCTAGAGCTCCCGCTTCGAACACTCGTCAAGTTACGACTCGTCAAGTTACGACTTGTCAAAGGCCATCGCTCAACGCTTCGACCTCGAAACGGTACAAGAGACCGATCATCGCGCTCACGTTGGTGACCGAGCCCGAACCGGGCGCGCAGCCGTCCAGGCGGTCGCCGCTGTGCCGAAACGCGCTGACGGCGCCTTCGGCGATGAACGCCAGGTGGTCGTCCATCTGCAGATCGGTGCCACCTCCGCCGCTCAGTGAGAGTCCGGGACCATCACTCGCACGGCAGGTGAAGGTCGACCCGGGACCGAAATTCTGCGAGGGACGCGCACCGTTGGCGGACAGCCTCTGAGCGGAAAGCCCCACGCCCAGGCCCATGTAGAGCCCCAGACGCTCCATGCGGGCGGCGTAGACGCGGGCGCCCAGCCAAAGGGCGTCGATGTCACGCTGCACACGCAGGGTTGCGGCGCCAGTTTTGGATTCCTCTCCGCCCTGGCCGATGCGCTCAATGCGTAATCCGAGGGCGAGCAGCTCGTTCGGTGCAAACCAAGCGCCGAAGCCGTAGGCGAGATCGACGCGCTCATGCTCGGCGAATGCCGGATCCAGTCCGCCACCAACCCGAGCGACCACGCCGGAGCTGAGTTGAAAACCGAAAGTGGCCGGCTGACGTTTCCGTTCCGGAGCGGGCGGAGTGCTGGGCGCAGCGATTGGCGCGACGGTCGCTGAGGTCGCTGTCTGGGCCGACGCTGCGGTGGTCTTTGGCGGCGCAGCCGACGCGGTCTTTGCCGGCGTGAGAGGCGCTTGCGCGGCGAGCGGCGCGTCTTGGCTTGCTTCCGCGTCGGGCGCGACCGACGGCGCGTCGTCGCTCGCCGCGGCTTCGCCAGCGTCTGGCACCGCTTGCGCAACCGCAGGTCCCGCCGTCAACCAAGTGAGGAGCAACAGTCGAGGGGACAGCGCCATGGGTGGACTCTCGCCTCGACGCGGACGCAGGGCAATCGCGGGGCGGCGCACGCCCGCTGGACCGCCCTTCAGGACAGGGCGTGGAGCTGAGAGAGCCGGCGCAGGCGCGCGCGCAGGCAGGGGCCGACTTCTGCCACGGAAACCAGGTGCCGAACCGGAGAGACCAGCGCAATCCCCAACAGCGCCAGGAGCAGGGCAGCCGACGGCAGCGGGCCAAAGTGGGCAAATAGCGGCTCAAACATAGTCTTTTCCTCGCTGAAGCCCCAATTTGACCACCATGACGCGCCGTGTCAATGCCCCAGCACTCTCGATTGACACTGACCCGACCGGCTGACAGATTCCGCCGCGGAGAGATGTCCGAGTGGTCGAAGGTGCCTGATTCGAAATCAGGTGTACCCGCGAGGGTACCGAGGGTTCGAATCCCTCTCTCTCCGCCGGGCCGGTTTAAGGTTCGGCCGCGCAAATCAACTTGAAAAGCGCGGCGCCCCCTGAGCAATTGCGCGGGTGGCATAGGAGACGTGACCGAGCGGCCGAAGGTGCATGATTGGAAATCATGTGTACCTGCAAGGGTACCGAGGGTTCGAATCCCTCCGTCTCCGCTAACACTTTATGCAAACCATGTCCGGCCCCGAGG
>CALMUT010000213.1 GCA_937872925.1 uncultured Myxococcales bacterium | reverse complement strand
TGCCCGCAACTTGTGGCGCACCCGCTGCCGCAGCCGTGCCCGCAACTTGTGGCGCACCCGCTGCCGCAGCCGTGCCCGCAACTTGTGGCGCCACCGCCGGCTGTGCCGCAGCCGCCACCACAGGCGCAGCCGCAGCCGCAGCTTGTGGCGCTGCGGCGGGCATGGGTGGAGGCGCCCCGGGGCGTGCGGCGGAGGCGGCCAGGGCCTCTTGCTGCAACTTCACCATCGTCGCGATTTGCCGTTCGAGAACGTCGACGCGCGCCGCCGCATCCGCGCCCTCAAGCGCTTCCAGGCGGCGCTCCATGGTCGCCAGCTGCGCGGCGATCGCCCCGACGTCGGCTTTGACGGCGCTGACGGCGACGTTCGCAACTTCCCGTGCGACGCCGCGCACCAGGTCGCGATCGACGGACGGCCCCGCGAACGTGCTCGCGCCCCCCGTTGCCAGAGGTGTGCGGGGAGGCGGGGGCTTGCGCGCTCCGAATGCGGGCTTCGCCTCGGCGGTTTCAGCCGGATCGGGAACAGAGCGCTTGCGCGGCGGCGGGGCAGCCATCGAATTCACCCTACCATCAACCCGCGCGAAGCTAGGGCACCACCTCGGATCCGAGCCGAACCTCAGGGTAGTTGCGCGGTTACGGGCGCGCTGGACGGAAAGTCGAACTCGACTTCGGCGCATTCTGCGGGGCCCGATGTCACGCATTGCTTCAGAGTCGACGGCGGTGCGTCGACGACGTCGCCGGGAGTGGCGCACATCTTGGCAGTGTACTTGCCGGGGGCTGCGAACCTGCGTGTCACACATGCAACCGTGCCATTGCAGGTACCGTCTTCGAAGTAGTGTCCGTCCCAGTTGAGTTCAGCGCCCGTCACCTCGATGCCGTGAGCCTCTTGGCAAGCTGCACCCGGACACGGCAGCATCTCGCACGTGTCGCAGGGGGTGTAGCAGTCCCCGGCACTCAGTCGAAGCGACTTGCCGCTGGCGTCGAGGACGCCAACGTCGCCGCCTGTCGAACCGCAACTGGACGTCTTGCAATAGCTCAGGCTGTTGCTGATCTGAAACACGATGTGCGACGTGCCTGGCGAAGTCCCACCAGCACCGCCGCTCCCGTCGCTCGAGCCGCTGCCGCCACAAGCGGCGACGCTCCCCGCCACGCATAGCGTGGCAATGCTCAAGAGCCGCTTCATGATTGTGCTTGTCGTGATGGGCATCGAGACTCCCTCGGGCGATCCGTCGACCCAGCGTAGCATCCGCGGGAGGGCACCGCTTTGGAGGAGCGGGCGAAAGGAAGGACCCCAGGGGCCTGCACGTATGTCCGATCAGTGCACCGTGCTCTTTTTCTTGTCTTAGTTGGCGGCTTGGCGACATCGGGCTGTTTGTTCCCCAGTTGCCCGTCCCAACCGACCGGCTGTGCGGACTCCGCAGAGCTTTCGCTGATGCTGCCGGAGAGCTCGGGAAGCGATTTCGAGTTCATCGTTTCCGGGGAAGACGGAACCGACGCGCAAGACACCCGCTGTCTCCTTGCCTCCCCAGACGTCAGCTGGGACCGGCCGTGGCTGCTGGACTGCAAGACCGGCGACTTCAGCGTGTCGGTGGCCCCAGTGCTTGCAACGGAAGCGGATTGCGAGCCCACGCCCGCGCCCACCGGCATCAACGTGGACTGTGGCGCCAGCGTCAAGAACCTAGGCACTCGTTTGACGGTGCGTGTCGCGGGGCGCCCCGCAAAGCTGCGCCTGGCGCTGCGGGACGCGACGAATGATTACACGCCCGTTGACGTTGCGATGTCCTACGCGACCGTGAAACCCGACGGGCCGTCCTGCCCGGGCGCCTGCTCCCAGGCAAGTCAGGCCCTGCACTGGTCGGCGCTGACGACACCCTGAGCCCGACTTGCTCGCGCCGTCGGGAGCCCCAAAAGCGCAGGTGCCAGGCACGCGTCGTGCTTTCAATTCCCAGCGCAGCGACCAACAAGACGTCCCGTGTCAGATTTTCATTCTCCCGCCAGCCCACCGCGTCGCAAGCGCATCGTGACCTTTGCTCCCGCCGGGCCGGACCAGAGGCTGCGCGCGGCATTGGCCAGACGAAGTGAGACCGCCCCGACGGATCCCGAGTGGGCCAGCTGCAACACTGCCGCCGAAGTGCACGCCGCCGTCAGCACCGAGTACGTTGACGTCTTGCTGCTCGATCTGCGCAGCTCCGGCTCGAGCGCGGCGGATGCCGTGCAACAGGGCTTCGCGTTGCTCGACCAGCTGGATAGCCACCAAGACGTGGAGGCGCGCTACGCGTTTCACCGCATCATGGCCCTCGTGGCCGACGCAGACTTGGTTCGGGCCGACCACTGGGTTGCGGAGTTGGGAGCTCGCGGCGTGGGCTCGATCTTGCGAGCGCATCCCGACTCCGAAACGCGCGCACAGTTCGAAGGGCGCGTCGCCCAGGCCCTGGAAACCCTCCTGGGGGCGCGGGCCGGGGGCAAGATCGCACTGGCGGCGTCCGGCGGCGGCATCACCGGGATCTACTTCGAGCTCGGCGCTCTGAAGTGCTTGGACGATTGCATCGATCGCCCCGTGAACGACTTCGACATGTTCTTTGGCATCAGCGCGGGCGCGGTGGTGACCGGAGTGCTTTCAGCGGGGTACTCCGTAAGCGAGTTCATGGCTGCTCTCGCCGGCCATCCCGGAGGTCGCGTACCAGATCTGGATCTCCAGCTGTTCCGCTTAGGACACATCAATTTTCCCGACATGAAGCGCCGTCTATTCGCCGGCAGCGAATTGTTCTGGAAAGCGCTGTATAGCCTGGTCTGGCGGCGGCGGCTGCCCCGGCTCAATGACCTGTTTTTGGACTACTCGGCGCTGATCGGACCGCCGTTCCGTTCGGACGGCTTCGAGCGCATGTTGCGCGAAATCCTCAGCCAGCCGGGGGCGACCAACGACTTCCGACAGCTGCGAAGGCCGCTGTATATCGGCGCGACGGACCAAGATCTGCGCGGCCATGTGCTCTTCGGCAGTGAGGGCGCCGATCATGTGCCCATCAGCCGCGCGATCCAAGCCTCGCTCAGTGTGCATCCAGCGTTCTCGTCCGTGGAGATCGAAGCGCGCTACTACGAAGACGGCGCCGTCACGCGAACATCAAACTTCGTCGAGGCCATTGGACGCGGGGCCAAGCTCGTATTCGTGCTCGATCCTTTCGTGCCCTATGTGTCCCACGAACCCGGCGCCATCAATCGCCAGGGCGTGCTCTACAACATCGATCAAGACATCCGCGCCCTGTCCTACACGCGCTTTGCCAACACTCGCAATTGGGTGTTGCGCAAGCACCCTGATGTCAGCACCTACACCTTCCTGCCCTCCAACCGCGTGCGCCGGCTGCTTTCCGCAAATCCGATGGACCACCGTCCCTACTTGGAAATCTGGCGCGGCGCGTACGTCTCTACGTTCCAGCGCATCAAACGATTGCAGCACCGCATGCAAGGCGACCTGGCCGCGCATGGGATCCGCCTCGATCTGAGCCAGGCCGAGGCCGTCGCCAAACGCCTCGACACAGTCGTCGAGCCCGGCTTCGCAGACTTCTTCCCCGACGGCCAAGTCGCGATCGAGACGCCGCCCCTGAGCGTGTCCCCGCAGCCCGCCGCGCAAGCCGTGCCGCGCAATCCAAAGCCGGCGCAAATTTTGCATCGCAAGGCGATCTAGCCGAGATGATTTCCCACAACTGAGAAGCGCAACCGTCCGGGAACGTTGCTTGCTAGTCTAGACCACGCCGTGAGCGAAACCCACATCCTCGCCCGCACCCGGGCCCTCGCCGGGATCGATCCCGCCGCCCTGGCCCAGCTGACCCGCTGTACGACCACGCGGGTATTCGGTCGCGGAGACGCCATCTGGCATGCGGGCGACGCACCGCGAGGACTGGTCGTGGTGGCCCAGGGCTTAGTAAAGGTGGTGCGGCCGGCGCCCAAGGGTCGCTCGACCATCTGCGGGATCTTTGGTCCCGGCGAGAGCATCGGAGACGTCGCCTTCGTACGCAACATCCCCTACCCGGCCGATGCCATTGCAGCGACCGACACCGTCTCGATCATTGAAGCTCCTGGCGACGCCGTACGACGCTGCCTCGAACGCCAGCCGGAGCTCGGCATGTCCTTGGCGTGCGGCATGGCGGACAAGCTCAGTGCGCTGCACGGCAAGATCGATGTGCTGAGCGCCGGCACCGTGGAAGCGCGTTTGGCGACGCTCATCTTGGAACTCTACGAAAAGCTCGGCGACGATTTCGAAGACGGCACCAGTCACGTGCCCCTCGCCCTGTCGCGGCGCGAGTTGGCGGACCTTGTGGCAACCACCCTAGAGACAACGATTCGCACCATGAGCCGCTGGGAGCGTGAAGGGGTCGTCGCGACCCTCTCCGACGGCTTCCGCATCGACGATCTCGAAAAACTGCGCCGCGCCGCCGGGCAGAGCGACGACGCAGCCTAGACGCCACGCGACTACGCCGACTACACCCGCCGACGCGCGCGGTAGTGATCCGCGCCATGAAGAAGCACCCGGGTTGCGGGTTGGGGCGTTCTTCGCGTGCCAAAAATAGTTTGTATGCATATCGTTTTTTCTGACACTGGCCCCCCACACCACGCGCCAGCAACTCTCTTTCACGCATCAGCACCCGTCCTTCAGGCGTCAGCTCTCGTCCAGGTCCGGAACGCGGGTGCGGATCAATCGGTAGCCACCACCGCCGCGCAGGATCGTGTCCCACCACTCCGTGCCGTCGTGGCGATAACGGATCTGCAGACCCACGGCCCGGCCGTCCCGCAACAGTGCGCTGCCTTGGGCAAAGCTGCAGTCGTTGGCATCCGCGTAGTCTTGAGGCCCGCCCTTCACACGCACCTCAATCACGTCGGCGCAGAGCTCGATGTCACGAAGCACGCGCGTCAGGTCCGGCCCATCGAGAGTCCCCTCGAAGACCTCCTGGGAGGTCACTGCTTGATCTCCCATGGCGGCGGAGACGGCTGCGCGGCGCGCTGATCCAGCACTGCGGACGACACATGGCATTGCTGACAGCTCTGTCGATACGGGTGCGAAGTACGGATCCCATTTGCGCCCAGAGCGCCATGACAGCTGGAGCAGTTTTCCCGCATGTGGGTGGTGTGGGGCATCGTCGGCGGCGCGCCAGGCCAAGCGCGGCTGCCCTTCGCCTCGGCCTGCAGCGGCGCAAAGCTGTTTTCGATCAGCTCGGCGCTCGGCAACTGCTCTGGCGACGCGACGGTCACGTGGCATTGTGTGCAGTTGTCCAGCCGGCCGTGGCTCATGGCCGGCGCGCGGCGCCCCGCGATGGTCGCCCCGGTTTCGTGGCACACTCGGCAGTCCGGCATGGCGCGCTGGTCGATGGCATGGGGGATGGTCGGCGGCGCACCGGAATAGGCCCGGCGACTCGCCCTCGCCTCCAGCACGCGCGCGCGTTCCTCCTCGGTCTGCTCGACTGGTGCAAAGGGCCCCGGCCTGTCCGCGACTAGCTTCTCGAACGCGGAGCGATACATGGCCGCATTGGGCCCACGCCGCGTCTCCATCATGCCCTGGTAACGCGGCATCTTCGCAAGGTTCGCGGCATGGTCTTCCGCGGACGCCAGCGGCGCGGGCTGGGCGGCTTGCGGCGGCGCACGCGTTGCCGACATGAAGCCCACGCCGGCTACCGTGAGCGTGGCCACGGCGAGCGCCGACAGCAGCCGCCGGTCCACATTGCCGCCGTTGGTCAGGTTCATGTGGCCTTCTCGCCCAGTCGTTTCACCCGCACCGCGCACTTCTTGTAGTCGGGCTGTTTCGAAAACGGGCAGTGGGCGTCCAAAGTCAGATTGTTGATGATGCGCTTTTCATCAAAGAACGGCACAAACAACGAGCCGCGCGGGGGCGCGCCGCGGCCGTCGATCCACACCGCAAGCTCGAGGCTGCCACGGCGGGATTCCAACCGAACCGTTTCGCCGTTTTGAATGCCCAGCTCGAGGGCGTCGTCACGGTGCATCTCTACATAGGCGCTGGGCATAGCGCGGCGCAGCTGCGGAACGCGCCCGGTCATGGTGCCCGTATGCCAGTGCTCCAAGACGCGCCCGGTACACAGCCAAAACGGATACGTCTTGTCGGGGCTTTCCGGCGGCGGCGCGTAGGGTCGGAACCAGATCTGGGCGCGGCCGTCGTCGGTCGTCGAGTGGTAGAACTCGAACTCCGAGCCCTTCTTGACGTAGCTGTCGTCAAAGGCCGCGAAACGCCAGCGCGTCTCTTTCCAAGATCCGTCCTTCTGCTCGATCACCGGCCAGCGCAGACCCCGCGCCTTGACGTACTCGTCGTAGGGCGCCAAATCCTTATGCTTCAACCGAGAGAACTTGCGGTATTCCTCGAACAGCGCCTTGTCGACGTTGACAGAGTAGTACTTCGAGAAGTCCCAGATCGGCACCTCCTTGCCGTCCTTCTCGGTATGGAACAAGAACTTGCCGTCCTTGTCCTTCATGCCTTCGAAGCCAAGTTCGAACAGCCGGTGGGCCACGGCGATGGTCTGCCAGCAGTCGTCGCGGGCTTCCCCGGGCGGGTTGACCATCTTGAACCACTGCTGCGTGCGCCGCTCGGAGTTGCCGAACATGCCGTTTTTCTCGACCCACATCGCCGACGGCAGCACCAAGTCGGCGATTTCTGTCGTCGCGGTCGGGTACACGTCACTGACGATCAGGAACTTGTCGGGATCCTTGCGGCTTGGGTCGACCAGCTTGGGGCGGTTCGGCATCGACTGGCCGGGATTGGTGACTTGCACCCAGATGGTGTGGATGTCGCCTCCCTTTGCAGCAGGAGTCGAGAAGCGATCCCACATCTCGATGGTGTGGTAGCCGGGTTTCTTGTTGATACGCCCGGGGGGAAGATTCCAATACTCTTCACTCTGCTTGCGATGCAGATCCTTGGCCACGACCCGGCCGCCGGGCAGCGCGTGGGCCAATGTGCCCACTTCCCGCGCAGTGCCGCATGCCGACGGCTGTCCCGTCAGACTTGTGGGCGCATCGCCCGGGCGGCCAAAGTGTCCGCTCAAAAGGTGCACGCCGTGCACTAGTGTGTTGATGGCCGTACCCGCGGTGTGTTGGTTCATGCCCATGCACCACAGGCTGGTGATGCGGATGTCACGCTTACCGAAGAGATCCGCCATCAGGTGGATCGCCGCCGCAGGCACGCCGGAGATTTCCTCCACGCGCTCTGGCGTGTATTCCGCCATGCGCTTCTTGAACTCGGCGAAGTCAATCGCTTTGCCGGGCAGCGCGGGAGGATCGCTATCCGCCCGGAACGCGCAATGGCGTTCGACGAACTCCTTGTCGTAGGTGCCACGCTCCAACAACAGATGCGTGATGCCGTTGGCCACTGCCAGATCCGTATGCGGCTTGAAGAGCCACACGTAGTCCGCGTGTTCGCTCGAACGCGTGCGCCGCGTGCAGAGATCGATCAGCACCACCTTCTCCCCGCGCACGCGCCGGTCGATGATGCGCGAGAACAACACTGGGTGCATTTCCGCCGGGTTATTGCCCCACAGCAACACCACGTCGGCCTTGTCTAGGTCGTCGAAGACGCCCGCAGGTTCGTCGACACCGTAGGCCGCGAGGAATCCCGTCACTGCAGACGCCATGCACAGGCGCGCGTTAGGATCGATGTGGTTGTTGGACAGGCCACCCTTCATGAACTTCTGGGCGGCGTAGCCCTCACCGATGGTCCACTGGCCGCTGCCGTAGAACGCAAAGCCCTTGGGGTCTTTGAGCACGCGCTGCGCAACGACGTCGATGGCTTCTTTCCACGAAATGGGAGTGAGCTTTCCGTTCTTGCGCAGCAAGGGCTTGGTCAGCCGATCCTTGCCGTACAAGGCCAGCGCAACGTGATAGCCCTTCACGCACAAAAGGCCGCGGTTGACCTCGGCCTTTTGGTCCCCCGCAATCGCGACGACCTTGCCGCCTTTGACGCCAACCTGCACGTGACAGCCGGTGCCACAGAACCGGCAGGGCGCTTTGTTCCAGCGCACATCCCCGTCCACGCGTTCTTGGACAGAGCGAGGCACGCCTTCGACCGGATCCCGGCCCTTCGCCAGGCGCGTCGCCGCAACCACCGCCGCGCTCATCGCGCTGGCCTTCACAAATTCACGCCGTTGCATGCAGGTTCTCCAACTCCTCCCCGAAGTCCACACCGACCACGTCGGCAAACAGCACCCCGGGCGCCCCGCAGTAGTCGCGCAGCAGCTGCTCTAGGCTGCGCGCGTCGCCGCTCTCGACCACGGCGGGGATCCGCCCAGCGATGGTTGCACCGAGGGTCAGCTCCGGGCGTTCGCCCAGGGCCGCCCGTGCCTGCAGTTCCTGGTCTGGTTCAATGGACAGAAGTACCGAAGCGATGGCCATCGGCGGCGCCTTCTGCAAGGTCTGCACCAGGGAGCCCGCGCTGACTTTCAGGAGTTTTTTTAATGCTTCCGGGAGGCTGCGGCGCAGCTGTTGCGCGGGCGTCCGCTGAAACGCATCCGATGCGCGGAGTCGGCGTCAGAAAGCGCCCAATTGCCGATGCTGCCTTGATGGCACATCCCGTGCAGTCGGCCGCAGCCGTGCGAGACGCGTCAGTGCTGCTGCTGCTTTTGCTTTCGGTCGCGTGCGGCGACCCCAATACGCGTCCGACGGGCACGCTGGGCAGCGCGCGCGCGCCACGGGCCCCAGCGGAAGTGGACCGCCCCAAGGCATTGACCAGCATCGAGAGCTCTAAGAAGGACGCCCTCGGTCGCAGTCTGCGCGTGGCTTGCGTGACCTGCCATTCCCTGCGCAAGAGCGACACGCTGCCGACATCCACCGCAGAACTCGACGAGTTCCACGTCGGACTACAGTTCCAACACGGCAAGCTCAACTGCGCGTCCTGCCACGTACCCGGCAAGGTCGGGCATCTGCGCCTTGCCGATGGCAATCAAGTCGAAATGAGGGATGTTGTCGAGTTGTGTTCGCAGTGCCACAGCGCACGGCGCAAGGGCTATGACCACAGCGCCCACGGCGGCCTGCAGGGCAGTTGGGATCCCAAGCAGGGCAAACAGTACAAGGCGTCTTGCGTGAGCTGCCACGATCCGCACATGCCCAAGTACATCGGCGGCGCTCCCGTATTGCCCCCGAAGGATCGGGGCCTCGAAAACTCCACCGCGGGAGCGCACTGATGGACCCCAAGCGTCGTACCGTGCTCAAGGTTCTGGGCGGCACCCTCGGCGCCGCGGCCTTTGCCCGCGCTCTGGCGCCGCTGGCAGCCTGGAGCAAGGAACAGAGCGTCGACGAGTTCCTCCAGAAGCACTACCAAGAGCTCTCCCCGCAGGAGCTCGCCAAAGTGCTGCGGCGCCTAGAGGACGATACCGAGCGCAAATACGGCAAAAAGGTGACGATTCAGGATCTGCGCCCTCAGCAAGGCGTGGAGTTTGGCTACGCCCTGAATCTCTCGGTCTGTATCGGTTGTCGGCGCTGCGCCGAAGCGTGCCACATCGAGAACAACCACGACCGCAGCACGAACAACTCCTACATCCGCGTCCTGGAGATGGAGCAAGGCAGCTTCGACATGGAGCGCGGAAGCGCGACCTACGATCACCCCGTGCCGGCGGATGGCAAGTACTACATGCCAGTACAGTGCCAGCAGTGTGACAACGCTCCCTGCGTCAAGGTCTGCCCGGTGCAGGCAACTTGGAAGGAGTCCGACGGCATCGTGGTCGTCGACTACAACTGGTGCATTGGCTGCCGCTACTGCGAAGCAGCTTGCCCGTACCACGCGCGTCGCTTCAACTGGAAGAAGCCGGAGGTGCCCGCGGAAGAGATCAACCCCGACCAGGCCTACCTCTCCAACCGGATCCGCCCCCAAGGTGTGGTCGAAAAATGCACCTTCTGTCTGCACCGCACGCGGCAGGGGCGGCTGCCCGCCTGTCTGGAAGCCTGCCCCACCGGCGCACGCGTGTTCGGCAATCTGCTCGACCCCGACAGCGAAATCCGCTGGGTCTTGGAAAACAAGCGCGTCTTCGTATTGAAAGAAGACCTCGGCACGCGACCGCGCTTTTTCTACTACTTCGATAGCTAACCCGAGCGTCTCAAGAGCCCCCATGAGTTCCGCGCACCACCTCAGTTATCCCCGCTTCCTTTGGACGGCGCTGCGCCTGGCTACGGACGGGCGCCCGCGGTTTTACGTGTGGATGACGGTGCTGACGGCGATCGCCCTGGTGGGCGTCAATGCCTGGGCGCACCAAGTCAGTCAGGGCATGGCGCTGACGGCCATGACGGACCACGTCAGCTGGGGTCTGTACATCGCCAACTTCACGTTCTTGGTGGGCCTGGCCGCGGGCGCCGTCATGATGGTGATCCCGGCGTATCTCTACGACGACCACGAGATGCACGACGTCGTGATCGTGGGCGAGCTTTTGGCGATCGCGTCCATCTTCATGTGCCTACTCTTCGTCAGCGTGGACATGGGCCGTCCGGATCGCTTCTGGCACATGCTGCCCGGCATCGGCCGCTTCAACTGGCCCATCTCCATGCTCAGCTGGGACGTGATCGTGCTGTCCGGCTACTTGCTGCTCAATCTGCACGTTGCCGGCTACCTGATCTACATGCGTTTCTTGGGCCGAACGCCCAGCAAACGCTGGTACCTGCCCTTCGTCTTCCTGTCGATCGTCTGGGCCGTGTCCATCCACACGGTCACGGCGTTCCTCTACAGCGGCTTGGGCGGACGCCCCTTCTGGAACTCCGCGCTGCTCGCGCCGCGCTTCATTGCGTCAGCGTTCATTACGGGGCCCGCGTTCGTCATCCTGCTCTTGCAGGTCATGCGCCGCACGTTGAAGCTGAAGATCGGACGGGGGCCCATCGACACCTTGGCGCGCGTCCTGCGCATCACGGTCCTGGTCAACCTGTTCATGCTGGCGTCGGAGATGTTCACCATCTTCTACGGTGGCGGCTCCCACGCGGCGTCGGGCACGTATTTGTTTTTCGGACTGCACGGCAAGTCGGCACTCGTGCCCTGGATCTGGACTGGCATTGGCCTGAACGTCCTTGCCGCGGTGCTGCTGCATTTACCGGGCTCGCGCACGCGGCTGACGCTGCTCAACACGGCGTGCTTGTTTGCGTTGGTCGGCGTGTGGATCGAAAAGGGCATGGGGCTGATCGTGCCCGGCTTCATCCCCAGCACCCTGCACGAGATCGTGGAGTATGTGCCCACCCTCACCGAATGGAAGATCACCGCAGGCGTGTGGGCCTTCGGCCTGATGGTGCTGACCCTTGGCATCAAGCTGGCCATCCCCGTGCTCAAAGGCGAGCTGTCGCCGGAATCCGTCCGCCCGCCGGCCTCGCCGCCCGCCGCCGCGGCGCCGGCCGAATAGGGGGGCGGACGCGAGTCGAAATTCGCCCTTCAGATGCGGAGCGTGTGACGTCGCTCATTCTCCAAACACATCTGGACGGATAGCGTGCACCCCGCGTGCTGCATGAAGCCGCGCGCTCCACCCAGGAGACACGATCGTGACCAAACCCGCTTCAATCTGCGCCATCTTGCTGCTCGCCCTCGCCGCTTCAGCCTGCGGCAAGAAGGAAACCGCGTCCTCCACCGCTTCCACGGGGGAACCCGCTACCGCCGCTTCCCCGGAAGCAGCGGCCAAAAAATACTTCGCGATGAAGTGCGAAGTCTGCCACGGCAAAACCGGCGCCGGGGACGGCGCGGGCGCCGCGGCGCTCGATCCCAAGCCGAGAAACTTCTCTGACGCCGCCTGGCAGGGCGAGGTCACCGACGAACACATCGCCAAAGTCATCGTGGAAGGCGGCGCCGCTGCCGGCAAGAGCGCCGCGATGCCGCCCAATCCTGATTTGAAGGGCAAAGACGACCAGGTCAAAGAGCTGGTGAAGCTGATCCGAGGCTTCAAGAAGTGACGCTGGCAACGCAGCGCGAGGGGTCAGCGGCGGTGAGCTTTGCCGGCCACATCCTGCAGAGTCGTCGACGTCGCCCACTCGCGCAATGCGTTGTTGAGCCGAGACCAAGCCGGATGCAGCGGACAGGGGTGCGCCGCGTCGCAGTCGCCCCAGCCGAACGCGCATCGCTCTTCGCTGGGCATCTCGTCCACCGCGTCGAGCACGTCACTCAGTCGCACCGTCACCGCGGGCCGCGACAGCACAAAGCCCCCCCCGTGGCCCTTCTGGGAATCGAGCAACCCCGCAGCCACCAATTTGCGCAAGATCTTCGAGAGATACGAGGCGGGAACCAGGGTCAGGCGCGCCAGCTCCTGGGCGGTCAACGCCCGCGCCGGGCGCTGTGCCGCCAGCTGGGACAGGGCTCGCAGGGCGTATTCTGCAGTCTGGCTCAGGGGAGCCACCCGGGCGCGGGAGCGTGGGCGCCGCGCTCGGGCGACGGGGAGCTTTCGCTTGGAAGACTTGACACTTGTCATACCCAGGACTCTCTCGGCGTTCTATCAATAGACAACTTTATCCATAGAGATCAATCCCAAACGCACCGGCCCTCATGAACTCCGAGATCTCGACATTGCCCGAAGCCCGCGCCATCCGGCGTTGGATTGCGCTCGCCGTCGGCTCGCTGGTGCTCGCCGGAATGCTCTCGTTGATGTTGGTGATCGCGCGCGCGCCCGGTACGTCCGCGCTGGTCAGCGACCCACTGTTTTTCCGGCGCTGCCTGGTGGTGCATGTCGACCTCTCGCTCGTCGTTTGGGCCTACGCCTTTGCGACCGCGCTCCTCTTCCTCTTACCGCGAGCGGGTGAAAGCTCGCTCGTGAGCCGGGCGGGAGTCTTCGTGTCCACCGGCGGCGTCGGGCTTCTGGTTTTGTCCGCGATGGCGCCGGGTGCGAAGCCCGTGCTCTCCAACTACGTGCCGATGATCGAGCACTGGTCCTTCGGCGCCGGCTTGATCATCTTCGCCTTGGGCGTGCTGATCGGGATCGTGGATCGGCGTCTGCTCCCATCAGAGCCGGCACCCAGTTCGCTACTGTTCATCCCGGAAGCAGCCATCCCCGGCCTGCGCGCGACGGGTCTGCTCTTGATCGTCGCTGCACTCACCTTCGCCGCGTCTTGGTCGAGCACTCCATCGGGCTTGGCTGCAGATGTGCGCTACGAGCTGGCCAACTGGGGCGGCGGTCATGTGCTCTCTGCAGCAGGCAGCGCCGCGATGGCGAGCACCTGGCTCATCCTGCTGGCCGGTGACACGCGCCAGCAAGTGATGCCACGCTGGTTGGCGTCGCTGTGTTTTGGTCTGCTGGTACTGCCGTGGCTCTGGGCGCCGATGCTCGCAGCCGCCGGCGTGCAGGACACTGCCGCACGAGAAGGCTTCACCACCCTGATGCGCTGGGGGATTTTTCCACCCATCGCCGTCTTGGCCATCGCCAGCGTGATCGCATTCTTCAAGACGCGCACCCCCGGAGGCGCATTCTCCCTCCGCCGCGTCGGCTTCGTCGCAAGCCTCGGTCTTACCCTCTTGGGTTGGGTGCTCGGCGCACTCATTCGGGACTCCACCACGCTGATCCCGGCGCACTACCACGCGGCCATCGGCGGCGTGACGGTTGCCTTCATGGCCGTGACTTACCCGCTCTTGCACGCGGCCGGGCTGCACCTCACAGCCACCGAACGCCGCCGCAAGCTCGCCATCGCGCAGCCCGCGGTCTTTGCCATCGGGCAGGCGATCTTTGCCGTCGGCTTTGGCTACAGCGGCGCCCACGGCATGGGCCGCAAGCTCTACGGCGCCGAACAGACCTCCCGCGAACTGGGCGCCTGGATCGGTCTCGGCGTCATGGGCGTCGGCGGTCTCGTCGCCATCGTCGGTGGGCTCATGTTCATCGCACTCACTTTCCGCGTGCTGCGCTTGCAGCGCACCTCGCCTGCGGAGGCTCCTTTGTCATCCGAGCTCGGAGGATCTCATGGCTGAATCAACCCCGGTTACTGTTCACTGGCTCGAGCGATTGCTCGACAACACCTGGCTACTGCTCGCCCTCGGCGTCCTGGTACCGGCGATCTCGTACACCCTGTGGGGCTTGATCGAGCTCTCCAATCTGCCGTCCGCCACTCTGCCGTAAGGAAGGAACACGTCGATGGAAAGCCCGCTAGCATCTGTTGCGCCGAACTGGCTCAAGGCGCCCACCGGCACCGAGCGCGCCTGGATCGGCTTGGCGCTGCTCTGGTGTGTCGTGCTGACCCTGGCCATGCCGTACTGGCACTTCAAGGGAAAGCAAAATAGCACCGGCGAAGCCTACACCGTTGAACCCGCGAAGTTTGCGGCGCGCGTCCAGCAATTCGTCGAGTCCAATAAGGTAGGCGAGCAAAACGGCGTGCCCATCGTGGAGCCTGCGCCCGGCGGCGACGCCTACATGCAAGCCCAGATGTGGACCTTCTATCCCATCTTGCAGCTCAAGAAGGGACAGACCTACCGCATTCATCTGTCCAGCCTCGACCTCCAACACGGTTGGTCGGTGATGCCCATCAACATGAACTTCCAAATCCTGCCGGGCTACGACCACGTGCTGACCATCACGCCCACCACCGCCGGGGAGTTCCCGGTGATTTGCAACGAATTCTGCGGCATCGGTCACCACCAGATGACCGGCAAGATCATCGTCACGGAGTAAGCCATGACCACAATGGACCCCACCGTTGAAGACGCGCTGCCCGAAACGGCAGTCGAGCCGAAAGGCAACCACGCCCCCGGCATGGCACGAGTCTGCGCCACGACCGGACTCACCGTCGACCTCACGGCCGAGAAGTTCATCAAGCTACACGCCGTCTTCGCGGTGGTATTCTTGCTGCTCGGCGGCATCGCCGCGCTGCTGATCGCAATGACGCGCTGGAGCGCGGTGCACCTGTTGCCGGCGGACTGGTACTACCGCCTGACCACGTTCCACGGGCTCAATATGCTGATCCTGTGGATCCTCTTCATGGAGGTCGCGATTCTGTACTTCGCAGCCACGGCCTTGCTAAAGACGCGACTGGCCTCGGCTGGCCTGGCCTGGGCGGGCTTCGTGCTCATGGCCGTGGGCGCAGTGACGCTGGACACCATGATCTTGATGGGCACCAGCGACGTGATGATGACGTCCTACGCGCCTCTACGCGCGCACCCCCTGTTCTATCTGTCGATCATTTTTGTTGCCGTCGGGACCCTGATCGGCGTGATCAACTTCTTCGCCACCGTCTACATTGCCAAACGTGACAAGACCTACTCGGGCTCTGTCCCGCTAGTCGTTTTTGGAGCCATCACGGCGGCTATCATCGCAGTGGTCACTCTGGGCCACGGCGCGGGCATCATGATCCCGACGTTCTTGTGGTCGATCGAGGTGCTGCCGAGCCCAGACCCGGCCGTCTACCGTCTAGTTTGGTGGGGCCTTGGCCACCAGTCGCAGCAGGTGAACGTCGCGGCCATGGTCAGCGTTTGGTACCTGCTTGGAGCCATCACCGTAGGCGCCAAGGTGCTGAACCAGGGCGTCTCCCGCACCGCGTTCTTGCTCTACATCCTGTTCATCAACTTGGCGTCTGCCCACCATCTTCTGGTGGACCCAGGGGTGAGCGCCGGATGGAAGATCTGGAACACCTCCTACGCGATGTACCTCGCCGTGCTCGCCTCGATGATCCACGGCTACACGGTGCCCGCCGCCGTCGAAGTCGCGCTGCGCAAGCAAGGACACGACAAGGGGCTATTCGGTTGGCTCGGTGCTGCACCTTGGCGCAATCCAGGCTTCTCGGGCTTCTTCCTGAGCCTAGTGGTGTTCGGCTTCTTGGGCGGCATCACCGGCGTGACCTTGGGCACCGAGCAAATCAACATCATCGCCCACAACACCCTGCGCATTCCCGGCCACTTCCACACCACCGTCGTTGGTGGCACCACCACCGCGTTCATGGCGCTGGCCTACTACGTCGTGCCGCTGATTTTCCGGCGAGAATTCCCCATGCGCGCCATCTGTCGCGCGCAGCCCTACGTGTTCACCCTTGGCGTGGTGATCCTCGCGGTGGGCATGTCCTTCGCCGGTTCTTACGGCGTCGCACGTCGACATTGGGACGTGGAGTTCACGGGTGCCACCCACGCGGCCAGCTTCGACCCGAGTGTGCACATCTTCCTGGGCATGGTTGGCATCGGAGGCATCATCGCCTTCGTGGGCTTGCTCATGTTCGTCATTCCAACCGTCATCGCAGTGTTCTTCGGTAAGAAAATCGAAGGCAAGATGCCCGCCTGGTGAGGAGCAAAGTCATGGCAAAACAAGAAAAAGCTGCGGACGTCATCGACAATGAAGGCGCGCACAAAGGAGACCAAATGCATGCGGCTCCCGGCACCTTCGTGCTCACACTGATCCTGCTGCTATCCTTCGCGGTGTACTACTTCGCGAACTGGAAAGCGCTAGCAGACGTCTGGCAAGTACGCTGAGTCCCAACAACCGAAGAGACCAAGCCATGCCGCCGTCCACCGAACTCACTGCCCCCATCAGCGTCGCCTTCTTGGCACGCCCGGAGCAGGAGCCCGAAGACGACTCGGACGGCGGCGATGGCCGAAGGTGCAGCCGCAATGCCAACCAGCATCCCACTGGACTGCCTCGCGGCCTGAGCCACTTGTACGAGTTCTTTTCTTCCTTTCGGTTCCCGGTTTTGACCTTGGGCGTCATGTTCAGCGTCGAGCTGTTTCAGATCTTGATGCTACTCCTGCCCGCATCCGAGTCCGGACTTGGGGCGTTCGCAGAGGAGTTCCGCGTCTGGTGCTACGGCCTAGACCCAGAACACGGCGGTCTGGAATGGGGCTACGTCTTCATGTTCTTGGCGCAGCCCGCTGTGCTGAGTCTGGTTCTCGCCGTCGTCTGGAGGGACCCCATTCGGCAGGTATTTCGCAACACGCCGAGAAAGACCGTGCCCTATTTCGGTATCTCGGCGCTGCTGGTGACGGCGGTCCTGGTTTCCTTGATCAGTCTGGGCTCCCCCGCTCAAGCCAAGGCGGTCTTTCCCGCGGTGGCGCTGCGCACGGCCAAAGACGCGTTTCCGGTGGATCTCGACAACCAAGATGGCCAGCGCGTGACCCTCGAGTCCCTTCGCGGCCAGGTCGTCGTGTTGACCGGCGTCTACGCAACCTGTGGACACACCTGTCCATTGATCATGGGCCAGGCGCGACGGGCCATTGGCAAGCTCACCGATCCAGAGCGCGCCCAGATCCGTCTGCTCGCCATCACTCTCAACCCCGAGTACGACAAGACACCGGTCCTCAAGCAGGCGTCTGTCCGCTACCAGGCGCCAGCGCCGACCTACCACTTCCTGGGCGGAGACAGCGAAAGGGTCAATAAGATCCTCGATGCTTACGAAATCGCCAGGGAAATGAACCACGACACCAAACAGATCGACCACGCGAACCTATTCATCGTGCTCGACAAACGCGGTAAGGTTGCCTACCGCCTCACCCTGGGTGAGCAGCAAGAGCAGTGGCTCACCGAAGCCATGCGCCTTCTCGCAAAGGAAACCTGACTATGTCCTCGACCCAGCCGGCGGAAACGACGGAGGGGGGGAACAGGGAGGGAGGGATCACCGACAGCGAGCACGCCGAGCGCGAAGACACGCCGAGTGTGCCGCCCTCCGCCCCGACGCCGCGGCGGAGTCTGCCGCTGATCCCGGAGAGCGCTGAGCCCCGCGTGCGTGGCGAGCCGGCCTTTCGCGCCGTAGACGCTCTATTGCAACGCCTGGATGCCTGGACCGGGCGCGTCCTTCCCCCCGAACACAATCCGCTGGTGCAGTCCGGCGCCATCGCCACCACCACGTTCTTGATCGCGGTCATCACCGGCATCGTGTTGCTGTTCTGGTACCAGACCAGCGTGCACGGCGCGTACGCCTCGGTACAAGCCATGACGGCGGCGCCCTACACCTCGGGCTTCGTGCGCACTCTGCATCGCTACAGCTCCGATGCGTGCATGCTGTTTGTGCTCGTGCACGCGCTGCGGCTATTTGCCGCGCGGCGTTTCGGAGGAGCCCGCTGGCTCGCCTGGATCACCGGCTCGATCTTGCTTCTGCTGCTGTGGGTGATCGGCTGGCTCGGCTACTGGCTGGTCTGGGACGAGCGCGGCGAGCTGGTGGCTCGGGGCACCGCCCGCATGCTGGACGTGCTGCCCATCTTTGCCGATCCGCTATCGCGCTCGTTCTTGGTGGACGCGAAGGTCAACTCGCTACTCTTCTTCGTGGTGTTCTTCGTGCACATGCTGGTGCCGTTGGCGCTCGGCATCGTGCTCTGGATCCACATCAAGCGCCTGAGCCGTCCACAATTTTGGACCAAAGTCGTGCTGACGACTTGGACCACCGTCGGGCTGTCGATCTTGAGCGTCGCAGTGCCCGCGGATTTGGCTCCCCCCGCCCAGATGGCGGTCACCAGTAGCAGCCAAAGCTTCGACGCCTTCTACTTGCTGCCCCTGGTGCTTACCGAGCGACTTGGGGGAGGCGCGCTGTGGGCGCTCTTTTTGATCGGCGGCGCGGTGATGCTTTCGCTTCCGTTCGTGCTGGCTCGCAAGCGCGCGCAGCCGGCCTTGGTCGTCGAATCGCGCTGCAACGCTTGCCGCAAGTGTTATTCGGATTGCCCCTACGACGCGATTTCCATGCAGCCGCGCACCGACGGCAAGGAGTTTGACGCTCGCGCCTTCGTCAACGCCGACCTGTGTGTCGGCTGTGGGATCTGCGCCGGCTCCTGTGACTCCGCGGGCGTGGGCGTCGACTGGTACGGCTCCTTCGACATCCGCAAACAGCTCGACGAAGCCGTCAAGGAGCGCCCTGGACTGCCCGTCGCGTTCTTATGCGCCGAGGGCGTCGGCGCCCAGGTACAAGTCAACGCCGAGCGCGAGAGCCCGGACCTTGAAGGCTTCGTCGTCATGCGCGTGCCCTGCGCCGGCTGGATCCATCCGCTGATCGTCGAGCGCGCCATGCGCCGCGGCGCAACGGGCGCGATGATTGCGGCCTGCGGCTCCGGCACCGGCGACTGCCAGCCGGGATCGGTGAAGTAGATC
>CALMUT010000212.1 GCA_937872925.1 uncultured Myxococcales bacterium | reverse complement strand
CCCGGGCGGCCGCCGCCCGCCGTCCCGCCTCCACCCGGGCTGCCGCCGCTGGACGTGCCGCCTCCGCCCGGGCTGCCACCGCTCGACGTACCGCCTCCACCCGGGCTACCACCGCTCGACGTGCCACCTCCGCCCGGGCTGCCACCGCTCGACGTGCCACCTCCGCCCGGGCTGCCGCCACTTGATGCGCCGCCGCTCGACGTGCCGCCACTTGGTGCTCCGCCGCTCGACGTGCCGCCGCCCGCTGGCGCACCACCCGCGTTGCCAACGCCGCCGCTCGCGGACTGTCCACCGCTGCTGGCGCCAGCGCTTCCTCCGGTGACGCTACCCGCGCTGCCCCCGCTGCTAGCGCCCGCCTGTCCGGCGACTCCGCTGTCGCCGTCCTTGAACGTGACCTCATCGAAACCCAACACGTTGCTACAACCCAACGCAAAGAGCAGGACGGGGACGGCAGTCCATCGCATGCGTAGCATTGTGCGCTCGTCCGCTCGGGCAAACAAGGCCGCCGGTCAGGGAGTCGCGAGCTGTATCGGTGTAAGTTCCGTCACGACACCGGAGCTAAGGTTCGTCACCACGCGTTGCGTCACGATCCCATCCCCCTCCGCGACCACGTCGAATCGCCCAGCGGGCAGTCCAGACATCACGTAGTCGACGTCGGGGTGGCGCAGCTGAACCCGGGCCAGGCACACCTCTTTGTCGAAGTGCACGTCGTGGTGGCAAACACTGATCAGCAGTTCGTGTACGTTCTTTGGCCACACCACACGGCCGCGCACGGAAGCCTCAGGAAGCAAGCGCAGCTCCACGCCCCGAGCGCCGGGCCGAACGCCGCGTTCGTGAGTCGCCGCAAACCCCGGATGAGACGCAAATAGGTTCACGGGGGCCTCGCCCATGCCGAGCAGCTCGAAGCGCCCGTCTGCATCGGTATTCGTCGCCCCGGACCCGGGATCTGAACTGCCGACGCTCACACCGGGCAGCGGCTTACCGGCTTGATCGACGACGCGGCCGGCCAACACCCTTCCAGGCGCCAGACGCACGTCGTGCGTCGTTGTCGTGCCGGCGCGGGAGAGTTCGATGCCCGAACTGACATAAGGAAGATGGCGGCCCGTCGTCACTTCCACCCGAAAGCTGCCCGGCGACAGCATCGCAACGACATAAGCTCCGCGTGCATCCGTCTTGACCGTGCGTTTGCGCTTGCCATCCGCCGATACCGCCGCGACGACGACATCGGCGACGGACGCACCGTTCTCGTCACTGACCACGCCGCGCAGCGTGACGCCACGCGCGAGATCCATGCTGATGTCCGTGCGACCCGCGATCAATTCGAGCGAAGTGCTGCGGCGCTCCAGCTCCGGATGCTCAACGACCGCGAGGACCCTGGCCGCCTCGAGCCCTTCGAACATGGCCTCTCCAGCGACATTGGAAGTGACCGTGGCGAGCAGCTGCAAGTGTTCTGCGTCGAAGAGCTGCACGCGGGCGCCGGCAAAGGGTTGCCCTTGGCTCAAGACGCGCACGCTCAGCCGCTTCTTCGCCGGGCTCGCGCTACTGGCCGCCGACGGCACGGGATCTGCGTCGGCGACCGGTGACGCGCGGCGCGACTGCAGCACGAACAGCACCACGCTCACGCACGCCATCGCCAAAAAGAGCCAGGCCCAGCGCCGCATCGCCTCAGCATAGCCCGTTCCGGTGGCCTCCCGCGCCGCGGCGGCGGCAATCCGCGGCTAGAAGCGGGGCGCGACGGACGCTCAGTAACCCCTTTGCCAGGCTCGGGCTATCGTGGCGGCCGCATGTCGATTTGGGACGGAATCATCGCGGAAGCGGCCGACGACTACTCGGTTTTTCTCCTGCTTGGCCTCGTCATCACGGTGGTCATCGGGCGCAGTGTCTCCATCGAGCGCAGGCGCCTCGCCAGCATCGGCGCTTTCGTCGTCTTGCACATCGTGCTGCTGCCGTTGGTCGGCGCTCTGCGCGCCACGGGAGCGTCCCAGTACCGCGATGTTCGCCTGGCCTGCGTTCTGTTCGCGGGCATAGCCGTGGTGAACATGGCCGGCGTGATCTTATTCGCAGCCATTTTGCCGCGCATCAAGTTCGCACTTCCGAAGATCTTGCAGGACGTCATGGTCGGCGTTGCAACGGTCATCGTGCTTTTCGCCATTGCCGCGCGTGCGGGCTTCAACCTCTCCGGCCTGATCACGACGTCCGCAGTACTGACGGCGGTCATTGGTCTCGCGCTGCAAGACACCCTCGGCAATATCGTGGGTGGCCTCGCCCTGCAGACCGACAACTCCGTTCGCGTGGGCGACTGGATCAACGTCGCGGGCAAAGAGGGCAGAGTCACGGAAATCAGTTGGCGCTACACAGCTATCGAAACCCGTGACTGGGAAACTGTCATCGTACCCAATAGCCTTCTGGTGAAGGAACAGGTGCGGGTGATTGGACGCCGCGCCGGCGCGGCGCCGCTATGGCGTCGCTGGGTCCACTTCAATGTTGATTTTCGCACCGACCCTCACCAGGTCATGACGGCAGTGATCCACGCCCTGCGTGATGCGCCTCTCGAAGGGATCTCAAAGGATCCCGCGCCGGACTGCGTGCTGCTGGAGATCCGCGAAAGCTATGCCCGCTACGCTTCGCGCTACTTTTTGGTGGACGTGGAACGAGACGCCCTCGCGGACAGCCGTGTCCTGTCGCGGATCATGCTGGCCCTCGGCCGCGCTGGAATTCCCCTCAGCATCCCGGCGCAGGCGCTGTTCGTGACCGAAGAGACCGTCGAACGCAAAGCGACGAAGCTTGGCGAAGAACTGCAGCGCCGCCACGAGGCGCTGCAGCATGTCGATCTGTTTCACGAACTGCGTCCGGAAGAATTGGCCATCCTTGCAGAACATATGGGGCTCTACCGCTTCGCAGCCGGGGAATACCTGACGCACCAGGGTGACGACGGCCACTGCCTGTACATCGTCACCCGTGGCCAAGTCGGCGTGGTAGTCACGACCGGGCGCAAGAGAAGCCAAGTCGCTCGACTCGGACCGGGCTCCTTCGTAGGCGAGATGAGCTTGCTCACCGGCGAGAAACGCACCGCCAACATCGTCGCCCTCGATGCCGTCGAATGCTATCGCGTCGACAAGAAGGACGTCGAGCGCGTGCTCGCGTTGCGCCCAGACGTGGCCGAACAGCTCGCCGATGTCCTCACACGGAGACAAGCGGAGCTAGAGGTCGTGCGCGAAAACCTCGACGAGCGCGACTCACGAGTGGGTGCGCCGTCGCGGGTCGACATCTTGGGGCGGATCCGGAGCTTCTTCCGCATGGGAGACGACGACGAAGCCGGCCCCGGTGCCTAGGGCGACGCTTTGCCCGCGGGATCGATCCACAGCGGGGCTAGAGCCGCGTGCGCAACCCCAGCTGCTGAGCATCCCGCACCAGTCGTGATCCCCGGCTTTCTGCGCGCCGCCCCCGACCCGAAAACCAAAACAGATAGCCGAGCTCGAGAATGACGAGCGCCGCGCCTGTTGCCCAAAGTTCCTCCGCCCCCAGCATCCTGGGTCATTTCACTTATAGAAACCGGCCGCCTTGGGCCAACTATTGAACACACGTCACCACAAGAACGCCTAGAATCCCGGGCATTTCCGGGGTGAAGCGAGATTGGTCCCGCGCCCCTTGGCCTGCCGCGTTAGGCTGGGGCGGCATTTGACTGAGCAGAGGCATATTTGGGGGAGTCGAGTGCGCGCATGAGGCCCATGGTTCCGGCTGTTCGGTTGAGTTCTGTTGAAGTGATTCGCGCGGCGGCGCAGGTATTCGGATGAGCTCCGGCGCTTCAGCGTATTCCGGTGGCTTACCAGCCGAGCACGCCAGTTTCGATCCGTGGGTCGGTCTGGGGTTGGGCATGCTGTTCGTCGCCTTGAACGGCTTCTTCGTCGCAGCGGAATTCGCGCTGGTCAAAGTGCGCTCCACGCAGATCGAGCCGCACGCCGCGCGCGGAGAGCTGCGCGGAAAGACCAGCATGCATCTGATTGGCAACATGGACGCCTACCTGTCCGCCTGCCAGCTCGGCATCACGCTTTCGAGTCTGGCCTTGGGTTGGATCGGAGAGCCAGCGTTCGCCTGGATCTTGGCTCCTGTGCTCGAAAAGATCCCCGGAATTTCGCCGGCTGCAACCCAGACCGTGGGCATCACGGTTGCGTTCACTCTCATCACGGTGCTGCACATCGTACTTGGCGAGCAGGCGCCCAAGACATTCGCGATTCGTCGACCGGAAGCCACTACCCTTCTCTTGTCACTGCCGCTCTATGCGTTCTTCAAGATCACCTATCCGTTGATCTGGCTGTTGAACCACGCCTCGAACGCGCTGCTTCGGCTCGTCGGCGTCGCTCCCGTTTCTGAAGCGGAGCTAGCGCACAGCGAAGAAGAAATGCGCCTGATGCTGAGCAGTGAACATGCCGGCGAATTGCATAAGGATACCCGCAAACTCCTGGACAACATTTTCGAACTCACGCATCGCGTCGCGCGACACATCATGGTGCCCCGCGCAGACGTGATCTACCTCTCCCTGACGCAGTCCGTGGAAGACAACATCGAGATTGCGCGGGAGAGCGCCTTCACTCGCTTCCCACTGTGCAAAGGGGACCTTGATGAAGTCGTGGGCCTGCTGCACATCAAGGATCTGTTCTACAAACAGGACGAACTCAAGTCCCTAGAAGACATCAATCGAGACTTAGAGTTCGTGCCCGAAACGCTCCCCCTCGACAAGTTGCTGCGTCGCATGCGCCAAGAGCGCCTGCATATGGCGGCCGTCGTCGACGAATATGGTGGCGTCAGCGGCATCGTGACGCTTGAAGATGTGATCGAAGAAATCGTCGGCCAGATCCAGGACGAATTCGACGAAGAACACCCGGACGTGGTGGCCATGGAGCCCGGCGTGTGGCGAGTGGCCGGCTCGATTCTGGTGATGGACCTCGAACAAGCCATTGGCCTGGAGCTCTCGGATAGAGATGAAGACACCGTCGGCGGGCTGGTGCTTTCAGAGCTGGGTCGCTCGCCACGTATTGGCGACTCCGTCCAAGTCGGCATCGCCCAGTTTTCCGTGCTGGAAGCCAACCGACGCCGCATCCACCTACTTGAGGTACGCGTCACACCTGCAGAAGAGGGCGACGATAAATCCTAACGCCCGCAACTACTCTTGCGGCGGCAGTTCTTCGTCACCCAGCATCGCAAGGCGCGCCATGCGGGCAGCCTCTAGGCGATCGTCCAGGGTGGCGCGCAGCACTGCGAGATCAAATCGCTCCGGCCGCGAATCCTCGGCGGCGACTTCTCGCATGATTTCATCGGCGTGCTTCCGCGGCGCCTCCGGCACTCCCAAAGCAACACCTAGTTTGTTCAGTGCGTCTTGGGCTGCCTCGGACGCCGGACCGTCGATGGCCGCGATCCACGACGCCACCGCGTAGACGTAGAGGCGATCGGACTTGGACATGTTCATGCGGTCTACGACCCCCACATCCACCGGTTTTTGTACCGCCTCTTCGATTTTCGACAGCGCGTTGATGTCCAGGCCCTCCTCAGACGCTGTGCGCAAGATGGCGTCGGCAGCTTCTCGTGTCAGCTGCCCGTCCGCCCAGCCCACCGCTGCGAGGGCCACATACACGTCGATTCCCAAAATCGGGTTGGTGCCCATGGAGTTAGGCTACACCGGTCTGGGCGCCCAACCAAGCGGGCATGCGCCCCTCCAGACCCCTATCCCCACGCTTCGCTCAATGTGTCCTTGCCAGAAACCTCCCGACACGGGAAAAACCTGGATCGCAGCATGACCACTGGCTCCCCGCTCTCCCCCGGCAGCAAGCTCGATCGCTACGAGATGCTCTGCCCAATCGCCCAGGGCGGCATGGCGCAGGTATGGGTGGGCCGCCTGACAGGCCGTCACGGCTTCGAGAAGTTGGTCGCCGTCAAGACCATCCTGGCGCAGCACGCGGCCGATCCGCGGTTCCAGAAGATGTTTTTGGACGAGGCCGCGATCATCGCGAGCATCCGCCACCCCAACGTCGCGCAGATCTTGGACCTCGGGCAAGAGGGCGATCTGATGTACCTGATCCTGGAATGGATCGATGGGGACTCCGTTGCCGCGCTGCGTCGTGTTGTGCACAGCACGGGGGAAAAGCTGCCCCTCGGTGTTGTGTTGCGCATCGTTTCAGACACCCTGGCGGGGCTGCACGCTGCCCACGAGATCAAAGGCGAAGACGGGCAGAGGCGCGGCGTCGTGCATCGGGACGTTTCACCGGCCAACGTGTTGGTCGGAATCAGCGGCGAGGTCAAAGTGATCGACTTCGGCGTGGCCAAGGCCATCGATCGCCTGGGTGAAGAAACGAGCGCCGGCGTGATCAAAGGCAAAGTGGCGTACATGGCGCCGGAGCAAGCGCTGGGCAAAGACGTCGACGCGCGCGCCGACATCTGGGCGGCGGGAGTCATGCTGTATCAGCTGCTCAGCGGTCGAACGCCCTACGAGGGGGACAACCAGCTCGCGACCCTGGCCCAGCTGGTCAAAGGCTTGCCCCCGGAACCGATCCGCGGTGTTCCCCCGGAAATCGGCGAGATCGTCTACACCGCCTTGGCCTACACCCCCGAAGGTCGCTACGCCACCGCCGAAGAAATGCACCGGGATCTGGAGACCGCCATTGTGCAGCTGTGCGGCCCCACAACTCAGTCCGATGTTTCCACCTACGTCAGCGAGAAGCTCGCGGCGCGCACGGAAAAACGCAAGAAGCTCATCGCGCGCGCGTTAGACGCGGCAGAGAGCCGCGCAGACTTGGTCGCGGAAGTCTACGAAGGCGGCACCGGTTCCGAATCCGTATTGATCCAGGGCGAGCTGCGCACCCCGACCATCGACAAGGACATGCTCGAACGCGCGCGGCACTCCGCGCGGGACATTCCCGAGCTCAGCCGGGGCGTCGACGAGGTCGTCTCGTCTCCGCTCCCGAACTACGAAGAACCTGGCCCGACGTTGCGCCCCGCTCCAGCCGAACCCGAAATCGACGCGCCCACCGTACCCAAGGTCGTGGTCCCACGCCGCCCCCCGAACCACGATCTCCCCGTGGCTGCACAGCCTGGCGGGCGCGACGTGACCTGGGACTCCATCCCACCGACCAACTTCGGCACCCGAAAGAAGGGCCCATTGGTGATCGTTGGATTCGCCGCAGTGCTCACACTCCTGGGCTATGGCGCGTGGCTGGCCTACGATCGCGTCGTCACCGAGCGCGAACTGTCAGCACCACCGGAGCTGTCCCAACCGCGCTGAACACGGCCCGGCAGAATCCCTGGCCCCGGGCGCACAACCTGGACGCACGAAAGGCGCGCTCGGGTCTCAGGCCCAGAGCGCGCCCGTCGTCTTTGTTCACTCCTTCGCGCCAACCAGCGTGAAATTCGAGTTACTCGCCCAACCACGCACCATCACGTGCACCGGGGCGGGCGTCGTGATCTCCACCGCGCAGCTCTCTTTGCTGCCGTAGCGATACGGGCGGCAGTCATACAAGCTCGTGGTCGGCGCATCGCCAACCCGCACGTACAAGTCTGCGTCGCCGCTGCCCGTCATATTGAACAAGTAACGACCCGCCGCCAAGGTGGGCGTCTCGTAACGCACCTCGGCGTTCTTCGCGACAGCGCTGGACTCGTCCATCCCGGCCCAATCCTCAGGAGTGCCCCCGCCACCACCGGGTACGAACGCGTTGTCCTCTTCGCCAGACACGAGAATGATCTGCGTGCTGGACACGTTCTTGAAGATTTGCTCGTACGTCGTGGGCGCATCGTGCGCGAGCAGTCCTTCGAAGATGGCCATGGTCGCTTCAGGCATGTTGCTGAAGTAGGACGGCATCGCGTTGGTGACGATGTCCACGTACTTCGTGCCCGTGGGGTCGTCGGGGTTGACGGCGGCGTGTGCATCCCACAGCTCGGAATCGACGTAGGCGTAGGTGTCGCAACCGTTCATGAACACCACGGAGTACTGACCCTGGTTCCACTTGCCCTTTTGCGCCAAGGCGCGGACGTTGGCGCCCAGCCCCGCGTGCCCGTTGTAGACGATGAAGTCCGCGGTCGGCGTCAGGCCTGCGTAGCGTTGGTTGAAGGCGGTGCCCGCCGTGCGCACGTTGTCGACGAGAAGCGCCGTCACTTCCACCGTCTTGCCGTCAGGCAGGGTCGCATTGAAAACGATGTCCGGCATGTCCACGCCAGGGCTGTAGGGCACGTCCGCCGGCGTCGTGGTCAGATTGCTGCTCTGCAGCGAGGATTTCATGGCGCGAATGAACTCGTTGTAGGCAGAGATGCCCGCGTCGCTGCTGCTCGTCGCGCCATCTTCGTACTTGCCATAGATGGCAACGACCTTCAGCGACTCGTCTTCCCAGACCTTGTCGAACTCCGGGTACTTACCCGTCGTCTGGGTTCCCGTGGGCCGCACTTCAGCGACCAAGTCCACTACGTCGTCCGCCGCCAGGTTGCAGCGCGAAGACGCCGGTCGGTAGTAGTACCACATGCTCCCCGCGTCGACGTCATGGGCGCCGTAGTCCACGCAGTCGTGGCTGTACTTCTCGGTGAAGGCCTCGTAGCCCTGGTAGGTGCCGTCTTTTGGCAAGCGCAACGTGTAGGTCGTTGGGACCGCATTCTTCTTGCCCCAAGCCACCGGTAGCTTCGCGTGGTAGGTGACGCGCGTCTTGCCGTCAGCGGCGGGTTCCGTCTGGATGTCCGTGAGCGTGACGATGTCCAATCGACCCACGGACTTCTCTCCGTTGAACAGGCCGATGGTGTACAGCAGCTGGTCTTCGATCGCCTTTTTGGTGTTCCATGTGTTCGCGACGAGTACTTCTCCGTCAAACTCGAACTCCAAGAACACGGCGAGATGACTCGCGTCGGCTTTGCCCTCTTCGGGCTTCACCAAGTCGCCGTTGTCGATGATCTGGGTGCCACCGGGGCCACCGGGCTCCGCAGTGTCCGATGCACACGCCACCGCGAGTGCTGAGCTGATGCCAATGAGTCCAACGAGTGTGCGTTTGATGTTCATGACGTCATCCTCTGTCGAGCGGGCCGAACGGCGACCGGTACCGGGCGTGTGCCCTAATGTGGTGACTACACCTACATCTACGTACCCGCAACCGTTTTTTCGCCCTCACTGGAACTGAGTATAGCTAAACATCCGAATCTATTGCGTTTGTTTGGGTCGCGTCCCGGGGTCTCGGTGGGCCCCTCTTCCCGCGCCGGGCCTCGCTATCCGGAGATCGCAGTGCCGGACTTGGAACGCAGGCTCTCGGAGGCGACGCCACCAATCGCGATCACGACGTCGCACGGCAACCCGGGCGCCCGCCCGCCGCCCTATTGAGCGAGCGGATTGCGATAGATCTCTGCGAGGGGGAGAGTCACGTCCAGCGAGTTGAGCGCCGCCGCGCCATCCTCGATGGTGTCTAGCGCCCAAGAGTTCGCCACCTTGCGCCAGACGTCGACGCGGCGGGCGTCGTGCGCAACGAGCACGATTTCTTCCAGTGACTCGACTTGCTTGTAGTTTTCCAACTTTTCCCCCCGATCGTAGTCCTCAGTGGACGGGCTCAGCACCTCCACCACCAGTCGGGGGTTCACGATTGTCGTGCCCGTGGGATCCTCAGGGTCTTGCTGCACGCCGTCACAGACGACCGAAACGTCTGGATAGGTCCCAAGCCCCGTCGCGACGACCCGAACACGTAGATCAGAGTTGAACACGCGACACGGACGCCCTCGCAACTGCTCGCTCAGAAGTGTCGTGATGTTCACGGCAATGGCAGAGTGCTCTGGGGTGCCCCCCGCCATCGCCCATACTTCACCGTTCAGGAACTCATGCTTCACCGGGCTGAGTTGCTCGAGATCCACGTATTGCCGGAACGTGTATTGCTGGCGGGCAGCCTGATTCACACACAAGAGCGTAGCATGAGGCGAACCCGACCACACCGTAGGCGGTGCTTTCACCTATGGCTGGCGCCTGAGCGATGAGCCGCTGCCGTCCACTCAGCTCGGGCAGTTCTTCGGGCGTTGTCAGAGGTAGCGAAAGAGTCAGGGGCGGGGGCAGTTCCGGGGTCGGAGGCAGCGGCTGCGAAAGCGTCAGGAGCGGGGGCGGGTGGCAGTGCCGGCGTCGGTGGCCGTGGCCGCGAAAGTGTCAGGAGCGGGGGCGGGGGGCAGTGCCGGGGGCTGTGGCAGGGAGCCGCCGATACAAGGTGGAGGACAACACATCGCTTACACATTCGACCGACTCTGTCGCCGCCGCCGACTCTGTCGCCGCCGCTAGCTCCGAGCCAGGCACCCGCCGTGGCTACTTGCAGCCGGCCAGAGCTGTGATCACGCGAGACCAACCGGCTTGAGTCGCCGTGCCGGCATTCAGGATCATGACTAGCTGCGGCGTTGCGTGCACCCGCGGTGCGCCGTTGCGTGCGGGCCAGTCCAAGCTGAACTTGCCTTGGGCGTGGTCCGTGATCTGGCGCTTGGCGGACTTGAGCGCTGGGGTCAAGCAACGCTCAACAGCTTCTAGTGAGGGCCCCCCCTTTGGATCCGTCCAGTAGTAGAAATTCGCCAGGGACAAGCGGCCGCCGGCCTCGTTTTCCCAACTGACGTTCAAAGTCTTGAACCAGGGGTGCGAAAGCCCGATCGAATACCCCACGCGGTCCGGAGCGGCGCCCGGAAAGATCTTGCGCACCGCTGCTTCGCGTTCATCGATGGACGTCTTGACGCCCAGCTGCTGGAGATCGAGCAATGAGTTGTCGATGTTCAGCACGTTGCGCCGCGTGTCCAACTCAAGCGCCTCTCCACTCTGAAGCGTGGCGACTTTTACGGCCGCCCACAGCGCACTCAAGCGCTCTTTCCAGCCCGGAGTTTCGAGGGCATGCGCGTTGAGGCTGAGCGAACTCGAAAGCGATAGCGACACGCCGTTTGCGGTGAACTGATGCCCGCCCGTAGACGCTGGGTGCAGCGCCCGGCCGAGTTGGGCTTGGAGCGAAGCGAGCACCGGCTCTGTCGCGGCGCCCTCGCGGAAGGCCAAGTGGATCCCGGTGATGTGCGACGGGTCGTCCCAGCTGAGGTACGCGCCCTTCACGATGGAGTCGCGAAAGGTAGCGTTGACGCGCTTGGTGTCTTGGACCGTGACGCTGAACTGCTTTGCGACGGTCTGCGCGTCAGAAGCAAGCGTCAGTCGGGTCAGCTCAGCCGCCGCAACGCCCTTGCCTGCCGCCGCCCCACCCGCCGTCGAAGAAGCGGCGGATCTGGATTGAACAAACAGCGCAGCGGCGCCCCCGACCACCAAGAACACCAGCACCAGGGGGATCAACAGATGCGTCGGTTGGAACTTTGGCGGCGCCTTTGCCGGCGAGCCCGCGCGGTGCTTGGGTGGCTCGGGCGCGTGCACCAGATGCGTCCCGCAGTACGTGCACACCGCCCGCGCCGCGCCCACGTCGCCACGCACCGGTGCACCACATTTCGGACATTCCAACGCTCGCATCGGCCCAGGGTAACCCACTCTGCCTGCCAGAGCCGTCAAAGCATGTGGCCAGGCAGGGCCCGACCAGATTCGGTGGTGCGTAGCGGTTCAGCCGCTTTTCGTGATGCGCCTGATCGCAGGCGCCCCCTTCTGCGCTTCTTCGTGCATGCCCCCTCTACATGGCATACTTAGGCCGGAGGCAAGTTTCGCCGATGATTCGCAAACTCGTTGGACCCACGCTGTTTTTCGTGTGCGCTCTGGCGTGCGGTGGTTCCACCGGTAGCGACACGGGCAGTGGCGGCGCACAATCCGGCGGGAGCGGCGGAGCGCTTGGCGGGAGCGGCGGCACGAGTACCGGCGGAGCCGGGACGGGTGGCAACGCCAGCGGCGGCAGCGGCAACATCGGCGGTTTTCAAGCTTGCGAGCAGAAAGGCACCTGCGTGCTGGCGCCCACCAACTGCTGCGGGTACTGCGATCCGAACGCGAAGATCACGGGTTTCGAAGCAGTCAACCAAGCCCACGAAGCCGCGTATATGGATTCTGTGTGCGCGGACGACGTGCTCTGCCCCGGCTGCGTGAGCGCGGAAAACCCACATAACCTGGCGCTCTGTCGTGGCGGAAGCTGTGTCGGCGTCGACTTGCGCCGCGACGAGCTCAGCGCGTGCAACACGCCGGACGACTGTCGAGTGCGTTGGGGCAGCCGCTGCTGCGAGTCCTGCGGCGCCAACCAGGACGAACTGATCGTCTACAACAAGAACGTCAACCTGGAGCAAGAAGTTTGCCCGCCCGTCGGTGGAGCCTGCCCGCCCTGCGCCCCGGCTCCGTACCCTGACTACATCTTACCGATCTGCGTCGACGGTCACTGCAGCTGGACCCTCATCGGTCCGTGAGTTGCGGACCCGTAGGGGAGTAGTTTCTGCGGCACCACCCGGCGCAAAGACGACCACGCTGAAATCGTCGCCCAGCGTTTAGCGTGCGTGTCACAATCATCCCAAGCCGAGAGGCCGCGGCGTGTTCCATTCCCTATGCGCCCGAACTTCGTCGTGCTGCTTGCAGGATTCCTGTGCACGGTCAGCTGTGGTCCCAGTCCGGCAAGCCACGCCCCCAAAGCCCAGGTCGTTCGGGTGGCCGAGCCGCGCCCATCAGCCTCCGCGGCTGCTCCCTCGCCAGAGGCACCGGTGAAGTCGACAGAAACGTTCGGAGGCGATCGCTGGGGATTCGTAGTCGCCGCAAGTGCGAACCAACGCCTCGCGGTGCTACGGCGCTTCGTCGGGAGTTCGAAGCCGCAGTTTGCGCATCACGGCGAAACGAGTGCACGCGCAGAGATGACGCTCTTCGATCTTCACGCACACACGGAACGGGGCATTGAAGATCTGATCGCCGTGGATCCCGAGCGGCGGCGCTTCCTCGTTCTGACCCATGCGGCGTTCCTGGTTGACTCGGAGAACGGTGAGTGGCTTTCGTTGGACGACGGAATCACAGAAGACGACGACAATCGCTGTCTACCGCCGCGACACGCGGCGTTTTCTCCGAACGGGACGCGAATCGGCTGGATCACCAAGCAAGGGCACGTGATCACCCTCGACCTGGCCAACGGCGCTCGACACCGATTCAGTGGGCAAGGCAGGTTGTGGCGCGTCTGGCCGGACGACGATGGAAGCGTCGTGCTGGCGGAAGTTGACGCGCGCGAAAACGGCTGGCCAAGCCAACGGACGTCTTGCGCCTGCCGCTGGTGCAATCGCTTCGCGAGGTCCTACGGCATGTACGGCTGGTCCGGACCCGGTTTTCACCTGGCCCGGATCCATCACGGGGGGCAGCGCACGGCCGTAGACAGCCCGCCGGAAGCCCCGCAAGCGAGTCGGCCCACTCCTCGCTGCACGGTTGAACCCAAAGACGAGCAGAACGGCTTGCAGCGCGGCCCGTGGCGCTTCGAATGCAAAGACCCCTAGAGGGCCGTCGACGCGCATTGGATGCGCTAGGTCGACGCGTCCAGCCGCTGATTTTGCGGTGATTTCCGGCGGCATTGCGTGGACGCTAGCGGGGCGGCTGCAGTCGAAAGATCCAAGTTTTTCGAGCGATGTGCGGCATCGCGTGCGTTTCGTCGCCCTGGCAAGACGCGAGGCACGGCTGATGCACTGCACGGCGACTATGTCTCATCGAAGTTGGGCGTTCGTGGCTTTGCTCACGACTGCCGGTTGTGTGTCCCAAGGCAAGTACGACGAAGCCGTGGCCGGCTCCCAGCGCCTGCGTGAACAGCTGCAGAGCGTGAGCCAATCCGACACGGAACGCGCACAGGCGCTCGCTCGTGTTGAAAAGGACCTGGCGGCGGCCAAGAATCAGACGGAAGCGTTAAAGGATCGCCTGGCTCTCACCCTGGATACGGGGAACACGCGCAAACGCCAACTCGACGAAGCGACCGCGCTGAACGCCAGCTTGCGCGGCGAGCTCGAGCGGCTTGGCAAGGACGTGGACAAGCTGCTCGTGGATCGTGGCGCCCTCGGCGGAGCGCTGACCGAAGCCAAGGCGCGCCTGGAGGAACTGCGTCGGGCCCAAGCAGCCGCCGAAAACCGCGCCAAGCTGTTTCGCAGTCTGGCGCTCAAGCTCAAGAAGATGGTCGACTCCGGCGAACTCTCGATCCAGCTCCGGGAAGGACGTATGGTGCTGACCTTGCCCAACGACGTGTTGTTCGACTCGGGCAAAGCCAAGCTGAAGCCAGCGGGCAAGAAGGCCGTGCAGCAGGTGGCCGCCGTCCTCAGCACCGTCGGCGAGCGAGATTTCCAGGTGGCTGGCCACACTGACAACGAGCCCATCCGTATCTCCGGCTATAGCTCTAACTGGCACCTGTCCACGGCACGCGCCTTGGAAGTCGTGTCCCTGCTCGAAGAGCTGCGCCTCCCTCCCAAGCATTTGTCGGCAGCCGGCTACGGCGAGTTCGATCCCGTTGCCGACAACGGCAGCGCCGAGGGCCGCTCGAAGAACCGCCGCATCGAGATCACCTTGCAGCCGAACATCGAAGAGCTCGTCGCCGTGCCGTGACGGCCGCCAAGCGCCAGCAACGCAAGTTCGCAGTGCAACAACTAAGCGCGCCTTACGGCCAATCGGTGGCGTTGAACAGGGAGCGCCCCGTGACCCGGCCGAATAGGTTGTCGCCGACGCATTGCACTTGGTTGCCGGCGCGCAGCACGCACACGTGATCGTCGCCCACGGCCATGTCCACGATGTTGCCGGTCAGACCGGTGATGTGGTGGCCCTTGTTCGTGGGCGTGCAGCGCACGGATCGGGAACCAGCGTGCTCCACCAGCACGCATGCGGGAATGGCGCCGCGGGGGGACGCTGCATCGATGAGCAGCACGCTCCCGGTGACGACGGGGTTCCTGGTTCTTGTGATGCGCGATGCAGCTGCGTCCGCCCGCGGTGTCCACCAAGCAGAGCAGCGCTCCCCGCCCGCCGATGCTGCGAAACGCATGTCGGCCGGCCACTGCGGCCGTCAGACGAGGGTCGGCGCGACGCGCGCGTGCTCCGCTGAGAGAATTCTCGACGAGCGGGCGGGCTAGTCTTGGAAAGGGTTGAACAGTGGGATCCCACAGCCCTCGAAGTCTCGAACGTTGCGGGTGGCCAAGGCGAGACCATGCTCGTATGCAGTCGCGGCGATCAATCCGTCCGCTTGGGTGCGCCGATGGCCGCGAGAGCGTGCCTGCCCGCGAAGCATGGCGCAACGGCGGGCAACGGCAGCGGTGACGGGTAGTATCTCGCAGTGGTTCGCGACGAACTCGTCGAACCACTGCGACAGTCGTGGACTCGGACGCGCCTGCAGCCCGAACATGATCTCTTCCAAGCAGACCACGCTCAAAGCAAACTCTTCCTGGCGCTCCGCCCAAGCCAGCACTACGCCGCTCGGCTTCGGGCGCATCAGTTCACTTATGACGTTTGTGTCCACGAGCATCTGCAACTCGGAGCATCGGATTTTTGCGATCGGTGCGTGGCGGCAACCGGAGGGAATAGCGTTCCTCGGAACAGATCCTACGCGCTTCGCGCAAGGACTCCGCCAACGCCGCCTTCCTGCGCCCGCGCCAAGCTAGGAACAGTGCGGTGTCTTCCGGCCCAAGCACCACGCCGACGAGCTGATCCCGGTTGTGGATGAGCTGAGGTTCCTCCGCAGCACGGCGCAGCACTTCCGAGAACTGCTGTTTCGCCGCTCCGACCTTCCAGGACACAATATATGTCTAACTTAGACGTGATTCATAGTCAAGTTAATTCCGAACGAATCCAGCGCCCAGAACGGGCGCGCCTACGGAGTAGTATCCCTGCAACACCGTACGCCGCTGAGGAAGTCGGCGTTGCCGCGGGGCCGTGACTCACCCACCAGGGCGCGGCCCCGGTGCCTCTTGCGGCCGAACATCGAAGAGCTCGCGCCGTGCCGTGACGGCTGCCGAACGCCAACAACTCCCAACAGCGCGACCACGCGAAGCGCCCGGTCGTGAACGCCCCGCCGACCGGCGAGCGAGCTCGCGCGCCGTGAGCTCACCCGGCGCGGAAGCCTTCGGTCAAACGCGCGTTACGGCCAATCGGTGGCTTTGAACAGGGAGCGCCCCGTGACGCGGCCGAATAGGTTGTCGCCGACGCATTGCACTTGGTTGCCGGCGCGCAGCACGCACACGTGATCGTCGCCCACGGCCATGTCCACGATGTTGCCGGTCAGACCGGTGATGTGGTGGCCCTTGTTCGTGGGCGTGCAGCGCACGGATCGGGAACCAGCGTGCTCCACCAGCACGCATGCGGGAATGGCGCCGCGGGGGGACGCTGCATCGATGAGCAGCACGCTCCCGGTGACGACGGGGTTCCTGGTTCTTGTGATGCGCGATGCAGCTGCGTCCGCCCGCGGTGTCCACCAAGCAGAGCAGCGCTCCCCGCCCGCCGATGCTGCGAAACGCATGTCGGCCGGCCACTGCGGCCGTCAGACGAGGGTCGGAGACGACGGCTCCGCGCCCCCATGGGATCAGCGTGCCGTCCGTCTTCAGCGCAACGGCCCAGTTTGCACCGATGACCAATTGCTTCAACGCCAGAGTGTCGAGCTCCGCAGGCGCCGGGAAGCGTGAACGCGGATCGCCCCAGCACTCCACGCGAGGCGATGCTGCATTGGACCAAGCGCAACCCCCACCGTCATCGCCCAAACTGAAGTCCTCAAACGCGCCCGCCGGTGCGGCACAGCGGCCTGTCGCATTGCAGTCGCCCCAACAGGCGAGGGTGGATCCTTGCTGACGCAAAGCGCATGCAAAACGCCGCCCGGTACGGAGGCGCCGCAATGGTTCGGTGGGCGCCGCGGTCATCGGCGGGGCGCGGGGGGCGGCGGCGCCCAAGCAGCGGGGCGGGCCCCCCCTCCGTAGCAAGCAGGGGTGCTTCGCGGTCGCCGCAACTTCGATGGCCTCGAAGGTCTTTCGTTCCACCGCCTTGCCGCGACTGCTGCGCCCCGGGCGACATGCGAGCAATACGAGCGCGATCACGGCCACGAGACCACACAGATGTTTGGAGCGTCCTCGCATGCGCTTTCGCCGCCATCGTCGCGCACTGTTGCGATCGACTCAAGGAGTGGTTGTGCCGGACTTTCCTTCAGTCATCGTCCGCGGCTTGGACGACGTGGCAGGGCGGCTTGCGCGCTTTCACGAATAGTCCCGTAAGGATCGGTGGCACCGCGTGCGCGCGTTCGGCATCTTGTGACGGCGCTGATGAACGGTTGCGGCGGGCTTCCGCGCTGGGATCTTCGCGTGCGTCTGCCTGGTCCGGGCACTGTCCAACGTCTTTCACCAGCGCAACCTTGAGCCCCGTAAAACGCGCGCCAACAAGTTTGCCTAGGACGGGACGATGTAGCGTTTGCACTTCGCTGAGCGTGAAGGTGACGCTGCGGAACCCGCCGCGATGCACTGCGGCGAGATAGCTGCGCAGGCGCGCCGCGTTGGCGCCCGGAGCGACGGTGACCAACGCGTGTTCGAGGCTGGGTCCGTTCGGATCCAGGCCCTGGCGTTGGCGTTGCGCCGCCTGGATCTGGACGAATAGTTCGCGCTTCTGCTTGAGGACTGTCGCTAGCTCCGCGGGCTCAGCGGTCGGCGTGCCGTCGACCGTCGCGGAGTCTACGCCGATCACGATCTGCGGCCCTTCGGGCAAGTCGTCCGGGCCAGCGCCGCTGATGCCAAGCTCCGGCAAGAACCCCAAGCTCGCGTTGGCGAAAGTGTGGGTCATCGGAATGGGGAATTCACTCTCGAGCACCAGCGGGCGCGTGCGCAGCGCGAGGCCAACCACGACTGCCGCGCTGAGGGAAACGAAGAGAACGCAGGCGCGAATCGACGGTGCCCAGGGCAACTCCTTGCCGGAGACGCGCTTGCGTTTCTGCGCCGCCACCAGCGTCGCAATCACAAGCGCGGCGCCCGCGATCACGAGCGCCGCGAACAAGAACCACACGGACTGCTCCAGGCCATCCCTGGTGCGCTCGAAGTGTCGCTCAAGATCCGCGGCCATGCGCTGGTGCGGCGGCAATTGCAGAAAGTCGACGCATGCGCGGCGCACCTGAAGCAGACCAACTCCGCACGCGACTGCCGAAAGCGCGAGCCATGGCGCACTTGGTCCCGGCTGTGCGCGCCACGCCCGTGCCAAACCGTCGTCTGCGCCTGCCTCGCGCGGGTCGTCAGCCGTCATTCGCGTGGCTTCCGCATCCTTCGCCCGCACCAGGCCAACGCTGCGCGCATGCGCTGCCCACAGCAACAGGAGCGCCGCGTAGCCCGCCGCCAGAGCAAGCGGTCCCCACCCGCCCAGCACAACGATCCACTCCACCTGCGCCCACATCGAAACGTCCACCTTGGCGAAGGCGCTGTCCAGCGACGGCTCCCGCGCGCCAGCAAGCTGGGCAACGGCAACTGCGAACGCTCCCAACTGCACCGCCGCAAGCAGCGCAACGAGCCATCCGCCCGAGGGTGCGCTGCTTTCGCGCGATGCCGGTCGTGGCCGCAACGAAAACGCACCCAAGATCAACGCGACCAGCGGCACGCCCAACATCAGCGCCACAACCACGCGCCCCAAAACCGACGCCGGCAATACCAACAGCTCGACGTGCACCCTAGCGCAGTGCCCCCGCTGCGATGCGCATGAACTGCTCCGTCAGCAGGATGTCATAGATCACAAACCGCGCCGCAGCCGCCAACACACACACACCCGCCAGCACGCAGACCGAGACGCGCACCACCCCCCGAGCCGCGCTGTCCGTGCCGGTGTTCATGAGTCTCCGCCCATCGCCCACCTATCGTACCCCTCGATTCGCCAAACCTTGGGTGAACGCCGGGAACATCCCCACCGGTGCCACCAGCCTGACCGCCACCTCCACTCGTGCCCGTGCCGCCGTTCGCGCCAGCCGAGGCGCCACCACCTCCATCATTTCGCGATGCGCCACCGCACGCGGTCAGGAGCGCAAGCAATTGTGGTCAATATGCGTAGCATAGCCCCTCGAAAAGCGCGCATGTCGTGAAGTCCGGGCAACCGCCTTCGCAGGTGCGGAAGCACTGCCCGCTGGCGCAGAAGCCCTGCGCGCTGAATCGCCTGCATTCGGCATGCCGGTCCACAGCAAAGGTATCGCATGCCGCCGTGCACTGCGGGCGCGCATCCGCTCCGAAACGAAGCACACGGCACTCCAGTCCGTCCTGACATGGCGCGTCCGAGCTGCACACCTCACCCAGAGCGCGGCGGGGGATATCGTCGTGCCCGCAGGCCGAAGGGATCAGAAACCAGAGGAGCGATGCAAGCACGGTTGTCCGCATCGCTCAGAACAGGTCACAGACCGGGTCAGTGCCATAGCAGTCGCGACCGGTTTGCGGCTCTATGCGCATCAATACCTCGCTTTCCTCGTGTGAATCGGGCGTGCGACGCGATGACGCATCGTGGCTAGTGCTTGCAACTAAGTTGAGCATGAACTGCCATGCTGCGCCAGCCTGGCTGTATCGGGCGCGGTCCCGGTGCCTCAGGCCTCCGAGTGGGCCAACACGCCGAGCAAAGGGATGCGCCGGAAGTGGTCGGCGTTGCGCGTGACAATAGGAACGCCGGCGACCCTTGCGGAGCAACCGATCCACAGATCGTTGCTGCCGATGAGCTGACGGCGGCGCCTCAAGTGCCTAGCAGTCTCCGCATACAGCACTGCAACTTCTGGGGTCACGTCGATCACGCGCATGCGCGACACCAGTGCTCGCGCCTCGCCTGAGGATGGCTCATCGAAGCCTTCGAGGTACTCACCGAGCGCCACGCAGGGAAGCAAGAGTTCAGTTTCGCGATTCGCCTTCAGGAATGCGAGTGCGCCGCGGTCTTGGCCACGAGCGCGTCGCTCATTCTGCAAGTCGATCAAGAACGTTGTATCGAGGGCTACTCGTTCCACGGCGCGTCCGGCGGTGCGTCCTCACGCTGCGCACGCTCGAGGCGTTTGAGTACTGCAGCCGAAGGGATCGGCGCGGTGTCGAGCGCCTCGAGCAGTGTCGCCCCCGTGGCGCCAGACTCGCCCCACCGGGCTCGCCGAATGACTTGCGAAAACGACTCGTCCGGGCGCAGCCGTGCGGCTCGTAGTCGCTCATAGGCGACCATGTCGATGGAGATGGTTTTGGTGGCCATCTACATGCATGTACGTGCATGCACACTGGTTGTCAAGATTTGCAGCTGTTTGTCCCGACGGCGCCGGCACAGGGGTGTGCAGTGCTCCAGCTCGACCCGCATGCTGTGGCAGCCTCAATGCACGCGGCATCAACAATTTTCCGACACCGCCCGAGCGCGACGCCGCCAGCGCGTCGAGCGGTGGAGCATTTGCGACAACGCTCCGGCACCGAGCCCACCGCCCGGCACCGGATCCGCTGACGGAGCTAACTAGCGCGCCCGACACAACCCGCTGAGCAAGGCGTAGAGCGCATTCCCGCGGTCAAGCACTTGCGGCAGCGCTTCTGGGGCGCCATCCCCCGCTTCGATGGCGATCTCCGTCGTGGCAATTGCCTCGACAGCTTCGCCACGGGCGATGCCATACACGCGTGCCTTATCCGCCCGTGACACGCGACCTGACGCCTCCGCGGTATTGCGACAAGCGCTCTTGGCAGCTCGCAACGCCTGATCCCGCATGTCGCGATCGGTGATCTTCGCCGCGCGCACGGCGCGCAGCAATTCCAGAGCGACACCGTAAGCGCGCAACCGATGATGTGGCAGCATAGATGTGGATGTGTTCATGTCCTTCGAAACCTCCTTCACCCAAGAAGGAGGTTTCGAAGCTCTGCGCACAGCGTCGTGGGTTCTTCAAGGCACCACGTGCCTGCAACCCCAAGTGCCAGCGAAAGCTGGCACGGGGTTGCCCAGTGACGTTTGCGTTGACGCCCACACCACGGGCAAGGGAACGCACACGCGCGGTCCGTTCGCCGTCCCCGTCCCCGTTCCCCGTCTCCGTTCCCGTCTCCGCCCCGTTCCCGTCTCCCCCCCGTTCGCCGTCTCCGCCCCGTTCCCCGTTCCCCGTTCCCCGTTCCCCGTTCCCCGTTCCCCGTTCCCCGTCCACCGGCCCCCGCTCCCCCCCCCCCGGGCCCCGCCCCCCACCGCCACCCCCCCGCCACCCCCCCCACCCCCTCCCC
>CALMUT010000211.1 GCA_937872925.1 uncultured Myxococcales bacterium | reverse complement strand
GCCGCCCGAAGTCGGATGCTGAAACTCGCCCCGATGAAAACCGATCACAGGTGGGAACCGCCCAGCGGAGATTGCCGTCTCGGGGCGCGTTGGCTATGGCTCCTCCATGGCTGTTCGCAAGACGAAGAAGCGGAAGAGCAGGGCGGGCGCGCCGCGACGGAGTGCAGCTGCGCCGACGTCTGCGGACGGGCTGATCGCGAAACTCTCCGCGGCCGGGGTGACCCGCGCCAAGGTAGGCGGCTTCGACATCGACGGCGTCTTACGCGGGAAGTACATCAGCTTGGACAAGCTTGCCTCCGCGCTGAAGAACGGATTTGGCTTTTGTGACGTCATCTTCGGCTGGGACATCGCGGATGTGCTCTACGACAACGGTCGAACGACGGGATTTCATACTGGCTATCCGGACGCGCACGCGGAGCTGGACCCTAGCAGCCACCGCATCATTCCCTGGGAGCCAGACGTGGCGGCGTTCCTGGCGGACTTCCGAACGACGGACGGCAAACCACATCCCGCCTGCCCGCGCTCCGTACTGAAGCGCGTGATCGAACGCGGGGAGAAGCAAGGCTACTCGGCGCGGTTTTCCGCCGAGTTTGAATTCTTTTTCTTTCGCGAGTCTCGAGAGAGCATCCACGAGAAGGGCTTTCGCGACCTGCAGCCCCTTGACCCGGGCATGTTCGGCTACAGTTGGATCCGCGCTGGCCAGGATCACGCGCTCATGCACGACTTGCTCCACGATCTTGATGCCTACGGTATCCCCCTGGAGGGACTGCATACGGAGACGGGGCCGGGAGTGTACGAGGCGGCTATCGCCCACGACGTGACCCTCGCGGCGGCCGACAAGGCAGCACTGTTCAAGACGGTCGTCAAAGAGATAGCGCATCGTCATGGGCTTGCCGTGACGTTCATGGCCAAGTGGAATGCCGACTTGCCCGGCGCCAGTGGCCACTTGCACCAATCCCTCTGGAGTAGGGGAAAGAACGTGTTCTACGACGCCCGGGCGCGTCGCAATCTTTCCAAAACCATGCAGGCATACGTCGGGGGCCAGATGGCTCTCATGCGAGAACTCACGGCCATGTATTCGCCCACGATCAATAGCTACAAGCGCTACGTGCCCGGGGTTTGGGCACCGCTGGTTGCGTCCTGGGGCGTGGACAACCGCACGTGCGCGATTCGGTTGATCGATCTTGGAAGTGAGTCGGGCCAACGCGTCGAGTACCGGCAGACCGCCGCGGACATCAACCCGTACCTGGCGATGGCCGCTTGTTTGGGCTCGGGGCTTTGGGGAATCGAAAACGGCCTCGAGCCGCCGCCCGAGGTCCGGGGTGACGCCGGCAGCGACGGCCCCCATCGGCTGCCGACCACCCTTGCGGAAGCGACGCAGTTGTTCCAGAAGAGCAACGCTGCGCGGACGTTATTCGGCGCGGACTTTGTGGACCACTACGCGCGCACCCGAGATTTCGAGGTGCGGTGTTTTGACCGCGCTGTGACGGATTGGGAACTCAAGCGCTACTTCGAAATTATCTAAACTGGCGGCATTTCCGCCGCCCTGCAAAGAGAACCGATGCCACTGCAAACATGGAACTACCCAACCAAGATCGTCTTCGGAGTCGGAGCCACCGGCCAGCTTGCGGATGAGGCCAAGCGTCTCGGTGTGGGTCGCGCGCTGCTCGTGACCGATGCTGGGGTCGTAGCGGCAGGGCTCGCGGACCGGGTCTCGTCGGTGCTGGCGAGTGCCGGAGTGGAAGTCGCAACCTTTTCAGGCGTCTCCTCGAACCCGACGGAAGATGAGGTGGAGGCCGGCGCGCGAGCCTTCACAGCACACCGCGCGGATGGAGTGGTCGCCCTCGGTGGTGGTTCTCCTATCGACGCAGCAAAACTGATCGGCGTCCGGGCGCGCAGCAGTCGCCCCTGGGAAGAGCTCGATGACGCTGCTGGCGGCGGCGTTCACGTGCCCGACGATTTGCCGCCTGTGTTGGCGCTGCCCACCACCTCTGGAACCGGCAGCGAAGTCGGTCGCGCGGCAGTCCTCACCGTGACTTCCAGCGGCAGAAAGACGGTGGTGTTCCATCCGTCGATGTTGCCGCGAGTCGCGCTCCTAGATCCGGAGCTAACCCGCAGCCTGCCGCCGTCGGTCACTGCGGCCACGGGCTTCGATGCCCTGACTCACTGTGTCGAGGCCTATTTCGCGGTCGGCGACCATCCCATGGCCGACGCCATTGCAGTGGCTGGGGTGGACTTGGTGGCGAAACATCTGTCCGCCGCTATCGAAGATGGCAACGATCTGGACGCCCGGGGAGGCATGATGAAGGCGGCGATGATGGGCGCCGTCGCGTTCCAAAAAGGACTCGGCGCGTGCCATAGCCTGGCGCACCCCCTCTCAAGCGAGCACGGCCTGCACCATGGGCTTGCCAACGCGCTATGCCTTCCTGCGGTCGTCTCCTACAACGAAAGCGAGATCTTCGAGCGTGTGTTGCACATCTCGCTCTTGCTCGGGGGCGACGCCGAGCCGGGGGCGTGCGCAACGCGGCTGCGCGCGTTGCGACGACAGTGGGGCTTGCCGGCGTCTTTGCGGGAAGCCGGCGTGGAAAAAGCCGACGTGCAACGCCTCGCCAAACTTGCAATGGACGACGCTTGCCATCGCGACAATCCACGGGCGGTGAGCCTCGCGGATATGCAAAACTTGTATCAGGCCTGCATGTAGGTGCGGCTGCGTTCGAGTCCGACTCTATTTCAGGGCATTTCCGGATCGAGATGTCACACCCTTGGCGCCAAGACGGAAGGTCGCGGTGCACGCGGTGGCGCGCCAGGTCGGTAATAGACCCTGCTTTTTGTGGCCAGCGCGGGCCTGGCACGGTGAGTGCAGCGCCCAGAGCGAACCCAGACGCATGAGCTGTCGGAAACTTTTCCATCCGGCGCTTTCCGTGGCAACGCGGAAGACAGATCCAATCCGCCGTTCATGCGTCAGGGGGAACAGCCATGCGTTACAAGCGAAGAACCAAGACAGAAGGGCGGCCACTCGGAACAGGCCTGCTTGGGCGCGCCTGGCGACAAAGGCGTCGTGGCGAGCATCGCGGCGCCATGTTGACTCTGCGCGAAGCCTGCAATCGTGACAGTGACAGCGCGCGGCTGTGGACGCTCTACGCTGCGGCCTGTGTGCGTGCTGGGCGTCGTGAGGAAGCTACCCGCGCGCTCAAGCAGGCGCTGTGGATCCGACAGCGCAGCCACGACGACACGCGCGCAGAGATCACCCGCGCGATACTGACGCGCATCGAGCAGGGCGAAGCGTCGTTGCGCGTAGCGGTTTCCTGAAGACGCTCAGGCTGGGCTGCGCCAGGCAAGGCCGGACGCATCAAAGCTACGCAGCGTGTTGCGCACGCAGAACGGGCAGAACCAGGCGACGTCAAAGCGTTCCTTGTCCGCACCAATGCTGTGCGCCGGCGCCGGCCGCTCCAGGCGTCGACGGCGGTCCTTGGCCCAGCCCTTTTGCACGTGGCGGTGCTCGTCGAGCTCAGCAAATAGCGCGGCCTGGCACTCGCAGGAGGAATGAATACTCGCGGTTTTCAACGCTGCCCTTCTAGCCCCGTCCGCCCGGCTTGGTCAAGGCGGACGCCACTCCGCAGTTGACGGCCCTCTTTGCGGAAGTATGCTGCGTCACCTTTCGGCGGGACTAGCTCAGCTGGTAGAGCACAAGCTTCCCAAGCTTGGGGTCACGGGTTCGAATCCCGTGTCCCGCTCCGATACGCGGGGTCGATTCTACCGAATCGATGCACTAGCATGCGGCCGTGTCGCGGTTCGCCCATCTACTGTTTCTCGGGAAGCTCGACGCGGATCGCCGCCGTAGCCTCACGGCGATCGCGCAAGCGTCAAAGCTTGAGCTTGCCAATGTGGAGACGACGCCCGCCGCGCTTTCTTGGTTGGAGCAGAACGAACCGGCGCTGGTTGCGTTCGATACCCGGGTGGCACGCGCGGACAAGGTTTGTGAAAAGGTTCGTTCGAAGCCGGCGCTGACCGGCGTGCCTCTGATCGCGCTCGCCTCGGACATCAGCGACGTGTTCGTGGAAAAGCTGTACTCCATGGGTGCCGACGACGTGATCCCAGCAGATCAAAGCGTCGCCCTGCTCTCTCGCTTGAAGCGCCTTCCCCTCGGGGTCCCGACTGAGTCCACCAACGCGCGTGGGCGGGCAGTCGTATGTGACCGCGACAAGGCACGTGGCGCGGTATTTGGACGTGTGCTGAGTAATGCTGGATACGACGTGAAGCTCGCTCTAGATGACGTTGCTTTGCGCTTTTTTGCTCAACAGAAAGACGTGCGTCTGATCGTCGCTAGCGCGGAACTCGGTGTCGAGCGCGAGCTTATCGAGCATGCGCGCAAGTCTGGCTCCGAAGCCGTCTGGATCGTGACCGCGCAGCGCAAGGACATCGCAGATGTGCGGGGCGTGCTCGACGGTTTGGACCGCGTCTCGGTCATGGGGGCGTATCTGCCCCCAGAAAGCGTGCTTTTTTCGTCGAACGAAATGCTCAGCGGAACCGACAAGGTGGCCCGCCAGAGCCCGCGATTGCTTTACGGTACCTGCGTTTGGTTCCGGGGCGCGGGCGCCGACGACGACGAGCTGGGTCTTTCGTACAACATCAGCGCTGGTGGGCTGTTCGTGCGGACGCTGCTGCCGCCGGAAGAAAGCCAGGTCTGGCTCGAATTGCGTCCACCGCGTCAGAAGCGCCGCGTGCGACTCGCAGCGAGGGTTGCCTGGCGGCGGGGCTTCGACTTAGCCAGTATGGCAGCCGCACCGCCGGGTTTCGGCGTGCAGATCTTGGACGGCTTAGGCGATGACCGCCAGCAGTTCGTCGAAGGGTTTCACACTCTGATCGATACGCCGCGCAACAGCGCGCCGTCGATCACGGTGCCCAAGAACCTCCCTGAGCTCGTCGCGCTGTCTGCGCCTCTGGGGGTCACGGTACGGGATTCCGCACTGCCCGAGGTCCCGAAGGTGGTGCCGCCAAAAGCGGCACGCGTCGTCGAAACCGCGCAGGTGGCTGGAGGGGTGGCAGCCGCGGGCGCCGCGCAGGAGCCCCCCGTCGCGCCGCCGGCACCCTCGGCGACGGCGGCGGCACCCGCTGCGGCATGGGCGCCGGCCGAAGAACCCGAGACCGCGGCACCGGCGCCGGAAATGCCCGTGGCGCCGGCGGCGCCGCAGTCGCAGCCAGAAACCGAGACCGTCCCGGGCGCGGCGCTCGCGCCAGAGGAAAGCATCGCGGATGACGATTTCGCTACTGGCGTCCCCAAGTCTGGGAGTCTGAAGCTCGTGTGGGTGGGCCTGGGCTGCGGTGCTCTCTTGGCCGCAGGGTTCTTCGCCTTCGAATGGTGGAACTCCCGGGCCGAGGACCAACGCGCGCGGCCGCCGGAGCTGGATGCGCCCGCAGAGTCCGTCGCTTCGGCTAGCGCGGGCGTGCCGCCCTCCGCGGCTGCGGAGCCGACCGCCGAAGCGGTTGCGAGCGCGCCCGCCGCCGAAAGCGTTCCGGCGCCAAGCGCGTCTGCGGCCGAAGCGGCCGGGGACGACGGCGACGACGGGAGCCAGCTAAACTGGGGGCAGGGATACTTGATCGTGGAGTCCAGTGCGGACGCCGATGTCTTTGCGACGGGCTTCAAAGTCGGCCGCACCAACTCGAAGAACCAGTCGAGCTGCGGATTGAAGTTCGTACGACTGGGCGAAGGCGAGCCGCCGAGCTGGTTGACGCCGGGCCAAACCGTCGACGTGAAGTGCAGGGCAATCACTCGCGTGAAGCTTGAACCGAAGCCCTGAGCCGCCCGAGGGTCGCCTCCATGTCGGGCGCGAGGGCGGAGCGAAAGGTAAGCTGCTTGCCGGTTTGCGGGTGGATGAAGCCCAATTCCACCGCGTGTAGCTGATGGCGCAGCACGCCGTCGTGCTCGCTGCCGGCGTAAACGCGTTCGCCGAGCAGTGGATGTCCGGCTTCTGCGCAATGAATCCGGATTTGGTGCGTGCGTCCAGTTTCGAGTCGGCACTCGACCAGCGTGGTGGTCGCGAACTGCTCGACATTTCGGATATGCGTCACCGCGTCGCGTCCGAAGCGTGCGTCTTCGGTACTGCCGCGGCGCCCATCGCCGCGGTCTTGCACCAGGCGGGTGCGGATGGTCTGCGTCGGCATTTGACCGTGCACCAGCGCCAAGTAGCGACGGTGCACCGTGTGCGCTCGGAACTGGTTTTGTAGCGCGCGCTTTGCGGGGACTGAACGCGCAAACACCAGGCAGCCACTGGTTTGTTTGTCGAGGCGCTGCACGACCCCCAAGGGCGGAATGCGCGTCCGCCCGCGGCGAGAAAGCAAGTCGCGCAGGCTTTCACTGAGAGCGTCGGGCTCTTGGTCTTCGTAAGGCACCGTCGCGACTCCCGCCGGCTTGTCGACGACCACCACGCTGGCGTCCACGAAGAGGATGCAATGGGGAGACAACCCGCTTGGGCGCGCGCGGGCGGAACGAAGCTTGAGCTCAAGCTTCTGCCCCGAACCGAGGCACAGCCTGGGATCGGTGCTGGGTGCTCCGTCAACGAACACCTTGCCCGTGGCGATCAGCTTTCGGACCTGGGTCCAGCTCGAGCCCGGGAAACGCTCACGGAGCACGCGATCGAGAGGCGGCAACGGCGTGGAGGCGACAAGGGTGAAGTCTCGGAACTGCGGGTCGGCCACGGAGCGGAGCATACTCGCGCAGATCGGCCCTGACCCGGGGGAAAGTGCTGCCTACGCGGTCCACTTTCCGTATGCTCCGCGCCGTGACCGCCCCAGACGAGGACTGTGTCGCCCCCCTGGGGCCCAACGTAGCGCAGCTCACCCTGCGCGCGATCCTGACCGGCATGGGGCTCGGGGCGCTGCTTTCGCTGTGCAACATCTACAGCGGCCTCAAGATCGGTTGGGGCACCAATATGAGCATCACGGCGGCGCTGCTCGGATTTGCGTTCTGGCAAATCACGAGCCGGATTGCGAAAAGCGAACCCTTTGGGATCGCGGAGAACACGGTGGCGCAGACGGGCGCTTCCGCAGGCGCATCCATATCAAGTGCGGGTCTCGTCGCTCCGATCCCAGCGCTCACGATGCTGACGGGGCAGACCCTCGCATGGCAGTGGCTGGCCACTTGGGTTTTCAGCGTTGCCTGCGTGGGCATCATCGTCGGCGTCGGGCTGCGCCGGCAGATGCTCGAAGTGGATCGCTTGCCGTTTCCCTACGGCATTGCGACGGCGGAAACCCTTCGGGAGATGTACGCCCGTGGCTCGGAAGCGGTCGCCCGGGTGAAGGCGCTGCTACTGGGCGGCGTAGCGGCGGCCGCCCTCAAGGTCGCCGAAGAGGGGCTGAAGCTGCCAAAGCTGGGCGTGCCGGGCAGCTTGCAGGCGGGCGGCGCACTGGGAGCGAAGGGGCTGACGAGCGTTTCGTTGAAGAACCTCGGCTTCGCTTTCGACCCCAGCCTGCTCATGCTCGGGGTGGGCGCGTTGATCGGCATGCGGGCGTGTGCGTCTCTGCTGCTCGGAGCGCTGGTTTCTTGGGGAGTTTTGGCGCCGCTGATGCTCGAAGCCGGCCATATGGACGCGGGCAAACCCGACGCCATGTGGTTCGGACCGATGGTCAAATGGATGCTCTGGCCGGGCGTGGCCATGATGGTCACTGCATCGCTGACGTCCTTCTTGCTCGGCGCGAAGTCGATCTGGGTCGCGCTGCGCGGGGCGCGCTCAGCGACTCAAGACGAGACGGCTGCAGAGCCGGCGCCGAAGGGCTACGAGTTCACCCGCGGCAACTACTTGCGGGTATGCGGCGTGGTGGCATTGGCTTCCGTTGCTCTGCAAATCGCGCTGTTCGGAATCACGTGGTGGGTGGCGCTCTTCGGCGTGTGCTTCACCTTCTTGCTCGCGATCGTCGCCGGCCGGGTTGCCGGGGAGACTGGCATCACGCCTGTCGGCCCCATGGGCAAGGTGACTCAGCTCACCTTTGGTGTTGTGGCGCCTGGGGACGCGACGAGCAACTTGATGGCCGCCAACGTCACTGGCGGCGCCGCCAGTCAGTGCGGCGATATGTTGCACGACCTGCAGGCCGGCCGGCGCTTGGGGGTGTGGCCACGCGCCCAGGTCATTTCGCAGTTCATGGGGGTGCTGGCGGGCGCCATCGCGGGTGCGGCCGCCTATCTGGTGCTCGTGCCGGACCCATCGACGATGCTGTTGACCAAGGACTGGCCCGCGCCAGCCGTTGCGCAGTGGAAGGCCGTCGCGGAGGTATTCCAGAAGGGTCTGTCCACCATGCCGGCGGGCGCCATGACGGCGATCTACATCGCGGGCGCCCTTGGCATTGCCCTCGCCCTTGCCGAGCGCTTTGTGCCCACGGCAGCCCGGAAGTGGGTCCCCAGTCCGTCGAGCGTCGGGCTCGCGCTGGTGATCCCAGCCTACTACTCCATGGCCATCTTCATCGGTGGCGCCATTGCGTGGCTCGTCACCAAGAAGTGGCAGAGTTGGTCGGCGCGGTTCGTGATCGTGATCGCGTCCGGCGTGATCGCCGGCGAGAGTCTGGCGGGCGTGGTCTTCGCCGTGAAAAAGATGCTGGAAGGCTGATTGCCAAACAAGCCGCGCGGGTTTTATCCGCGTGCAGGGAGCAGGACAAGATGATCGAGTGGGGCGAACAACACCTAGCGATTCAGACAGCATTCCGACGCTTCGTCGAGCAAGAGATCATTCCGAAGCGCGACGACTTGGAGCACGGGGATCTTCCACCCTACGAAGTGCTGCGCAAGATGTTTGCGACCTTCGGGTTGCGAGAAATGGCGGAGATGCGATTCGCCAAGGACTTGGAGCGCGCAGAGGCGCCTGAAAAGCCCGAGGGCGAAAAGAAGGAAGGCTCCAAGATGGCCGGAGAAATGCTGGCCATGCAGATGATCCCGACCATCGAATTGTCCCGGGTTAGCCCGGGCATGGTCACGGCCCTGGGAGTGAGCGTCGGGCTCACCGCGGGAACCATCATGAGTCGGGGCACTCGCGCCCAAAAAGAGCGCTGGGCCAAAGATCTGCTGACCCTGGACAAGATCGGCGCCTGGGCCATCACGGAGCCCGGTTCGGGATCCGACGCATTCGGATCCATGCGCGCCAGCGCCAAGCGGGATGGGGACGGCTACATCCTCAATGGAAACAAGACCTTCATCACAAACGGACCCTACGCGAATACGACCGTGTTCATCTGCAAGCTCGACGAAGGCAACGATCCCAAGGACCGGAAAGTCCTGAGTTTCGTGCTGGAGCGCGGCATGCCTGGCTTCGAGCAGAGCAAACCCTTGCGCAAGATGGGCATGCACGCATCACCCACCGGGGAGCTATTTCTAAGCGACGTGCGGGTCGAGCGGGATCGCCTGCTGGGGGAGAGCGAAGAACGCAGCTACCGCACCGGAGCGAAAGACACCTTCAAGGCCGAGCGCACGGGCGTGGTGGGGATGGCGCTGGGCATCGTCGAAGAATGCCTGCGCGTGAGTGTCGACTACGCCAAGACTCGCGTGCAGTTTGGCCGGCCCATCGGCGAGTTTCAGCTGATTCAGCTCAAACTTGCCAAGATGGAGGTGGCACGCATGAACATCCAAAACCTCGCGTTCCGCATCATCGAGTTGGCGTCCGCGGGCAAGAGCATGAGCTTTGCAGAAGCAAGTGCGGGTAAGCTGTACTGCGCTCAGGCGGCCATGGAGGTGGCGCTTGAGGCCGTGCAGCTCTTCGGCGGCAACGGTTATATGGCCGAGTACCGCGTGGAGCAGCTCGCCCGAGACGCCAAGGTGCTGCAGATCTACGGTGGCACGGACGAGATCCAGATCTCACAGATTGCCCGGGCCCTGACTGGCTGAGCGCCATTCGTCTGAGCCCGACAATGCGCTCAGGGACCGCCGCTGAGCACGACGTAGGCGATGGGTATGGCGGCGCCCACGCCGGCGATCAGCGCGCCCCGTCCGAACAGTCCCTTGCGCCCCGGGATCATGAACAGGCCGGAGAAAGCGAGGAACAGCAGCAGCACTGCATACCCGTCGGCGACGAGGGTCCAAGCTTTCTTGCCCCGGTTGAGGTGCAGCCAATTCGCGGCGCGCAAGAACATGCGTGGCTCCTGGCCTTCATCGAGGACTTTCCCGGTTTGCGTGTCGACGTGCAGCGTGCGCTTCTCGAACACGAGCTCGAGCTGCGTGTCGTCCACGCGATACACATCCGCTGGCGCCTCGCTGATCTTCAACTTCGACCGCACGGCGAGGGCAACCGCCTGGTCGTCGCCCTCCAGCGCGCCGCCGAGTTGGTGCGTGCGCTCGTAGTTCTCGAAGCTGGGATCCCAGTCAGCAATATGATTCACCGCAAGCCCAGATACGGCGTAGATGATCGTCAAGCCAATCACGAAGTATCCGGCATCGCGGTGCAGTGCGCGCAGCCAAGGGCGCCAGTTGCGCCGGCGCGCGCTGGGTTTCTGAGCGGAAACCTGCTCCGGGCGCTCGGCTATCGGGTCGGAACTTGCTTGCGTCATGGCGTCAGGAGTGGCGCTGCTCTTTCCAAGGGTCGGCGTGGTTGTGGTAGCCCCGGGTTTCCCAGTAGCCCGGTTCGTCCCGGGTGAGCACGCGGATCCCGGTGATCCACTTGGCGCTTTTCCAGAAGTACAGGTCGGGTACGACAACGCGCGCCGGGCCGCCGTGAGGGCGGGGCAGCGGCCGTCCGTCCAGCCGGTGGGCGATCAGCGCGTTTTCTTTGCGGGCCTCGCGCAGCGGCAGATTCGCGGTGTAGCCGTGCGCAGCCTCGAACACCACATAACGCGCGCCCTTCTTGGGCGCGGCACGGGCCAGGAGATCACGCACCCGAACGCCGGTCAATTTCGCGCCAAGCACTGTCCATGCGGTGACACAGTGAACGTCGAGAGCGAGCGTCACGTTCTTCATCTTTAGTAGTTCGCGAAAGTCGATCGCGAAGGGTTTCGCGACGTGCCCGTGCACCTTCAGACGGAACGCGCCGGCGCTGGGATCTCCGGGATCCCCGCCCATGGGTTTGAGCCGCTGGATCACGCGTTGCCCTGGCGGCAAGCGTGGCCGACCGTCCGGGCGATCTTCCGCGCTGGCGAGCCGGGTCAGCTCATCAGAAATCAGGCCGAGTCCCCCAAAGGCGCTGACAAAGCTGCCCGCCGTGGCGAGCTGAATGAAGCGCCTGCGCTCTAGAAGTTTCGCAATTTCAGGGTGGTGTTTCATTGGATTCAGACAAGCCTACGCCAGGGTACATTCCCTGGTTACCGGGGGAGCGGCCTCCCCGGGCTCAGGATCGTGGGGGGGGCTGCCTCAGCCGCGAAGCGCGATGGGCGTGCATTGCCTGTTGTGGCATGCTCCCGTTCTGTTATGTGCCGCCTTTTTGGATTCCGCAGTGTCATTCCCAGCCAAGTACATCGTTCGCTGCTCGCTGCGGACAACGCGCTGGGTGTGCAGAGTAACGAGCATCCAGACGGCTGGGGCGTCGCATTTTACGTGGACGGCGCCCCGCACATCACGAAAAGCCCCGAATTTGCCCTGGGCGACCAGCTCTTTCATCGTCTGAGCGGCGTGGTTAGCTCAGAAACGGTGTTGGCGCATGTGCGCAAGGCAACCCAAGGCGTCAACTCCGTACTCAACTGTCACCCGTTTCAATACGGGCGCTGGGTCTTCGCGCACAACGGGGATGTCCCGGACTTTGCAGAAAAGCGAGATGCGATGCTGGCGGAGATCGCTCCTCGTCTGCGCCGCTTCGTACTCGGAGATACAGATAGCGAGGTCATCTTCTTCATCTTTCTCAGTCACCTCTCCGGTTTCGGTCCACTTTCGCGCCGGCACGCCATTGACGATGTCGAGTCAGCGCTGTCGACCACCGTCAAACGCGTGCGTGCTGTATGTGACCGGGAGGGTGACGAGAAGCGCAGTTTGCTGACGATGATGGCAACCGACGGGGATACCCTCGCCGCGGTGCATGGCGGGAAAGAGCTGTATTGGTCTAGCTACAAGACCAAGTGTTCGGACCGCGACGCTTGTCCGAGTCTTTCGCCGGAGTGCGAGGCGCCTAGCAAGACGGGCTTCGTGAACCACCTGATATTGTCGAGTGAGCCGTTGCAGGGTGAAAATATTTGGTTGCCTCTGGAAGAGGACGACATCATCGGCGTGGATTGGCGCATGCAAGTGCTCCAGGGACACACCACGAAGAAGAAGTTGCAAGTTGTGGGAAAGAGCGCGTGACCCAGCCGCCCGCTCGCGGGGAAACGGATCGAGCCGCCATTCGCGGCGTCATCGCCGGCAAGAGCTTGGATGCTCGGGAGATCTCTGGCCTGATCGGGATCCCGGAGCGACAGGTGGTGGAGCACCTCGAGCACCTGGCGAAGGGGCGCGAAAAGCTCAAAATAGAACCCGCGCGGTGCCGCGCCTGCGAGTTCAGCTTCGGCAAGCGCAGTCGCACGTCCCGGCCCAGTCGCTGCCCGAAATGCAAGAGCGAACGCATCGCCGCGCCGCGCTTTTCATTGTAGCTGCGTCAGAGTTGTAGGGATTTGACCTCAAGGAACTCCTCAAGCCCGTACTTACCGTACTCTCTGCCCAGCCCGGACTGCTTGTAGCCACCAAAGGGCGCTAGGGGGTTGAAGCTGCCGCCGTTGATGTCCACCTGACCGGTGCGCAATCGTCGCGCGACTCGTTTGGCGCGTTCCACATCTGCGGACCAAACGCCGCCGGCCAGCCCGTAGATGCTGTCGTTAGCGATACGCACCGCATCGTCTTCGTCCTCGTAGGGCAGGATGCAGAGCACTGGACCGAATATTTCTTCTTGCGCCACAGACATGCTGCTTTTCACGTTCGAAAGCACCGTGGGCCTTACGAAGAATCCCTTAGACAGCCCGTCGGGGGGGGCCGCGCCTCCCGTGATCAGCGTGGCGCCCTCGGCAATGCCTTGTTCGATGTATTTACGCACGCGGTCACGTTGCGCCGCACTGGCAAGGGGACCCAAGCGACCGGTGCCACCGAGTGCGGGGCCCAAGGTCAGCTTTTCGGCCGCAGCCTTCGCGATCTGTTCGGCCTCTTTCAGGCGCGCCCGGGGCACCAGCATTCGCGTCCAGGCCGAGCAGGTCTGTCCGGAGTTGAGGGTGCAGTTATTCACTCCGGTCTTCACGGCCCGTTCGAAGTCGGCGTCGTCCAAAATGATGTTCGCGCTCTTGCCGCCGAGCTCTAGGGCCACGCGCTTCACGCCCCGGGCCGCGAGTTCGGCAACCCGTTTGCCAGCGCGGGTCGAGCCAGTGAAACTCACCATGTCGACCTTGGGGTGAGTCACAAGTGCTTCACCCACCGTGGGACCATCGCCGGAAACCAGATTGAATACCCCAGCGGGTAACTCTGCCGCGTGCACGATTTCGGCCAAAACGAACGCCGAGAGCGGTGCGACCTCGCTCGGCTTGAGAACCGTTGTGCAGCCTGCAGCAAGGGCGGGTGCCAGTTTGCCGATCACCTGATGCAGCGGGTAGTTCCAGGGTGTGATGGCGGCGACCACGCCGACGGGCTCACGGAGTACCAGCGAGCTACCTACGGTCTCTTCCAGCGCAGTCGTCTTGGCGAGCTCGATGAAACTGCGCAACACCATGACGGGCAGCATGGCTTGTATTGGCATCGCCAGCTTCATCGGCATGCCCACTTCGCGTGCCACCGTTTCTGCGATGTCTTGGCTGCGGGCCTCGAGCCCCGCCGCGATCTTTTCCATGTAGCCCACGCGGGTTTCAACGGGCGTCGCTGCCCATGCGTCGAAGGCGGACGCGGCGTTTTCAACGGCCCGCTCCGCGTCTTCCGCGCTGCCCGCGGGCACCTGCCCCATGACTTCTTCGGTCGATGCGTCGATGACATCAAAATGCCCCGCGCCCGACGAATCCGCCCAGTTTCCGCCGATGTAGTGTCTGGTATGCCGCTGCATGCATCGAGCCGTAGCGCGGATCGTAGGACCTGCCAACCGGGCGCGCTCAGCTCAGCAATACCCCCGCGATGTTCGCCGTGATGAAAGCGGCGAGGCTGCCGCCGATCATCGCTCGCAAGGAGATCGCCGCGAGCTCGGGTAGACGTTTCGGAGCGATGCCGCCGATGCCGCCAAGCTGGATGCCGATGGAGGCGAAGTTGGCAAAGCCGCACAGCGCGTAGCTAGCGATGATGCTGGAGCGCTCGCTGAGCACCGCATTGTCGCCCTTGATCAATTCGCTCAGATGCATGTACGCGATGAACTCAGTGAGCACGAGCTTTTCACCGAGCAGACGGCCGACGAGGGCGGCTTCGTTCCAAGGCACTCCCATCAGGAAGGCCAGGGGAGAAAAGACCCAGCCGAGGATGCGGGAGAGGCTCAGCGGCGCGCCGGCATAGGGAATGAATCCGAGCACGAAGTCCGCCGCTGCGATCAAGCCAACGAAGGCGATCAACATCGCCGCGACGTTGATCGCGAGCTTTGCTCCTTCGGTTGCACCGTTGGCGGCTGCTTCGAGCATGTTGCGAGTGTCGCGTTCGGTCGATAGGGCCACACCACCGGCAGTGGCAGAGACCTCGGTCTCAGGGAACATCACCTTGCTGATGGCCAGGGACGCCGGTGCGCTGAGCAGGGATGCGGTCACAAGGTGGCCGGCAATGCCGGGAATATCCTTTAGAAAGCTGACGTAGGCGGCCATCACGCCGCCAGCCACGGTGGCAAAACCACCGGTCATCAGCGCCGCTAGTTCCGAGCGCGTCATCTTGTCTACGTAGGGACGCACGAGCAGCGGCGCCTCGGTTTGACCCACGAAGATGTTCGCGGCTGCCGCGAGGGACTCGGCGCCGCTGGTGCCGAGAGTGCGCTGCATGACCCAGGCAATGGCCCAGACGATCCGCTGCATGATGCCGAGGTGGTAGAGAATCGCCATCAAGCTGGAGAAAAAGACGATCGATGGCAAGATCCAAAATGCAAAGGTCTTTACGGGCGGGGAGATGCGTCCGATCACCGTTTGCGGGTTCCCGTCGGCGTCTAGGATTTTGTGGGGCTCGACACTCTGAAAGACGAAACCCGCTCCGGCCTCAGCGAAGGACAGCAGGCGGTGCACGCCGCGGTCCACGACTTCGAAGAAGACCTTCTGCAACGTTGGGTTCAAGATCAGCAGCCCCAAAGCAAGCTGCAACCCGATGCCCCAGAGCACGGGACGCCAACGGATGTGTTTGCGATCGACGCTGAGCAGCCAGGCGATCAGAACCATCGCAAAGAGCCCACCAAACGAGACAAATCGCTCCATGAGCCCCGCGGCGCCCGGAGCAAAAGCAGCGAGTGGCCCGTTCACGGGTCGGCCTGGAGCAGCACGCCGAAGTCGTATCCCGCAAGCTCGGGGCAGGGATCCTGATCGCCACGCACTAAGATCGGTTTGACTGAAACCACCCTGGCGCCGGTGCGTCGCTTGATGCGCATGGGAATAGCGCTGTGGTGGCAATGCCCACTGCCCGCGATGACGATGATCTGACGAGCGGGCATGCGTTTGCGCAACCAACGTGCCGACACTGCCGCCATGGTTTCGTCCCAGGTGAGCTGGGCCGCGTACATGCGGCGGTGTCCCGCATGCGGCATGGGGTGTTTGCTCATCGCCGCGCGAAAAAAGCTCCGGTGTTCCTCGCTGTTGAAGTCGAGCACGGGCAACTCGTTTCGCTCGTCGTCGCTGAGGCCGCGGAGCCCCTGGCGTGCGATCTTCTGGGTCAGCTCGCGCCGAGCGTTGAGGGCTAGCAGCGTGGCGCCGTCTCGCCGCGCGCTTTCGAAGAGCAAGCGGTACAGGTTGAAGTCGTAACCCCAGCGTGATTCCCAATGGGTTGCTTCGAGGAACTCTTCGTCGTCGATCTTGCCCTCGCTCCAGTCGTCAAGGGCGCCTTGGAACGGCAGCTGCACCATTTCGAAGCCCACGGCCAGTTCGCGCCCGCCGGCTCGGCCCAGGCGTAAGAGTTGCTGCAAGAGCGCTAGTTGCGCGTAGTGATGGTGGGGGTTGTCGTGGGACTCGCCGATGCAGATGGCGTCGGCATCTGCGAGTTCTTCAGCCAGGCCCTCCGGCGAAAGCTGTGCGCCGTCTTCGAAGCGCAGGCCGTAGAACGGCAGCGCCGCTCGCATCACGACGTCGTGGGGCAAGCGGGGGCGCTCCTTGGCTTCGGTCGTTTCGGGTTCGACGATTGCGTCGCGAGACGCGGTGCCGACCGCCACCGGTGGCGCGCTTCGTGTGCATGCCGCGACGAAGGGGACGACTGCGACGAGGGGCGCACAGCGCCGGAGCAGGGAGTTGCGACGTGCCGGCATGGTCCTCAGTAGCTCTGCTCGCGCAGGGCTTCGGGCAGCAGGTGCGTCGGCGCCGTGCCCGATACGATGAACCAGAGTTGATGCGCCGCGCGCGTTGCCGCGATGTGGAGCAGGTGACGCGACTCGTCGTCCTCTGGGTAGCTCTGTTTGGAGGCTTCGGCGACGATGACGTAGTCGAATTCCAGGCCCTTGACCTGGCGTACGTCCGTCACGTCGACGCCTGGCCGAAACGGGAAGTCCTGCTCTGCGATGCGACGCAAGAACGGAACTTCCCCCTTCTGAAGGCCATCGAAGTAGATGTCGGCTTGCTCCGGGTAGCGGGTGATCACCGCAACGCTGGCCCGCGGCTCTTGCGCCACGAGCTGTCGCAAGGCCTCCCCCAAAAAGCCCACGGCGTCGCCGGTATGCCCGAAGGTGAATAGCTCGACGGGGGCGCCATTGCGGGTGGCGGTCGGCGGATCTTCTGGCGCGAGGGAACCCAGCACGTGGTGCGCGACGTCGAGTATCTCACGGGTGGAACGGTAGCTGAGCTTCAGCGGCTCGATCTCCACGTGGGATTTGCCCAAATCCGAGAGCACGGTCTTCCAGTCTGAGAACCCGTTGTCCATCAGCAGACGTTGTGCGACGTCGCCGGCGAGGGTGACGCTTTCGGCGCGGCTCACCGTGCCGAGCACGACGGCTAGTTCTACCGGGGAAAGGTCCTGGGCCTCGTCCACCAGCACGTGTTCGTAGACGAGCGCTTCTTTGCTGCGCGCGCCGCGGCGCAGCGGACCGCGCAGCCGTTGGCAGAGGCGAAGGAGCAGCGCGTCGTCTTCCCTGTCGAAGGTGGCGCGTTCCTCCGTCTGCACGCCGTCGATGCCGCGGCTGCGGTCGTCATCGTCGCCGTCGTCGCGTCGCGGAGGCCGGCTGGGCCGATGCGTCCGTTTGGGTGGCGCTTCGTCCTCGGCGTCCGCCAGTTCGTCGATCATTTCTGTGGCGCGGGCGGCGCACCAGGCATGCGCTTCGTCCAGTTCTCGGTCGCTGAATGCACCCGGGGCATGGCGCGACACCGCTTCTTCAAGGCGAGTGCGGTCGCTGAATGTGTCGGCCCAGACGCCAAGGACGTCTCGCGTCAGACTCAGCTGCCGGTCGACCAGGTTTTGGACCAAGGTGCGCGCGGCGGAGTCGAGTCGGCGGCCGGCGCCGCGCTCAAGAAATCCCCGCAAAGCGTGGAAGCGGTGCGCGAGGGCGCCGCTCTGTTTGGAACGCCAGAACGAGAGCATGCCTTCGGCGGCGTCCCCCAACTTCACATGAAGTTCCGTGGCGACGTCTTCGGCCATTGAGTCGACCAGGTCGTCGATCATGCGCAGCATGGCCGGGTGTTTCTTCAGGCGTGAGACGACGCCAGGGGTTGCGTCGCTGTAGCGTCGCGGGAGCCGGGGGAGCTGCGCCGCGCGCGTGCGTTCTGCCCAGCTCTCGTAGGTGCGGATCGGGATCCCGGAAACGCCCAGCGCTGGCAGGACCTGAGAAATGTAGCGGACCAGGGCCTCGTTGAATGCGATGACCAACATCTTGTCGGTGCGAAAGCGGCGTGTGTCTTGGTAGGCGAGGTAGGCGAGGCGATGCAGGCCAATGGTGGTCTTGCCACTGCCCGCACCGCCTTGGATCACGACCAGGCCCGAGTCGGGTTGCGTGATCAGATCGAATTGGCGTGGATCGATCAGCGCGGTGATTTCTCGCAGGTGGCGGTCTTCTCCGCCGTCCAGGCCAACCCCCAGGCTGCCGGGTGCGTGGTGCGACTCCGCACGCAGGGCGCTGCCTTGACCGCCGGAGAGACGCATGGCGTCGTCACCCAAGCGCTGCCAGCCCCCTCCACGGCCGCGCACGTAGGTCGCCTCGCGGGTGCCGATGCGCTTCAACTCGGATTCGACGATGTTCACGTTGCGCCGCGTGATGACGTCGCCGTGCACTTCGCGACCACCGAACTCTTCATCGTAGTCATCGCCTTCGTCATAGCGATAGTAGAGCCGGCTCACCGGTGCGTCACGCCAGTCGACGATGCGGATCCCAGACTGAGAGTCCAGGTAGGTGGACCGGCCGATCAGCACTTCCCGTCGGCGCGAGCCTTCCTGCAGCACTAAGCGTCCGAAGTAGGGCGAGCGCGCGTCGACCCAGCCTTCACTGCTTTGTCGGCGGTGCGCAGCGAGACTCTGCAGACGGTCCATCTGCTCGTACAGCGGCGGCAGATCTTCTAGTCGCGCGCCGGCTATCTCGTCGCGCAGCGCCAGCATTTGTTCGTCGTAGTTGGCCTTGGGTCGCTCAGAAGTCCTGCTGCGCCGCTCCTCGATGTGGCTGAGCACGCGATCCAGGCAAGCTTGCTCTTCGGATACGATGGTCTCCACTTCATCGTCGCCTGCGCTTTGCGCTGCGGTGGGGTCAGGCGATGGTTGGCGTGGCTGGCTCATAGTCATGGGGGGGGTATCGGTAGAAGCCGCGTCCGAATTGCGTGGGAATCCGTCAGGGCGCGAGTTCACGGCATCTGGTGGCGAACGGACGGAACTAGCATCTTTTCTGGGATTTGGGGAGGGGACCGGGCCGCCGACTGGCTGGGGCCGTGGCGCCAGCCGGGAGTCGACCGGGCTACTCAGTGGAGGATGCCGGGAAGCACTCGCTGAGAAAACGACCCACGTCTCTCAGCACGCTGGGCGGGATTTCGTGTCCACCGTTGAACGGCGAAAAGCGGACGTCGTGGTCGCAGCCCTCCAGCATCGAGGCGAGGGCTTCCGAAAGTGCAAAGGGTAGCAGCGGGTCTTGGCGGCCGTGGCTGATGAGCACCCTGGTCCTCGGCAACGAAGCGGCGCGCGCTGCCCAGCGCGGCTCTGCGAGTAAGGTCGGGCTCATCAACACCACGCCGTTCAGCGGGCGACCGGACTCCAGCGCGACGTCCATGGCGAGCATTGCGCCCTGGGAAAAGCCTCCAATCCCCAGGGCGCTCGGCGAGAGCTCCGCCTCCAGCGCGTCCAGGGTTTCCAGGACCTGCGCGCGAGCCTCGCTGAGTCCGTCAGGTTCGGTGGCGGAAAGATCGCGCAGAGTTCCCTCTCGGATGGCGCGCTCGATTGCGGCCACGTCGATGTGCCACCAAGCGCGGGCGTCGGCGTACGGCATCATGCCTTCCAGGGACAGCGGCGCTTCGGGAAACGCGATGCGCAGGCCGCGGGGAAGCTCCAGCTGACGCCACAGAGGCACCAGGTCGTTCCCCGGCGCGCCGAAGCCATGCATCAACACCAGCAGCGGTCCGTCGCCGCCACCTTCACGGTCGCTGCCGCCGACCAAGTGCACCTTCAGCTTGCCGAATCGAGCTGTTCGCATCGGACGGGAGGGTCGCCCAGGATCCGCCTTCGACCAAGCCTGAAGGTGGCGATTGACCGGCCGGCCGGCATGTTTTAGTCTGACTGCACGCGGAGGAGGAAGTGATGGGGAAATTGCGGCTGCTGATCGGGTTCTGTGGGCTGGTGCTGTGCGTCGCATGCTCCAGCTCAGACACTGGCGCGGCGGGTGCGGGCGGTAGCAGCGGCGCGGGCGGTACAGGCGCCACGGGAGGTGGCAGCGCGGGCAACTCCGGTTCTGCTGGAACGGCCGGGGTCGCCTCGGGGGGCGCGGCCGGGAGCGCGGGCGCGGGCGGCGCGGCGGCCGGCGCTGCGGGCACAGCGGGAGTCGCTGGTAGCGCCGGCAGCGGTGGCGGGGCATCCGGCTTCGGCGGCAGCGCTGCGCTGCCGGCCCTGGGATCCTTGGTGATCCTTGGGGACTCGATCAGTGATGGCGGCGGACAAGGCCCCTTCTACTACGATCTGCTGCGCGCGGACCTGGAGGCCAACTACGGCGCGCTGAATTACAAGAAAAACGCCAAGAGCGGCTCAAAGACCGGCGCGCTCAAGGGGCAGGTGGACGGCCTGCCGAAGTCCCTTCCGGGTCCGGTTGCGGTGTGCATCACCAGTGGCGGTAACGACATGAAGGACCAAATCCTCCAAGTCGTTGCCGGACTCGACGGACCCGCGCGGCTGCAGATGGGAAACAACATTGCGGTCGCGCTATCGGCGCTGCTCGCACCGGGACGCTTTGGTCCCGGAGTGCCCGTGCACGTTTTCGAGGCCGACATCTACGACGCCAGCGACGGGCAGGGGAACTTCGCCGCGCACTCATGTAATTTTGGCGGCAGTTTTCCCGCGCTTCCAACGGATGGTTATTTCAAGTCGTGGAACGCCGAGATCGCCAAGCAGATCACGGCGAAGGGGCAGTGGTACAGCAGCATCCACGCGCTGTTCCGCTTGCACGGATTCAACCACCCCCCGAACTGGTATGCCGGTGACTGTACCCATCCAAACGCGTTGGGCCACGACCAGCTGCGGCGCTTCTTCTTCTACAAAATCACTGGAAAGACTCTGTGACTCTCCCGCGGCGCCGGGCTTTGTCCTGGCGACCGCCCGGCGCGCGTCGTAGGCTGAGCCGTGCTTTAGGAGGCAAAGAGATGGCTTGGCGAAACGTTGCGGGTTTGTCGATGGTTGGGCTGGTTTCCATGCTGGGCGCGTCAGTCGGAGGCTGCGGTAGTGACGACAGCAGCGGCGCCGGGACCGGCGGCTCCGCTGCGACAGGTGGCACGGGCGGCAGTGGCGGCAGCGGTGGCGGTGCCAGCGGCAGTGGCGGCAGCGGGGGGGGCACCGCAGGGAGCGGCGGGGGGGCCCCCGGGCGCGGGGGGGGGGGCCGGGGGGGGGGGGGGGTGCGGGGGGGGGCCCCCCCGCGGGCGCGGCGCTGGGTGT
>CALMUT010000210.1 GCA_937872925.1 uncultured Myxococcales bacterium | reverse complement strand
CGGCGTGGGGGCCGCGATCTTGACAACCATCGTGCTGTGGAACACGGGGGTGTTCGAAGAGCGCAAACCCGGCCGCACCCGCTTCGTCTTCACCGGTCCCAATCAGAGCGAAACCGCCCGTCCGGGATTTGCGTTCTGACTCTAACGGTGCCGAGACTCGGCATTCGCTCGGTGCGCGCGATGACCTAAGCTCGCCGAGCGGCCCAATGGCTGCGCGCCCGGGAGATGGCGGCGGTGACGGCGGCGCGGGCGGGGCCGCCTTGGGCGCTGCGACGTTCGACGGCGGCACTGGGTTCAAGAGCGGCTCGAGCGTCGGCGTGACCGAGCGCCGGGTGCGCCGCGGTCAGCTCGGCTTCGCTCAGTTCGCCGAGCTGCACCTGCTTTTCCTCCGCCACACGCACGAGGCCGCCGACGATGTGGTGCGCTTGGCGGAACGGCACGCCTTGGGTGACGAGGTAGTCGGAAAGATCCGTGGCGCAGACGTGGCCGGCACCGAGGGCCGCTTCCAGGCGCTCGCGCCGGAACTGCACCTCGGAGAGCGCGCCGCAAAGGGCGCGCACGCTGACCAATGCCGCGTCGCAGGCGTCGAAGATGGGGCGCTTGTCTTCCTGAAGATCTCGGCCGTAGCCGAAGGACAAACTCTTTTCGAGCACCAAGAGCGTGGTGTGGCAACCCACGAGCACCGCCGCCTTGCCGCGGATCAGTTCGGCGACGTCGGGGTTTTTCTTCTGCGGCATCATGCTGGAGCTGGTGGTGAACGCATCAGAAAGCGCCACAAAGCCGATCTCGTGCATGGACCAAATCACGATTTCTTCACCGATACGCGATAGGTGCACGCCCAGGATCGCCAGCGCGCCAGAGACTTCCATCAAGAAATCCCGACTGGCCGTCGAGTCGATGCTGTTGTGCGTTGCGTGATCGAAACCCAGCGCACGGGCGGTGGCTTCGCGATCCAAGGGGAAGCCAGTGCCGGCCACCGCACCCGCACCGAGCGGACACTCGTTCAGGCGCTCTGCGGCGTCCGCCAGACGCGCTTCGTCTCTGCGGATCAGCTCTTGCCAGGCCATCAAATGATGCGACAGGCGGCTGGGCTGTGCGCGCTGCATGTGGGTGTAGGCCGGCATCAGCACGTCGATCTCGCGGTCCGCCAGCTCCGTGAGGGTGGAGCCGAGCTCGATCAGCGCCGATCGCAGCTCCGCGCAGCGCCCACGTAGCCACAGTCGCAGGTCCGTCGCGACTTGGTCGTTTCGGGATCTGCCGGTGTGCAGTTTGCCACCGACGTCCCCCAGGATCTCGATCAGCCGTGCCTCGATGTTCATGTGCACGTCTTCTTTGGCGGCATCCCATTGGAAGCTGCCGGACTCGATCTCCGCGGCGACCTGCGCGAGGCCCTTTTCGAGGGCCGCCACGTCCGCCGCGCTGATCACGCCGGCGCGCCCCAAGCCCTGGGCATGGGCAACGGAGCCGGCGATGTCCTCGCGCCACAGCCGGTTGTCCACGAACACGCTGGTATTGAGCGCTTCCATCGCCTCCGCGACGCCTTCGGGCAGGCGCCCGCCCCGAGCGATGCTCACGACGCGGCCTCGGGCGGCTCCTTGGCCAGGTTCGCGCGGAAGTCCGTGAGAGTGGCAATCAGCTGGCCCAGATCGCTGGCCAGCTCCGCGCAGCGGACGCGCTCCGCCTCGACGTCCTGGTCGCCGCTAGACTTTTCCTGCTGCACCGCCTGCAGCACTTCGATCACTTCCCGGTGCAGCTCTTGCCCCGCCGTTTGCACCCAGTTGTCGAGATGTTCGGCGCTTTCTTCGACCATTTGATCGATCTGCGGCCCGACCTTGGCGGCCGTCTCCCGCAACACGACGGGGGCAAGCTCGAGCGCGCGCTTCTTGATTTCATGTTCCGTCCGCCCGCGATTCCACAATGCCAACGCCGGTGCTGCCGCCAGCAGGATCCCGCCGAGCAGTGCGTTGGCGAAGAGCACGCCCATGCCCACGCTGAGCACCGCGAAAATGCCAACGTCGTAAGCAAAGCGATCGACTTCGATCTTCGGCGCTTTGAGCTCCGCGCCCATAGCGTCGCCCACGCGGCGCCCCACGTCGCTGGCGTCTTCTCGAGCCAGCGCCACCATGCGCTCCGCGAGTTTTTCCAGCGCTCCGGCGATTTCAGCGGTTTCCGCCTCGGCCCAGCGCCGGAACGCGTGTTCCAAGAACGGCCCTAGGTGTTGCTTCAAGTCTTCGCCACTGGAGCGTTCGAGTAGCCCGGGCAACTGCGCCAGCACATCGTCGCAGAATCGGTCCAGATCACGCCGGGCCCAGGCCTTGATGGAGCCAACTTCTTCACGGATCGCGAGGCGCCGCGACTCGATGGTCTCGGTATGACCTTTGAGATCTTGCTCCAAGAGCTCGATGCGGCGGGTGAGCTGCTCCGACGTGAAGGCCGCCGCTCGCTGACGCGCGTCGACGCCCCTGGACAGCACGTCTGCAGCGCCCAGACCCGCATGCGCTGCGTTCCGTAGCATCAGCTGACCGCGTTCTTCGGCCAGAAAGCGCTGCAAGTGCTGGGTCAGCGCGGGCAGTCCGCTGGCCTCAGCGTCCCCGGCCAGCGCCGCTTGGGAACTGACCGCAAAGACCGGGGGCGCGTCGAGCAGCTCGCCCAATCGCCCGCGCACGTACAAAAGGGCCTCTTCCTTTTCGGCCGGAGACCAAATGTCGGTCTTGGCAACGACGAAGACGATCTTGTCGCGGCTCTTTTCGATCAGTTGGTGCTGCAGGAACTGTCGCTCGCTTTCCTTCAGCGGCTGGCCCGCATCGAGCACGAAGAGCACCGCGTCGGAGCGGGGGATGTAGCCATAGGTGATCTCCGCGCGGGTCAGCGAGAGATCGTTCACGCCGGGGGTGTCGACGAGCACGATGTCGTCTTGGAGCAGCGGCGCCGGATAGGCGACTTCCAAATAGCTCAGCTCTTCCCCGGCGCGTTCGGCGCCCACGGCAAAGTCGCGCACGTGCTCGAATGGCACGGCTTCGCTTGTGCCGTCGGCGTGCACGCGGCGTGCGCTTTTTTCCTCTCCATACACGATGTGGTGGATGACGGCAGTGGTGGGCGTGACGCCGACGGACAGCACGGCTTCGCCGAGTAGCGCGTTCACAAACGTCGTCTTGCCGTGATTGAACTCCCCAACAACGACCAAATGAAAGCGGCCACTGGCGAGCTTTTCAATCACGTCGCCCTGCACGCGGGCCGCAAGACTGTGAGCCCCCACCCGTCTGGCGAGTCCGTCTAAGTTTTCCAGCTGGCCGAGTAGGGTCTTCTTCTGTTCTTGAAAATCGTCAAACATCGCCTGGCCTCCAAGGGCAGAGGGTGCGCCGTCGGGCGGCGCGAACGCGTGGGCAGGAACTGCGCCGTCGCCTCAGCCCACGACTTTCACCACTTCGTGGACCCGCGCGTCTACCTCTTCCATGCTGAGGCCGGCGGCGCCCAGACCGATGTGCTCACGGAAGAGCTGGCTTTCGCCGAAGGTCTTCAGGGCAAGCACGCGCTTGGGCAGCCACGGGTGCGTGGCAAAGACTTCGCTGAAACGCCCCACGGAATCTTTGGCTTCTTCGTGTTGTTCGAGAAACGCGTCGATGTCCAGCTGCTCGTAGAGCTTCTGTGAACCGAGGGCGAGCTTGGTCAGCGCGCGCAACGCCACGTCCATGTCTTTGGTGCACAACGCTGCGGCCCGATCGCAGGTCACCTCGGCCCGACGCGACCATGCCCGAAGCGCGAGTAGCGCGGGCAGCCCGATGGAGCGCACGACCAGACCCGCCATATGCGATAGGTAATGCATCGCCGTCAGGTACACCACGTGGCTGTTATGAATGTGCCCGCACTCGTGACCAATGACGCTCAGCAACTCTTCGTCCGTCAAATGATCGACCAGCGCCGAGTGCACCATGATGAAGGAGTCGTCGTTGGTGCCGTAGGTGGCAGCGTTCAGGTGCGGGTTGTTCACCACGTAGAGCGTGGGCGTGGAGATCCCCAACGTCTGCGCGCAGCTCTCTGCCAAGGCATGCACCCGGGGAAACTGCCGGGGGCCCACCTTGACGGCCTGACCCAGAAGCTGCGCTTTGCCGATGTGCTTGAACATGCGCACGCCCGCGGCGACAGCGAGCTCTACGGGTTTGACGCGCTCGAACGCGGCGCGAGTGGTCTTGTCCCAGGCGTAGGCATAGGCGTGATCGTTGCCGTCGCTGACGAACCCCGGGCGCTGGTTCCGACGCCCGTCGACGAAACCGTTGAAATCTAGCTCACCTACTCTTGCCACGGGCAGTCACGACCTTTGTTGGACCCCAATCATCGAAACCTAAGGCTGAGGTCGAAGTGACGCAATCGACAAAGCGGCGGGGCCGCCGTCAGTATTCGTGGCTAGAGGCCCAACATCCCTGCCAGTTCGCCGGACTCCGCCACGGCGGCGCGGGCCACAAAACGCCGATAGTCCCGCAGCGGGGGCTTTCCAGCTGGCGCCCGCAGGGAATAGTCCGTCATGCGTGTCGCCACAAAGCGCAACGCGGCAGCCCGTGCTTCCACGCCAAACGCCGCGCGCTCCGCAGCCGTCAGGGGGCGCTCCGCCTGATAACCCTCGCCAAGGGCCCGGACCAGCGCGGGCACGAAGTGGTCTCCGTAACACCAGGCATGCACGCATACGCAGAGGTCATAGAGGAGCGCGCCGCGGGACGCGCTTTCGAAGTCCAGCAGCGCGCCAATGCGATCCTGTTGCCACAGCACGTTGTCGCGGAAGAGATCCCCGTGCACGAGGCCCTGGGGCAGGTCCGCGCGCCGCAGCCGTGAGAGCTCCTGCAGCGCGTCGCGAGCCATGCGCGCGTCGGGTGCGAGCGCAGTCGACTCGGCCGCCACGCGCTCGAGTCGCGCAAGGAGATCCGCCGCGGCAAACCGTCCTTCGGGCAGCGCGCTCACCTTGGCGAGGTGCACGCGCGCCAGCGCTTGCCCCACCTGACGCGCCTTTGCCGGGTCGACGCGCAGTTGGCACAAGATGTCGCCGGGCACCCACGGGAACAGCGCGACGGGTTTGCCGGCGTGCGCGCCGAGCCACAGCCGGCCTTGCCGACGTACAGACGGCGCCACCGGGACGCCCGCGGCCTCGAGCTCCGACAGTAGTTCGAGTTCAGCCCGCGCACCGGCCTGCCCTTGTTCTTCGTAGACGCGCAAGAAATAGCGCTGCCCCGCCGCGTCCTGGCAAGCGAAGTTGGAATTGACGCTGCCCGCTTCGAGGGCCTCGACGACCGTCGGCACCACGCCAAGAGGCGCGAGCACGCCGCGGGCTTGCTCGAGCGAGAGCGGAGTCAAACGCGCCATAGCAGGACGCTTCGTTAGTCCATCTCGGCGCAATGCACAAAACGCGCGGCGCGGCTGGCCACGTATTGGCACTCCGCGCCGCGGGACAAGCCTGCTAGACTAGCGCTTCCCGCGGGCGATCCGCCCGCATCCTTATATGCCCCAAATCCACGGCAACACATCCGGGCTCGCGCCCAGCGCCACCAAGGCCCTGGAACGCATCTACCGCCGCCGAGTGCCCCTCGAACGCATCGCCACGCCCGAGTTGGTGCGCTCCCTCGCGGAGGCTTCCCGGGAGTCCGGGCGACAGGTCGGCGCCCTGGTGCATCGCTCCGGCGACGTGGACAGCGTGATCGTGGGCAGCCCAACAGGGCTGATGCTGCCGGACATTGGCCGACTGCGCGCAGCGGCGGGACGCTTTCGCGCGCTGCGGCTGGTGCATACCCACCTCTTCAACGAGGGGCTGACCCAAGACGACCTCGTCGATCTCACTCGCCTGCGCCTGGATCTCGTGTGCGCGGTGATGCTCTCCGCAGAAGGCGAACCCCGCGCCTGGACCTGGGCCTACAACGTCGTGCGGCGGGCAGGCACCGGCGACCCCTACGAGGTCATCGGCCCGGTGCCCTGGGGCACCCAGGGACCAAATTTCGGCGAGCTGATCAGCGCCCTGGAGCGGGAGTTCGCCGAACAAGCCCGCACCCGCGAAGTCCGCGCAAAGGACGGTCGGGCGATCCTGATCCACGTCGGAGAAAAACGCCGCGGCGGAAGCCAGCGCCGAGCGCAGGCGCGGCTCAAAGAGCTGCTCAGTCTGTCGGAAACGGCGGGGGTCGAAATCGTGCACCAAGTCGTGCAGCTGCGCGACCGCATGGATCCGAAGCTCGTGTTGGGCAAGGGCAAGCTCGAAGAAGTGTTGATGCGCGCCATCGAGCTCGACGCCGAGACGCTGATCTTCGATCTGGAGCTGACGCCCGCGCAAGCAAGCGGCATTTCCGGCCAGACGGATCTCAAAGTGCTCGACCGCACCCAGATCATCTTGGACATCTTTGCCCAACGCGCGGAGACCCGGGACGGCAAGCTCCAGGTGGAGCTGGCGCAACTGAAGTACGCACTGCCGCGCTTGGGCCAGAAAGACGACGCCCTCAGTCGGCTGACCGGCGGCATCGGCGGGCGCGGACCCGGTGAAACCAAGCTGGAGATCGGGCGTCGCCGCGCACGCGAACGCGTGACCCGACTCGAAAAGGAACTGGAACGCCTTGCGCGGCAACGCTCCGAGCGCCGCCGCAAGCGCACGCGCTCGGACACGCCGGTCGTGGCCATCGTGGGCTATACCAACGCCGGTAAGAGCACGTTGCTCAATACGCTGACGGACGCCGGCGTGCTGGCGGAGAATCGCTTGTTCGCCACTTTGGACACCCGCTCGCGCAAGCTGCACCTCGAAAGCGGCGCCAGCGTGGTGCTCAGCGACACCGTGGGATTCATCCGGGAAATGCCCAAGGACCTGTTCGCAGCGTTTCGCGCGACCTTCGAAGAAGCCCGGGACGCGGACTTGATCTTGGAAATCGTCGACGCCGCGGATCCCGAACACGAAGAACACGAAAAAACGACCCGGCAGCTGCTCAAGGAGTTGGGCCTCGACGCCATCCCGCGGCTTGTCGTCTGGAACAAAACGGATTTGCTCGACGTCGAGGCGCAGCAAGCGCTTTCGGGGCGCGATACGGACGTCGCGCTCAGCGCCCTCGCGCGCAATTCCACGCGCCAACTGCTCGGGCGCATCGAGACGCTTCTCATCGAGTCTGGCGCGCTGCCTACGGCCGCCGCGCAGCTCGACGAACTCGACTCCGCCGCCCCGCTGTGTGAAGCCTCCGAATAGCCGAGCTGGATCAGGTCCCTGGCGGTGGGGGGCGTTCGGTGTCGCGGCGCGGACGGCGGTTTGCACCCAACACGCGTTTGCGCACGCGCACCGCGTCGGGGGTCACTTCGACCAACTCGTCCCCGTCGATCCACTCGAGGGCCGTGTCGATGGTCAGGGTGCGACAGGGCGTCAAGATCACGTTTTCGTCGCGACCCGACGCGCGGATGTTGGTCAGCTTCTTTTCGCGCGTGGCGTTGACGTCCAGATCGTTGGCTCGGCTGTTCTCGCCGACGATCATGCCCTCGTAAACCACCTTGCCCGGTCCCACGAAGAGCTCCCCGCGGGGCTGCAGATGAAAGAGCGCGTAGGGCGTGGTGTTGCCCTGGCGGTCGGCCACCATGGCGCCGGTCTTGCGACGCATCATGGGTCCGCCGTAGGGCTCCCAACCGTCCAAGAAGGTATTGAGCAACGCCGTACCCCGAGTCTCCGTCATCAGCTCCGAGCGGAAACCGATCAACCCGCGGGACGGTACCCGAAACTCCAGGCGCATGCGGTCTGAGCCGACCGGCTGTACCTTGAGCATCTGCCCCCGCCGTTCTCCCAGCCGCGTCGTGATGGCGCCGATGTACTCTTCGGGCACATCCACAACCAAGCGTTCGACGGGTTCCATGCGCTGCCCGTCAATCTCGCGGGTAACGACTTCGGGCATGCCCAGCGCCAGCTCGTAGCCTTCGCGCCGCATGGTTTCGGCCAGCACCGCGAGCATCAGCTCGCCGCGGCCATACACCGTGAAGCAGTCGGGCTCCGGAGTGGGCTCAACGCGAAGGGACAGGTTCTTCTTGGCTTCGCGATCCAAGCGCTCCTTCAGGTGGCGCGACGTCACCCACTTGCCGCTCTTGCCCGCCAGGGGCGAGGTGTTCACCTGGAAGGTGATCTTCAGCGTCGGCTCTTCGACAGAGATGCGCGGCAGCGCTTCGAGGCGTCCGGGGGCCGCCACGGTATCGCCAATCTGCACGCCTTCCATCCCCGCAATGGCGATGATGTCGCCGACCTTGGCCTCGTCGGCCTTCACCCGGCGCGTGCCCTCCCACTTGAACACGCTCGACAGGCGCGCGCGCTGGCGTTTCTTCTCGCCAATCAGCTCCACTTCGCTGCCGACCTTCAGCGCACCGGACCACACTCGGGCGATGGCCAAGCGGCCGACGTAGTCGTCGTGTTCGACGTTGTGCACAAGCAAGCACAACTCGTCACCGGGCAGCGGGCGAGGAGCTGGAACCTTTTCGATCAACGTCTTGAACAGGGGCTGCAAGTCTTCCCCCGTATCCGTCAAGGCGCTGCGGGCAATGCCGTGTTTGCCGATGGCAAAGAGCACGGGGAACGCGGCCTGCTCGTCGGTGGCGTCGAGATCGCAAAACAAGGCGAAGACTTCGTCCAGAACTTCTTCGGCGCGGGCGTCCTGGCGGTCGATCTTGTTGATCACGACGATGATGGTCAGTCCGAGCTCAATCGCCTTCTTGAGTACAAAGCGCGTCTGCGGCAGCGGGCCTTCTGCGGCGTCCACGAGCAAGAGCGCTCCGTCGGCCATCTTCAGGGTGCGCTCGACTTCGGCGCCGAAATCCGCGTGCCCGGGGGTGTCGATGATGTTGATGGTGGTGTCACCCACCTTCACACAAGCGTGTTTGGCAAAGATGGTGATGCCGCGCTCGCGTTCCAGATCCCCGGAGTCCATGACTCGGTCGGTTTGGACTTCGACGTTTTTCAGGGCGCCGGTCTGGCGCAGCATGGCATCGACCAGGGTGGTCTTGCCGTGATCGACGTGGGCAATAATGGCCACGTTTCGTAGGTTTTCCATGGGTGTCGCTCAAGAAAAGCCGGATTTAGGAGCCCGGCGCGGTGACGCTGTAGCACACCGCCTTGCGGCGCGTACGATTGGCGTAATTGGCGCCTTGGCACCCATCGAAGCTCAGCACTTCGCCCACCTGAAGGCGCCAGACGGCGTCGCCAATGGAAAGCTCGACCTCTCCGCTCTCGCACGTCACGTAGCGGCGAGTCCCCGGGCCTCCGCTGCGGCTGGCCAGGCGGGCGCCGGCCGAGAGCTCCAGCCGTTCCAGGGAGAGCCCCCCCGGGGCGTCGGGCAAGAGCGCGCGAACCCGGGCTTTGCCACGGGTCCGTACCGGCAGGGCCCGAGCGGGATAATGCCGCACGCTGGATTTGGCCACCCCCACCATCTCGCCCAGGTCCACCGCCAGCGCGGCGGCCACCTTCATGAGGACGCTGAGCGTCGGGTTGGCTGTGCCGCTCTCCAGATGGGCCACGGTCGGCCGGGGCACGCCGGAGGCATCCGCCAGCCGCTGCTGACTCAGACCCCGGGACTCCCGCAGGCGCTTTAAGTTGTGGGCCAGCCCGGCGGGCGCGCTCTCGACCATGCACAGCCTATAGATCGCGAGGCCGGGCCGCCGCAGACAAAAAGAAGCGCAACTGCCTCTCAGCGGGGTCGATAGGGCAACATCATGCGGAGTTTTCTGGTCCTTGGCAGCATATTGTGGGCGCTCACGCTGGCAGGCTGCGGCGGCCCCATGGGTCAGGCCCTGCACCACTACCAGGACACCCGCTACCCAGAAGCGCTGCATGCCTTGGAAGACCTGGAAGAAGACGCGCAGGATTTCGAACCCGCGGAGCGCGCGCGCTACACGCTGTATCGCGGTCTCGCTCACCTCGCCGTCGGCAACGCGCCCGCTGCAAGTCGTTGGCTCGCCCGCACGCGCGGCGAGCTTGCCGAAGATCCCGAGCGCCTCTCGCAAGTCGACAAGAGCCGTCTCGAGAGCGGCTGGCGCAGTCTGGGTTTGATGCCCGGCGACGCTGTGATCACGGACTAAGCGAGCCACATTCGCGCGTTGTCCTACACTGTGCTCGGTTGTCGGTGCTGCACTCCGTGACCCGTCGCGTCGCACGCGACAACTAGGGTCGCAATTGACGGATGTCATGCGCGCGCCGTACTCTTTGAGGTGCTCGGCGGCCGCCTTTTTCCCGACGAGCAAGGAGCGCGCGATGACACGGGACGCACGCAGGATGCGAAAGTGGAACACGATACCGGGGCTTCTCTGCGCGGTGCTGGCAAGTGCCGCCATGGGCGCTGGTTGCTCGAGTGAGAGCGACGAAGGAGGCGGCACCACCGGCACCACGGGCCAGTGCCTGAGCGAGCGGGACTACTTCGCGAAGAAGATCCAGGCGGGCGTGTTCTCGAAGACTTGCCAAAAGTGCCACGCGCCCGGCGGGCAAGCCGACGAAGAGGGTGCGAAGTTCACACTGCTCCCGTCGTCGTACCCCGGCTTCATCGACGCGAACCTGGCGGCCGCAAAGCAGTTCGCGAAGACGGAGTTCGACGGCAAGAGCGTGCTCGTACGCAAGCCGATTGGTGAGCTCGAGCACGGCGGCGGGAAGGCCGTGGACCCGAGCAGCGCGGAGTACGCGGCGCTGAAGGAATTCATCTCCTTGGTCAAGTCCGGCGACTTCTGCGAGGGCGGCAGCACGGTCAAGGGCTTCGACGATGTCGTGTTGCACGACACGCTATCCACCTACCGCAGCGCTACGCTGCAACTAGCAGGGCGGCTGCCCAACGCATCGGAGATCGACAAGATCATCACCGAGGGTGACGGTTCGCTGCAACCGCTGCTCGACGGGCTGATGAAAGAAGACGCCTTCTTTGATCGCGTCAAAGAGATGTTCAACGATGTGCTGCTGACGGACCGCTACCTCGGCTACAGCAGCTACGCCGTCAGCCTGCTCAACGACGAGCAGTACCCGCAATCCGGCGACGCCTGGTTCGAGACCCTGGAGAACTCGGAGAAGACGCCGGTGAACTTGGCGGTCGCCCGCGAGCCCCTGGAGCTCATCGCGTACATCGTCAAGAACGATCACCCCTTCACCGAGGTGCTGACTGCCGACTACACCATGATGAACCCGCTCAGCGCGCGGATCTTCAACGCCACGGTGAAGTTCGATGACCCGAACAACGCAGACGAGTGGAAGCCCGGAAAAATCCGCGCGATGGTGGACGGCGCCGCCGTCGAGTTGCCCCACGCCGGGGTGCTGTCTTCGCCCATCTTCCTGAATCGCTTCCCCACCACGCCCACCAACGTGAACCGCCACCGGGCGCGTATGGTGCTGAAGTTCTTCTTGGCGACGGACATCCTGCGCATCGCGGAGCGCCCCATCGATCCCACGCAGGCCACGGCCTACAACAACCCGCCCCGGGAAGATCCGAGCTGCAACGTCTGCCACCGCATGATGGATCCCATCGCCGGCGCGTTCCAAAAGTTCGACGACAACGACCAAGAAAAGTTCGAACCGAACAATTCCTGGCACCCAGAGATGTTCCCGCCCGGCTTCGGAAAAGAAACGATGCCCACCACGGAGTACGCGCAGTCGCTGCAATGGCTGGCTCAGCGCGTGGTGCAGGACCCACGCTTCAGTCTTTCGATGGTCTACACGGTCTATACCGCCCTCACCGGGCAGGAGCCCCTCGCGTATCCGGACACGGACGACCCGGATTTCGAAGGCAAGCTTGGCGCCTGGGAAGCGCAAGACGCGCTGTTCCGCAAGATCGGCGACGGCTTCGTGGACAGCAACTACAACCTGAAGGCCGCCATCAAGGGCGTCGTGCTCTCCCCCTACTTCCGAGCCAAGAACGCCTTGGCGGAGCCCAGCGCCCAGCGCGCCTTGGAGCTGTCGATCATCGGCACGGGCCGGCTCTCCACTCCGGAGTCCTTGAGCCGGAAGATCCGCGCCGTCACCGGACTGCCCTGGGGGAAAGGCACCGGCTACTACAAGACCGACTACCTGAACTCGGACTACCGCGTGCTCTACGGCGGCATCGACTCCGATGACGTCACCCAGCGCTTGAGTGCACCCAACGGCGTGATGGCCAACGTGGCCTGGCGCATGGCCAACGAAGTGGCGTGCCAGACTACGGCCTGGGACCTGTCCATCGACAAACCCGCGGACCGCTTCTTGTTTCCGTATGTCGAGGTGGAAGACACCCCCACCACCAAGGCCGACGCCATCAAGAAGAACATCCAGTACCTGCACGCACACATCACCGGGGAAGCGCTGCAGCTCAGCGACCCGGAGATCGCAGCCACCTACAAGCTCTTCGAGGACACCCTCAAGGAGGGCCAAGCAAAAATCGCTTCCAGCGATCTGAGCGACAGCATCGTGTACAGCTGCCGCGCTCGGAAAGACCCGTATACCGACGCGGATCTTCCCGACGGACAAAAGCTGGAAAAAGACCCCGACTACACCGTTCGCGCGTGGATGGCAGTCGTCACCTATCTACTCAGCGACCACGGTTTCCTTTACGAGTGAGGAGAAGAGTCATGGAACGGCGTAGTTTCCTCAAGGCAGCAGCTCTCAGTGGCATGGCACTCTCGGTGCCTGTCTTCACCCGCGACGCAGGCGCGGCCCCGCCCTTTGGCGGTCCGTACTGGATCATGGTCAATGCCGGCGGCGGCTACGATCCACGATTCTTGTTCGACCCCACGGCGAACATCGCGCAAAACCGCATCACCACCACCATTCAGAAGGTCGGCAACATCCCGTATGCGCCGATCCCCGTGGATGTGGCGGCGATCAACCTCAGCGCCACCGAAGAGCCGTACTTGATGAGTACGGAAACCTTCTTGAACAAGTTCGGCAATCAGCTGTGCGTGCTCAACGGCGTGGACACGTCGACGAACAACCACGACGCGGGCAACCGCACCATGTGGTGTGGACGCATGGCTGAGGGCTACCCCGCCCTCGGCGCGCTGATCGCAGGCGCCAAGGCTCCGAACAAACCCATGGCCTTCCTGTCCAGCGGTGGCTACGACTCGACCCAGAACGTGGTTGCATTGACCCGGGTCAACAGCACCAGCACGCTGCGCAAGATCGCTTTCCCAAACGCCGTCGACCCGAACAACGTCCAGGGCGACAGCTACCACACCACGGAGACCATGGACCGCATCGCCAAGGCGCAGGCGGCCCGACTCTCCAAGCTCACCGCCAGCATGCGTTTGCCGAGGGTCCGGCTGGGAATGGACCAATTGCATTTGGCGCGCCTCAGCGAAAACGAGCTGCAAGAGCTGCAACTGCCAAATACTCCCGTGGATCTTCCGGGCAACTTGGGAGATCTCGAACGGTTGATGCAGCAGGCTCAGATCGCCATTGCGGCCTTCAAGTCGGGCCTGGCGGCAGCCGCGAACGTGAGCATCGGTGGCTTCGACACCCACGCCAACCACGACACCAACCAGCGGCGGCAGATCCAGAAGCTGCTCTCTGGCGTGAACTACATCATGGACGAAATCCAAGCCCAGGGCCTGGGCGGCAAGGTATTCGTCGTCGTGGCATCGGACTTCGGTCGATCGCCGAAATACAACTCGACGAGCGCCAACGGCGGCAAGGACCACTGGTCCATCACGAGCATGATGGCCATGGGTCCCGGCATCCAAGGCAACCGCGTGATCGGCGCCACCAACGACGCTGACCAAAAGCCCTTCAACGTGGATCCCGGCAGCCTCGCGACCCTGAACAACGCCAAAGACGGCGTGCGCATTCGCCCGGAGCACGTGCATCGGGCGCTACGCAACAAAGCAACCGTCGCGGACTCGGAAGTCGCGAAGTCCTTCCCGCTGCCCGGCGAAGACCTGCCGCTCTTCGGCTGATCAGCGGAGCGCCTACGCGGCGGGCTACGTGCAGCGGAAGGCGGGCGCTCCGAGGATCCGCGGGATCAGCGGATGCGCGGGGGTGCGCGGAGCGCCTACGCGGCGGGCTACGTGCAGCGGAAGGCGGGCGCTCCGAGGATCCGCGGGGATCCGCGGATGCGCGGGGATCCGCGGATGCGCGTGCTCCGAAATCGATATGTATACAAATTGGTTTTCCGCGGCCCGTACCCCTTCCGCGCCAGCGTCAGCTTGAGAGGCAGCAGTCCTAACGCAGTCCTAATGCAGTCCTAACGCAGTCTTAACGCAGCGCTTCGGGCACGCGCTTGAGGGCGCTTTTGACCGCGGCGCGGAGGGCGGCGCGTTCGGCGTGGGAGCTGGCAGTGGCGGCGTCGGTGGCGGTGGCGCTGCCGCGGACGATGGCGTGCAGCTCGCCGCCTTGGGCCTTGCGCAGGGTCGCGGACACAACCGCGCGGGCTTCGGCACCGTCCCTCCCCTTGGTGCTGGCGACGGACATCAATGTTGCGCTGAGCACGAATCGGTCGCGCTTCTTGGCGCGCGAGAGATCGAGCTGGGACAGTTCGCGTTCGACGCTGCTTTCAAACAGCCGCGCCAGGGCCGAATTGCCGGATGCGCCACGGGCGTTCAGCTCGCCCAGAGCCACCTCCGCGGTCTTTCCCGCGGACGCCGGCAGCGCCCACGCACCGAGGGCTACGGCCATGACGAATATAAGTCGACGTCGCGTCACGAAAGAGTGCGCCAGCATGAATGCCTCCAGCCGGCCGAGCCGATTGGGTCTCGGATCCGGTGCATCCAGCCCTAACAGCGCTTTCGGGGAATGGACAAATTTCGAGCGCGGCCCCGGCTCCGACGGCGCCTAGGGCGTCGCGATGCGGTCGATGCCGATGGTCTCGTCCCAGGCGCTTTCGTGGCCATCGTAGTGCACGAGCAGCTTGTTCGAGGACACCACGGCGATGACCGTTGCGCCGTATACGGAGCCGCGCCACTTCACGCGCACCTTGTCGCCGGGTTTGTAGGGGCTGAGTGCGCCGGCGGAACCAGCGGCCTTGGGCGTGACGCCTGACGCGCGCGCAACTTTGTCTGGCGGGGGCGGCGGCGTTACGGGTCCGGTTACGCGGCCCTTGATACGGTCGAGGGTGACGTCTTCGTCCCAGCGCGCGTCATAGCCATCGTAGTGCACCCGAAAACGTGAACGTCCGCGCTTCTCGAGTAAGTACGCGGGATAGTCCCGCCCTTCCCACTCCACCCAGACGTGTTCGCCAACGCGATACGGCTCTTGGCAGGCCACCGAAAGCGCCGCGACGACAAGCAGAAGCGTGAGGCGGAGCCCGGCCAGCAGCGCGGGGACCCATTGGGAAAAAGGCAGCGACCGGATCACGGCGCGTTCTCCTGAGGGCGAAGCCGCGCGCGCGCTAAGGCGGGCGCGTCCGCCGCGAGCCAGTCTTCGACGACTTTGCGCGTGGTGCGATAGGCGTGCTCCAGGATCTTGCGCCGCGCGGCGAAGCTCGCCGGATTGTGCATGAACAGCATGGCATCGGACGGATCCGGCTCGATCAACAGTACGTCGGTTTTGCCGCCGGCGGCGATGCGCGCGACGGACTCTTGCATGAAGCGGTGCATGCCGATGCGGATAGATTGGTTCATCACCCACATCAGACCCTTGTTGCGCACACTGCTCTTGGGGCCATGTCCCGTAGGCACCCGTTCCGCGAGCACCGGCACCATGGGGTTGACCACAACGATGACGTCCGCGCCCTCATCCACGGCCACGTCCAGGTGGCTGATCTGCGCGGCCCCGGAGTCGATGTAGTGGCGCCCGCCGATCCGTACCGGAGAAAAGAACGGCGGCACCGCCATGGACGCAATACAGGCTCGCGTGATTGGCACGTGGTCGAAGCCGGTTCCTCCAAATAGTGCGGGCTCTCCGGAATCCAAATCATGGGCCAAGATGCGCAGCGGCCGCGGCGTCAACGGGAAGCTGTTGGCGATGCCCCGGCGCACGAAGAACTCTTCGAGGAAACGCTCGTAGCGATCCAAGGAAAAGAACCCCGCCGGCAGGGTGTCGAAGAGGCGGTCCAATTCTTCCCAGAGCACCGAAGGCGTAGGCGCGGGGCCTCGGGATAAAAGGCTGGTGCTACCGTGACGCAGGGTCTGCCAAATGCTGACCACCGTGCGGCGCCACTCGGGGAAGTCCATATGTAGCAGGTGTCTGCGCTCCAGCGGGAAGTAGGTATCCGCGGGATCGAGGAACGCCCGATAGATGCGCTCGGGCGCGCGTCCGGCGGCAAGCACTGCAGCGACCGTCGCGCCACTGCCGGCGCCCACATACAAGTCGAATCCGCGTTCGGAGAATCCCGCGATGCAGTCGTCGAAGGCGGCAAGGGCGCCGATTTGGTACATGGCGCCTGTAGCGCCGCCCCCGGGCACGCACAGCGCGATTTTCGCAGCGCTGGCCCTTGCCGGCACGTCAGGCGACACCTCAGGCACCTCGGGCATGGGGCGCGACGCCGCGCTTGCTCACGGTGTCCGCCGCTAGGTCCGCGCGCACGTCCGGGTAGTCTAGGTTGGTATGCAGTCCGCGACTCTCGTGGCGCGAGGCCGCGTTGGACACGATCAGTCCGGCGACGGTGGCGATATTGCGCAACTCCAGCAAATCCCGAGTGACCAGATGCTTCCAGTAGTACTCGCGGATCTCTTCTTCCAGAAGCGCAATTCGGCGCGCCGCCCGGCGCAGGCGCGTGTTCGTACGCACGATACCGACGTAGTTCCACATCGTGCGGCGCAATTCGTCCCAGTTGTGGGCAACCACGACTTCTTCGTGACTGGGCACCGCCGACCCGATCTGCCAGTCGGGCACGGTCTGCTCAGGTGCAGCGCGCAACTCTGGAAGCTTCTTGGCGAGCTTATCCGCAGCACGCGTGCCCATCACCAAACCTTCGAGTAGCGAGTTCGAAGCCAGGCGATTGGCACCGTGCAAACCCGTGCACGCCGCTTCGCCGATCACCCACAGACCCGGCAGTGTGGTGCGCCCACGCATATCCGACGTCACACCGCCGCACATATAGTGCGCCGCGGGCACGACGGGGATGGGCTCCTGAGTCAGGTCAAGCCCATAGCGCTCGACTTCGGCGCAGATATTGGGAAAACGCTCGCGCACGAAGGCCTTGGGCTTGTGGGTAATGTCCAGGTGCACGCAGTCGCTGCCAGTGCGTTTCATTTCGAAGTCGATGGCTCGCGCCACGATGTCGCGGGGCGCCAAATCCGCCATCGGGTGGTGCTTTTGCATGAACGCTTCCCCGCTGTGGGGCAGTCGCAGCACCGCGCCCTCACCCCGAAGCGCTTCGCTGATCAGGAAGCTTTTTGCCTGGGGGTGGTACAGGCAGGTGGGATGGAATTGGTAGAATTCCATATTCGCGATTTCCGCGCCCGCCCGGTAGGCCATCGCAACGCCGTCGCCGGTCGCAACATCCGGATTCGACGTGTACAGGTAGACCTTTCCCGCGCCTCCGGTGGCCAAGATGGTCGCGCGCGCCAAGATCGTCTCGACCCTGCCGCTCTTTTCATCCAAGACGTAGGCGCCCACGCATTGGTCGGGACCGCCAAACTTGCTGAGGGCGATCAAATCCACGCCCATATGCCACTCCAACAACCGGATGCGTGGATGGTCCACGGCGCGCTGGAGCAGTGCCCGCTCGATCTCACGTCCGGTGATGTCGCCGGCGTGGGCGACGCGCCGCTTGGTGTGACCCCCTTCGCGACCCAAGTCCAGCTCCCCATCGCCTCCGCGAGAGAACTCCACGCCCAACTCGATCAACCAACGCACCGCAGCCGGGCCCTCCCGCACACACAGGTCGACCACCACGTCGTGGCAGAGCCCCGCGCCGGCGGTGAGCGTGTCGGCGACGTGACTGTCGTAGGAGTCGTCCTCTGAAAGGACCGCGGCGATGCCGCCTTGCGCCCAGGCCGTCGCTGAGTCGTCGCTCTTGCGCTTCGTGACGACCGTGACGTCACCGTGCTCTGCACACCTGAGCGCGACGGTAAGCCCGGCGATGCCGCTGCCCAGTACAAGTACGTCGGTCCGGTCCATTTCCGTGACGTTACACGAAGCCCCGGGAGATCCGCTTTACCCCGTGGCGGACGAACTTGCCGCGGGCGCGGGGCGCGCGCCTGCGCCGGGAGCGCGGCAAGCGTCATTGACGCGCCGCTCCAAAGGCACTAATCCCCCATTTGCACTGGTAAAACGGCCTTGGCCGGAGGGCCGGTGTGAGTCAAAACCCCCGCGCGGAGGCCCGCATCAGCGCCTCCCGAAGCCAAACTCCAGGAGGTCCTGTCGTGAAGATCCTCGTCCCGCTCAAGCGGGTGGCCGATCCGGCCAACCACAACAAGATCAAGATCCCCGCCTCGGGGGACAGCGTCGACACCGCTGGCCTCGAATGGCAGATCAACCCCTTCGATCTCTACGCTCTCGAGACGGCGCTGCGCCTGACCGAAAACGGCAAGACACCCAAGAAGCGCGAGGGCGAAGTCGTGGCCGTGACCCTCGGGCCCAAAGAGACGGAAACCAACCTCCGCTCCGCCCTGGCCACCGGCGCCGACCGCGCCATCCGCGTCGAGACCACGGACGAAGCCTTGGACGGCGGCCTCGTGGCTGCCGCACTCAAGAAGATCGTCGAGGAAGAAAAGCCCGACCTGATCCTACTGGGCAAGCAAGTCGTCGACGGCGAGAACAACATGGTGGGCCAGGCCCTTGCCGAACTGCTCGACTACCCCATGGCGACCTTCGCCGCGACCATCACGGAAGAAGCCGACGGTCTGCTGGTCGAGCGTGAGGTCGACGGCGGCGTGGCCAAGGTCAAGCTCACCTTGCCCGCAGTGATCACCGTCGACTTGCGCATCGTGTCCCCAGGCAGCGTGCACTCCAAACACACCGATGCCGGCTTCAAGTACGGCTACGAAGAAGTACGCTTCGCGCCCCTACCCGCCATCATGCAAGCCAAGAAGAAGCCCCTTGCGGTGAAAAACTTGGCGGAGCTCGTAGGCGATCAAAAGATCAGTACCACCTACGTGAAGTTCGAAGCGCCTCCCGGGCGTAAAGCCGGCATCAAGGTCAAGGACGTGCAAGAGCTCGTTCAAAAGCTCGCCTCCGAGGCGAAGGTCATCTGAGAGGAGACGACAATGGCGAACGTTCTCGTAGTTGCAGAGTTGACCGAAGATGGAACGGTCCGCAAGACCACCCACAGCGCCATCAGTTTCGCGAAGAGCGCAGCTGCCGGCGGCACATTTTCCATTCTGGTCCTGGGTGCGGCAGCCAAAGCCGGCGCCGCCGAGCTGACCGGATTCGGCGCGGCCAAGGTGTTGGCTTGCGAAGACGCCTCTTTGGCGAATTACCTGGCGGAGCACTATGCACCGACCGTTGCCGAGGTGGGCAAAGGGTTCGACGTCTTGGTGGCCTGCGCGTCCAGCTTTGGCAAAGACCTGATGCCCCGCGTGGCAGCGCGCCTCGGCGCGGCTTACGCCGGTGACTGCGCCGGAGTGAGCGCGGAAGGCGGCAAGCTGACGTTCAAGCGCCCGATGTTTGCCGGCAACGCCTTCGGCTACTGCCAGCTCTCGACGGCCAAGCAAGTCGCGACCTGCCGCCAAAGCGAAGTCGACCCAGCCGAGCCCAGCGGTGGCGCGAGCCCCGTCGAAGCCGTCGCCTTGGTGGCTCCCGGTGCCGGTGCAGCACGCATCAAGCACCTGGGTGTTGCCTCGGTGAAGAGCGAGCGGCCGGAGCTGACGGAAGCGTCCGTTGTGGTATCCGGCGGACGCGCGATCAAGGAGAAGTTCTTCGACATCATGGAGCCCTTGGCCGACGCCCTCGGCGCTGCCATTGGCGCCAGTCGCGCTGCCTGCGACGCGGGCTATTGCCCGGGTGACTTTCAAGTCGGCCAGACCGGCAAGATCGTTGCGCCCTCGCTGTACATCGCGGTCGGGATCTCCGGCGCCATCCAGCACATCGCGGGCATGAAGGGTTCGAAGACCATCGTGTGCGTGAACAAGGATCCGGAAGCACCGATCTTCCAGATTTCCGACTACGGCTTGGTCGCCGACCTGTTCCAGGCCGTGCCGGCTTTGGTGGAAGAGCTCAAAGCCCACAACGCCCAAAAGGGCTGAGTGAAGTAAGCGCGTGCGCCGCAACCGCCGCAGTTCCACCAGTGACTGGGTTGCGGCGCTGCGCGCTTTATATAGTCCGGGGCCAGCGGGACTGCCCTCGGTCGAGGACGGCGCGGCCCTTTCCCTGTTGCCGCGTTCGCTATCGCTGACGGTGCGGGCGGCGCGGCTGCATCCAGTTGCCGCTCGCGTGATGCACCGCGGGCTCGGACGCGCCAGCCTGGGACTCTCCTATGGTGTGCCGCTGCGCACCTTGGAGATCGACGCTTTCCTGCGGAAGTCCATCGCCGACGGCCTGCAGCAGCTGGTGATCGTCGGCGCCGGGCTCGACGCCCGTGCCTATCGCATCGCGGAGCTCGCGCCGGTGCGCGTCTTCGAGCTCGATCACCCGTCGACCCAAGCCTACAAGCGAGAGCGCACCTCGTCGCGTGCGTCCTATGCCAAAGAGCTGATCCACGCTGCCATCGACTTCGAGAAAGAGTCCCTGGACGCGGTGCTCGCGCGCCACGACTTCCGCGTCGACGCCCCGAGTATCTGGCTGTGGGAAGGAGTCACAATGTACCTGGCACCCGCGGCCGTCGAGGCGACCTTGGCAAGCATCGGAGCGTGCAGCGCGCCGGGAAGTCGTTTGGCGGTGACGTACCTGCCCCGGCACTTCGACGCCGCTTGGGCGCTGGGCCTCAGCCGCGCCGGCGCCCGCATCATCGGCGAGTCCGTCCGCGCCCAATACGAAGCGCCGGAGATGGCCGCACTCCTCGAAACCCACGGATTCCGCACCCACCGCGACGACACCGCCACGGACTGGGCCAAGCGCTGGCCCCCCAAAGAGCACACACATATCCGCAACTGGGAACGCCTGACACGGGCGGAACGGATTTGAGGCGGAGCGGGTAGCAGAAGCTGGGACACCGGCAGCGAGGGCGGCGGCGGGAGTGGCAGTGGCGGCGGCAGCGGAGGAGGCATGGGGGGGGGGGGCGGGGGGGGCGCGGAGGGGGGGGGGGGGGGGGGGGGGGGGGGGGGGGGCGGGGGCGGGGGGGGGGGCGGGGGGGGGGGCGGGGGGGGCCGGGGGTGGGCGGCCGGC
>CALMUT010000209.1 GCA_937872925.1 uncultured Myxococcales bacterium | reverse complement strand
CTCCGCGTCGCAGCAGGCGGCGCTCCGCGTCGCAGCAGGCGGCGCTCCGCGTCGCAGCAGGCGGCGCTCCGCGTCGCGGTCGCCGCAGCCGGCGCCCACCCGCCTTGACTCGTCGCTCTCGTCTTAGCCTGCGGCGTATTCGGTGCGCAGCAGCTTCGCGATGGTGCCCAGCTGCATGTTGCTCGTGCCTTCGTAGATCTTGCCGATCTTGGCGTCGCGGTAGAACTTCTCCAAGGGGTACTCTTTGGTGAAGCCGACGCCACCCACGAACTCGACGCACAGCGATGCGCAGCGCTCGGCAACCTGTGACGAATACAGCTTCGCCATCGCGGCTTCCTTGACGAAGGGCACGCCGGCGTCCTTGAGGCGCGCAGCGTTGTAGACCATGAGCCGGGCTGCCTCCATCTCCGTCGCGACCTGCGCGTATTGGAACTCCAGCCCCTGGAACTCGATGATGGGTTTACCGAATTGCTTGCGTTCCGCCATGTAACCCATGGCGTAGTCGAAAGCGCCCTGACACAGACCAATCATTTGCGCGCCAATGCCAATACGACCCTCGTTCAGGGTCTCGATGGCGATCTTGTAGCCCTTGCCGACTTCTCCAAGCACGTTTTCCGCAGGCACTTCGCAGTCCTCAAGAACCAGCTCCGTCGTGCTCGACGCGCGGATGCCGAGCTTGTCTTCCTTCTTGCCGACGCTGAAGCCTTTGAAGCCCTTTTCAACCAAGAACGCAGTGATGCCTTTGTAGCCCTTCTCTGGTGCCATATTCGCGAACACGATGAACAGTGAGCTCTCCGCGCCGTTGGTGATCCAGAGCTTGCGCCCGTTCAGCACCCACTTGTCGCCCTTCTTTTCGGCGCGGGTAGCCAGCGCAAAAGCATCTGAGCCCGAGCCGCTTTCGCTGAGCGCGTAGGACCCGACCCACTCGCTGGTCATCTTGGGGAAGTAGCGGTCCTTCTGCTCCTTGTTGGCCCAGCGCAAAATACAATTGTTCACGAGGGTGTTCTGCACATCGACCAAGACGCTGATGCTCGGGTCCACCACCGCGAAGGCTTCCACGGCCTGGATGGCATTAAAGAACGAGCTCTCGGCGCCGCCCCACTCGGACGGCACTTCAATGCCCATGACGCCCAGCTCGAAGAGCTTCGGCAATAGGGATTTGTCCAGCGCGCCGTCGTGGTCCATGGCGGCCACTTTGGGCGCTACTTGCTCGCGGGCAAATGCGAGCACGGAATCCCGGAACATGCGTTCTTCGTCGGTTAGCTGAGTGAGGGCGGGCCTGTTCATGGTTGGTTCCTCGCAGGGGCAGTTACCCAAAAACTTCTGCAAAAGTCAGCAGCACTCCGTGGCGGGCGCTGCGGCAGGTGTAGTATCTCAGCGCATGGCCGGCAACAGCTTCGGACAGACGTTTGTCATCACCACCGCGGGGGAGTCGCACGGTCCGGCCAACGTGGTGATCATTGACGGCTGTCCGCCGGGGCTGCCGCTCAGCGTGGCAGACCTGGAGGCAGATCTTGCGCGGCGGCGTCCGGGGCAGAGCCACCTGGTCACGCAACGTGCCGAAGCGGATGCGCCAGAAATCCTCTCTGGAGTCTTCGAAGGGCGCACGACGGGCACCAGTTTGAGCATTCTGATCCGCAACACGGATCAGAAGAGCCAGGACTACGACGCCATCAAGGACAAGTATCGTCCCGGCCATGCGGACTTCACCTACGACCAGAAGTATGGCTTCCGCGATTACCGCGGCGGTGGGCGTGCCAGTGCACGTGAAACCGTGGCGCGGGTGGCCGCCGGGGCCGTCGCGAAGAAGCTGATCGCCGAGGCATTCGGCGGCCGCGTGGTGGGTTATGTCACCCAGGTCGGCGACGTCGTCGCGCGCATTACCGACCCATCCGCTGTGACCCTGGACGCCGTCGAGAAATTGCCGAGCGGCGACGCCAACCTCGTGCGCTGCCCCGACCCCGCCGCGGCCGAGAAGATGGTGCAGCTGATCGAGCGCGTGCGCAAAGACCAGGACTCAATCGGCGGCGTCGCGGAGATCGTCGCAAGCCCTGTGCCCCCGGGGCTGGGCGAACCCGTATTCGACAAGCTCAAGGCCGACTTGGCGAAAGCGCTGTTCAGCCTCCCAGGCGTGGTCGGCGTCGAATACGGCGCCGGGTTTGCGGCGGCAAAGATGCGCGGCAGTGAACACAACGATCCGTTTGTGTCCGACGGCGCGAGCCCTGCGCCGCAGATCACCACGTCCAAGAACGATCACGGCGGCATGCTGGGTGGCATTTCCAGCGGCACGCCTATCGTTCTGCGCGCCGCGGTGAAACCCACCAGCAGCTTGCCCAGGGAGCAGCAGACCGTCACGACGCGCGGCGAAGCGACGACGATCCGCACGAAGGGCCGGCACGATCCGTGTCTGCTGCCGCGCTTCGTGCCCATTGCGGAAGCCATGGTCGCGATCGTGTTGGCCGATCACTGGCTGCGTTGGCGCGCAACCCGCGGCGCTGCAGGTTGACCGTTCAGCTTGCCTGCTCTTGGTCCTCGATGGCGCCGCCGCTTCCGCTAGCAGGAAGCGGATGGTTGCGCTCCTCTTTGTAGAGCTTGAGCACGAACTTTCCAGCGCGGGTTTCGCGATAGCGCAGAACCAAATCGCGCAATTCGTCCGGCAACTGTTCCGGAGCGGGAAGCGGCACGCCGTATTGGGGTGGCAAAAGCACGGGGGCTGCCAGGGAGGCGAAGGTGATGTCGGCGGCCGTGAGTTGGTCCCCAACGAGATAGCGACCACCGCTTTCGAGTCGTGCGCTCATCTCTGAGAACACTTCGTCGACCCGTGCCACGGAGCGTTTCGTGGATTCGGGCGTGATGCGCATGCCCTTGCGCATGAGACCGCGAATCAAGGGAAAGAAGGCGCGTGCGCCCAAGCGCTCGGCAACGGGTGTGCCCGCGCCAAAGAAACGCTGCACGAGGGGGGCGTCGTCTAGGGTGTGGAAATAGACGATGCGACGCGTGTCCGGACCGAGGCGTGCATCAAAACGCTCTTCCAGCGCCTTCGCTTCCTGTCGCACGGCGCCCATGCCGAACAAACGTCCGCCACACTGTCGATCTGCCAGCTCCAAGATGTCCGTGGAGTCCGAGAGCACTCCGCTATCGGTGACCAGCACGGGCACCGTGCGCTTGCCGCCCGCGCGGAAAGTGGCCAAAGAGTGGAACAGCGGCAGGTGCCGCTCTTCCACGAACGGGACGCGCGCACGCTCCAGTGCCCAGCGGGCTTTCTCACAAAAGTGACTCGGGCCGAGGGTGATCAGCCGATAGGGCTCGGGCATGCCTCGTCAAAAGAGCACTTCTTGGCCTGCATAAGCAAGCGCGGATACGCGATCCGCGCGCAAGAGCGGGCTGCCAGGCTGCCGGCATTTTCGTCTATGCTCGCGGCCCCGTGGCCCGAGTCGTCCTTTCAAGCATCGAAAAACGTTTCGGCGAGACTCGCGTGCTCAAGGGCGTGGACATCCAAGTGCCAGACGGCGGTTTTGCCGTGCTGGTGGGACCGAGCGGCTGCGGCAAGTCCACCCTGCTCCGTATCATCGCGGGGCTGGAAGAGACCGACACCGGCAGCGTCACCTTCGGGGATCGCAATGTGACGGATCTGGCGCCGCGCGACCGCGACATCGCCATGGTATTCCAGTCGTATGCGCTGTACCCGCATCTGACCGTGCGTGACAACTTGGCTTTCGGTCTGTCGCTGCGAAAGACCCCCAAGTCCGAAATCGCAGAGCGCATCAAGGAAGTGAGCGCCATGCTCGGGCTTGATGCGCTTTTGGAACGCTTCCCGCGACAGCTATCAGGCGGCCAACGCCAGCGCGTTGCCATGGGCCGCGCCATCGCCCGCCGTCCGCAGGTGTTCCTATTCGACGAGCCGCTTTCGAACCTGGACGCGGCCTTGCGCGCACAAGTGCGTGTGGACATTCGCAAGCTGCACGACCGCCTAGAAGCGACGAGCATCTACGTCACCCACGATCAAGTCGAAGCCATGACCCTGGCGGACGTGCTGTTCGTGCTCAACCAGGGGTGCGTGGAGCAATCGGGTCCACCTCTTGAGGTATACGCGCGGCCCCGCACGCGTTTCGTCGCTTCGTTCTTGGGCAGCCCGGCTATGAACTTCCTCACCGCGGAGGCCGAGCAGGTCGGCGACCGCCTGAAGCTCAGCGCCCCTGGCGTCGATCTCGCGCTGCCGCCGCTAACGCAACCCCCGCCCAAACACGTCGTGGTGGGCATTCGTCCCCACGACGTGTTCTTCGCCGAAGACGGCGGTCTGCAGGCCGAAGTGGACGTGCTTGAGGCCCTCGGCAGTGAGTCCTTTGCTCATGCTCAAGTCGGAAAAGAAGCCTTTGTGGCGCGCCTGCCAGGCTCCGCGCAGCCCGCGCGGGGAAGCACCTTGCGCCTTTCCGTGCGTGACGAAGACGTGCACATCTTCGACACTGACTCCGGCGTCTCACTGCGCGCGCCCGAGGCAACGTGACCACGGCGCGTCGCCCAGGTCTGCGCTTGCAGCTGATGCTACTTGTGGTGCTGACCCTCGGCGTCCTGACGACTGCTGCACGCGCGCAAGACCGCCTTGAGCTGTGGCACGCGTACCGTGGCGACGAAAAGAGCGCATTGGAGCAGGTGCTCGCACGCTTCACGAAACAGACCGGCATTGCTGTGGACGTCTTGCAGGTGCCCCATGACGCCTACCCCTCCAAGCTCAGCGCCGCGGCGCCGCGCGGTCACGGTCCGCATGTGTTCGTCGATTCCCACGAACGTCTCGGAGACTTTCTTCAGCGCGGAGTCGCGGCTCCCCAAAACGCCCACCCCATCGAAGCCGAGCTTCCGGAGAAGGCACTGACCGCCCTCAGCATCGACGGCAAACGCGTCGGATTGCCCCTGGCCTACAAGTGCTTGGCCCTGTACGTGAATACCGCGCTTGTGCGCGAGGTGCCCGATAGCTGGGAGGCACTGACCGGGCTCAAGCAGAGCCTGCCTTCGGGCGTGTATCCCCTCGCCTACGAGACCCAGAACGTCTACTTCCACGTGGCAGTGCTGCATGCCTTCGGCGGGCGACAGCTCAACGCCGACGAAAGTTTCGGCCTTGTTGGACCGCCGGCGGTGCAATCCATTCAATTGGTCAGCGATGCCGTGGCCAGGGGTGCGTTGCCCGAAGAAGCCAGCGGCGCCCTCGTGTCAGAGCTGTTTCGTGCAGGCCGCGCGGCAACGGTCATCAGCGGGACCTACTTCGCCAGCGACATCGGCGATCAAGTTGCGTATCGCGTCGTGCCGCTACCCAAGGTCGCCGCCACAAACAGCGCCCTCGCGCCGTACCTCACCGTCGAAGCCGCGGCGCTGACTCCGAAAGGCGCGCGGAGTGCCGACGCGCTCTCCCTGGTGCACTTTCTAGCGGGTGCAGAGAGCGCGGAGCTACGCGCGCGCGTGGGCAAACAAGTGGTTACGCGTCGTGAGCTGCCAGAATACTCCAAGCAGAGTCCCTTCCTGTCGGCGTTCGCGCTTCAGACGCAGAGCGCCGTGCTGATGCCCGCCTCCGCACGCATGCGATCTACCTGGGAGCCCGCGACCCGCGCATTGAAGAAGGCGCTCAGTGGTGCGGTCACTCCAGCCGCGGCCTTGGACGAAGCCAAGCGCCGCTTTGATGACGTCGTGCGCCCCCCGCCGCCACCTGCGTCCCCCACGCCACTTCTGATCGTGATTGGGCTTTTGTGCATCGGCGGTGCGTACTATCTCTACTCCAACGCCAAAGAGCTCGGCCCGCGTTTCCGCGAGTCGCTGCCGGCCTATCGCTGGGTGGTGCACGCAGTGGTTGGGGTTTTTTTGTTGGTCGTTCTGCCCATCATCGTAGGCGCCGGTGCGTCCCTCTATGCCGGTCGCCTCGGTGAAATGCACTACGCCGGCTTCGCGAACTTCATCGCCATTCTTACGGCGCGGGGCGGGCCACTTTTGACCAGTGGATCGTTTTATCTGGTGTTGCTCGTCACGCTGCTCTGGACGGTCTTGAACGTGCTCCTGCACGTCGTGATCGGCTTTGCCCTCGGCCTGGTGCTGTCGCGTCCGGCACTCAAGCTCAAGCCCCTGTATCGCGTGCTGCTCATCATTCCTTGGGCCGTGCCTTCCTACGTGACGGCGTTGGCCTGGCGCGGCATGTTCAGCAAACAATTCGGTGCCGTCTCTGCGCTGCTGGAGGCCGTGGGCGTGGAGCCGTTTTCCTGGTGGGCGCGATTCTCCACAGCATTCGCGGCGAATCTCTCCACCAATGTGTGGCTCGGCTTTCCGTTCATGATGGTGGTGACCCTGGGCGCGCTCACAGCGGTGCCCAAAGAAGTGTTAGAGGCGGCCGAAGTCGACGGCGCGTCGCGCTGGCAGCGTCTGATGCGCGTGACTGTGCCCATGGTCGTGCCGGCCATGTTGCCCGCTGTGCTGCTCGGCGCGATCTGGACCTTCAATATGTTCAACGTGGTGTTCTTAGTTTCCGGCGGTGAGCCCGATGGCACCACGGACATCTTGGTCTCCGAGGCCTATCGCTGGGCGTTCACGCGCCAAGCCCAGTACGGCTACGCCGCTGCGTACTCGGTGCTCATCTTCCTGCTGCTGGCGCTCTTCTCACGCGGCATGGCACGCGCCGGTCGCACCAAGGCAATGGCATGAGCGAAGCCAGTAGCCGCGAGCGCAGCAGCGTGTGGGAAGAAGTGCTGTCGCATTTGTTTCTGGTGCTGTTTGTGATCTTTGCGCTGTACCCCGTGCTCTGGGTGCTTTCGACTGCCTTTTCTGCGGGTACCGCGCCAGAGCGCAGCATCTGGCCCATTCCTCGCGAGCCCACCCTGCAGCACCTGATTGGCGTTCTCACTGCGCCAAGTTTCTTCCGCCAGACCCTGAACTCTCTCGTCGTGTCGGTCGCGACTGCCGGTGTGGGCATCGGCATTGCTCTGCCTGCCGCTTACGCCATGAGTCGCTTTTCGTTCTTGGGCAAAGAAGCAGGCGTGCGTGTGCTGCTTGCCACGCAGATGTTCCCCATGGTGGCGTCTGCGGTGCCACTGTACATTCTGCTCGAGTACCTGGGCCTGCTCGATACCCGTACTGGGCTGGTCGTGTGTTACGCGACGACCAGCGTGCCCTTTGCGATCTTCCAACTCCGTGGCGCCTTCGACGGCATTCCTCGGGACCTGGAAGAAGCCGCCATGGTGGACGGAGCCACGCGTCTGGGCGCGTTTGTGCGGGTCGTCTTGCCCGCGGCGCGCCCCGCGATCGCAGTGACCGGGCTGTTTGCGTTCATGAGCGCCTACAACGAGTTCATCCTCGCCGCGACGATCTTAGGCAAAGAAGAAGCTCTGACGCTGCCCGTCGTGCTGCAGCGCTACGTCGGAGAGCACGACGCCGCTTGGGGTAGTTTCGCGGCGGGCTCCTTGGTTGTGTCGCTACCCGTGATGCTGCTGTTCTACATTGTGCAACGACACTTGGTTTCGGGCCTGACTGCGGGCGGCGTGAAGGGGTAGCTCCGCGGGGCAAAGCTGCCACCGGCGAAGCATTCGCCGCCCACGCTCTCGGTAGGGCACTGCCTTGTGACTTGACGCACCCGCGCGCCGAGGTTTGAACCGCAGCGCCACGAGGCGTCATGCACATTACTCCGCGGGATACGGGTTGGGTTGAGGTCATTACCGGCTGCATGTTCAGCGGCAAGACCGAAGAGCTCATTCGGCGATTGAACCGCGCGCAGTACGCACGCCAGAAAGTACTGATCTTCAAACCGCGCATCGACAAGCGCTATTCCCAAGACAGCGTGGTCAGTCACTCCAAACAAGAGCTCGTCGCCATCGCCATTGACGACGCCAATGACATCATCGCTCACGCGCTGGACGCCGAAGTCATCGGCATCGACGAGGCGCAGTTCTTCGGCCCCGCCCTGGTGCCCGTGGTCGAGCGACTGGCCAATGCGGGCAAGCGGGTGGTCGTTGCCGGCCTGGACCAAGACTACCTGGGCCGCCCCTTCGACCCGATGCCGCACCTGATGGCCATCGCTGAGTACGTGACCAAAAACCTGGCGATCTGCGTTCGCTGCGGCAATCCGGCAGATCGCTCTCAGCGTCTGGTGCGCCGAGACGCCACGGTGGTCGTTGGTGGAACCGAGACCTACGAAGCACGCTGTCGTCGCTGCTTCGATCCCGGCGAGAGCTCACCGTCGCAGAAAGACCTGTTCACCCGCTCCGAACCCCCGCCTGCAGTCGACGACAACGCGAGCTAGCGCGAGCGCTTCTTCTTGGACCGAGCCGCTTTGCTGGCTTTCTCTGCCACGGGCCATGCGTCGCGCAGTGTCAGATCGCGTTGTGCGCCAGGGGAAACGAAATAGGCCTCGAGCCACTCCCAGACGGCGGCCACCCGCGGCACCTGGCGCAGCGCTCTGTGCGCGACCAGCCACAGCGTTCCCCCGGGGGGCTTCAGATCTTGCAGTGGGAGCCGAACCAGCCCGCCTTCCCGGGCTGCAATTGGTTCGGCGACCAACAGCGCGCCGACGCCCGCGCGCGCAGCACGAATGAGGGTCCCCAGCTCGGATGCCGCGAGTGCGATGCGGGCTTGGGGAAAAGTGGCGGCCAACCAACGCGCTTCGGGAATGTGCGCCATGGGACGGTCCCAGGTCAGCCACGGGAGTTCGTCGAAACATGTTCTTGCCACATCAACCAAGCGCGGCGGGCATGCAACCGCCATGCGGTAGTCCGCAAGCTTGCGCAGGGCCAGGTCCCCCTGCGTGGGCTTGACGACTCGCAGCGCTAAGTCTGCCTCGCGTTGGGCCAGGTCGACGACGGCACTGTCGGAGGCGAACTCGAGGGTGATCGCCGGGTGCCGCGCACGGAGCTCGCACAGCCTTGGAACCAAAAGATGGCTCGCGATGGTTGGAGGGGTGGCGATCCGCACGATGCCCGACGGTGATAGGTCCAGCCCCTCGACGTCACGACGCATGCCGGCAATCGATGCGGCACACTGCTCGGCCCAGGGCATGACGGTGTTCAGCGCGGACGTACCGACCAGTCCGGTGGGAAGCCGATCGAAGAGCCGAACGCCGAGAGACGCTTCGAAGGCTTCGATGTGTCGCAACACCGTGGCCGTGGTCGTATCCAATTGAGCGGCAGCCCGCGTCGCGCTGCCGGCTTTGGCAGCGGCGAGCAACGCAGGCAGCCCGGTCAGCAGTTCCTGGGGAAGTCGTTCCATGTCGTCGGCTTAGCGCAGGCAAGTGTATCATTTATGAAACACGCGGTCTTGCTAGCGGGCATTCATATCAATACCTGAAATACCTAGATTGACTCTGCCGGGGCGCTCCGAAGCCCCGAGGGAGGCGACATGGCGCAGGCAAACTCAGGTTCATCTTCGTGGAATGGAGGCCCGCTCCGAGACGGAAGCTCTCGCCGTTGGGCCGCCCGCGCTGGTGTCCTCGTGTTGCTGTGCACCGGTGCGGCAAGCTCGGCAACGCCTCCCCGTGGCATGGCGCGTCACGACTGGGGCGTGGAAGTGGACCTGGTGCAGCTGTTTGTTCCGACGGTGCACATCATCAAGCCGAAGCTCACCCGGACCCTCTGGGGACGCCTCGGGGCGAGCCATGGCGATCTCGTAGTGCTGGCCTACGTACGTCCGCACATCCCTCACGACATCGTGGACACCATCGACGAGTACATGCTCGGTGCGGGCTACCGCCAATATGTGTGGCACGGTCTGCACCTCGAGGCGCTGTTGGAGGCGGGCGTGGCCTGGGGCACGAACAAGATCGATCGGCGCGACTACACGACACCCACGCTCTTTGGCGAGGTCAACGTCGGCTATCGCATTGGGGTGTCGGAGCCCGGCGGACTCGCCTTTGAGGGACGCGAAAGCGTCGGCTTCTACGTGGCGCCGCAGTTCGGGACAATTTTTAGTCTCGGAGTTGCTGACATCGGTCCCCGCGACGGCAAACCCGATTGGTTCCTGCAAGGAAACTTACTGGTTGGATTGTCCTTCTGAACCCAAGCGCCCGTCCCAATGGAAAGTGAAAGGAGTCACGAATGTCGATCTCAATGCAGCGTAGGCAGTTTCTGATTGGCAGCGGCGCCGTCGTCACGGTGAGCGCCTTCGCCGCTGCGTGCGGCGGACCCTATGTCGGGGGCTGGGACTTGCCCAGGGCGCCAGGAGCGACGGATCAGGAGCCCATTGTTACTACGCTTCGCTACGGCATCACCGCTCCTAGCGCTCACAATACCCAGCCCTGGCGTTTGGAGCTCGTCTCCGACCGCGAGGCCCGGATCTTCACGGATCCCGAGAGACTGTTGCCGCGCACTGACCCGCCAGCGCGGCAGATCCACATCAGCCACGGAACGTTGTTGGAGACGACCGCGATCGCGGCCACGGCCCTTGGCCTTCGCGCGGAAATCGACGTCTTGCCCGAGGGCGAGGTCCTGGCGTCGGATTTCGGAACCAAGCCCACGGCACAGCTGCGGCTGGTTGACGTTCTCGATGTGCCCGTGGACCCTCTGTTCCGCGCCATCGCACTGCGGCGCACGAGTCGCCTGTCCCATACCGGAGGCTCGGTCAGTGCCGACAACGCGCGAGGGGTGATTCACGCGGCTCGACGTGCGGGCGTGAAGCCGCTGGTCTTCCGTTCGAACCTCGGACCACTCAAGGCGATCGCACGTCGCGCGATGGCGCTTGAAGTCGAAGACGCACGCCTCTACGGTGAAACTCGAAAGTGGTTTCGCTTCTCGGCCGAGGAAGTCCGCTCGCACGGCGATGGACTGAACCTTGAGACGACGGGCGCGGATAGCCTGGCCGCGCGGATCTTTCTGAATGCCGAGAACTTCCAAAGCGAGTCCAACCGGCAGCGGTTTCTGGAGAATTTCTACGCCGCAATCAACACAACGCAGGCGTTTTTCGCCCTGAGCACGCCCACCAACACGATGCACGACTGGTTGGCGACGGGGCGCTCTTATGTCCGCGCCCAGTTGGCGGCCGCTCTCGCGGGGCTCAGCATGCACCCGGTCAGCCAGTCGCAGCAGGAGTTGCCGCAAATGCAGGGAATTGGCCGCGAGCTCGCTGCTTTGACGGGCGTGGCGCCACCTGGAAAACTCCAAATGCTAGTCCGTCTCGGGCGCACGGAGTCACCGGCCCGCTCGCCGCGTCGTCCCCTCAGCGCCATGCTGGCCCCGTCTCCCCTGCACGGCAAACTCGCGGATGACGCCCGGCGCTGAGTGCACGAAGTCGGTTTCACCGAGCGTGGCACCGGTGCGCTGAGCGCGCAGCCTACCCTGGCGAGAAAAAGCGCCGGACAGGTGGAACCTGACCGGCGCTCGAGGGATCACCCGCAAGGGCAGAGGGGTCGCGGCGACCTCGTCCTGCCCGCGGATGGGCTTGCAACGCTTAGCGCGTGACGAGCACCGTCCACTGCGTGTCCTGATTGACGCCTGCCGAGGTGTAGCAGCGAATGTTCACATTCGTGTTGCCCCAACTCACGACTTTGCAGTTGTTGGTGTTGTTGCCATAGGCCGTGACCTGTACGTTCCCGCCAGCCGTCGTCGCCAGCCCGGGGAAGGTCACATTGTAGACACCCGCTGCAGAGCGTGTGCTGGTGATGGCCGCCCCGCCTGCGTTGTAGGAGTAAGTCGCGTTGACTGCGCAGTTTGCGGTTGTACTGGTGTGACAGCTCCCACTCCATGCGTACACCGACTTGCCGTTTGGCGTGTTGGTGTACTGCGTGCCCGTCGCGGCTGCGTTGGCCTTGCCGTTGACGGTGGTTTCCAGGCCGTCCACGAAGGTCTTGATCGCCGCGAAGTTGGCATTCATGTCAGCTGCGACGATGGTCGTTCCAGCCGTGAACGTGTTCGGAATAGTTACCGCTGCCATCAAAGACGCCGGTACGAAAACTGCCCCAAGGGCGACTAACCACTTCCAAGAATTTTTGAACATCATTTTTCTATTCCTCTACCTTCACTGCCAAACGCTTTGATTCCAACTGGAGACATCCCAGATCGCCCCCGTCGCGCCACCCGTGCCGCCTGTTGCGCCACCCGTGCCGCCTGTCGCGCCACCCGTGCCGCCCGTCGCGCCACCCGTGCCGCCCGTCGCGCCACCGGAGCCCGCTGTGCCACCGGAGCCCGCCGTACCACCGGAGCCCGAAGCCCCGCTGCTTCCACTCGAACCCCCAGCACCCGACGATCCCGATGAACCGCCAGCCCCCGATGATCCCGACGCACCTGACGAACCGGAGCTGCCTCCCGTACCGCCGGTACTTCCTCCCGTTCCCCCCGTGCTGCCCCCGGTTCCGGCACTGGCGTCGGCGTTACCGCCGCCAGTCCCTCCGGTCGCTTTGGGGAACGTCTTTGGGTCATCGCTACCACAGCCGGCGAGTGCACTCGCGACTGCGGCCACAATGACCAAATGTCTCGTTCTTGATTGCATGCATACCTCCTGAAGGAACCATTCCTCCTAGCATCCGGACCCCTAACACAGCTGCACCCACGCGTGCGGCTCGAGTCGCCAATTTCAGACAACGCTTAGGCTGCGCTCAGAAGGCGCTAAAGAAGCGCTCAAGGTGCAGCCAGAATTACGAGCTGGCGGTAATCTTTGGCGACTCAGTCGCGTTCCAGATTGCTCAGTTCGTCCAACACTTTTGAGAGCGCCACTAGGCCGTTGCCGAAGGCGTCACTGTCCAGCGCTTTGCGCGTCACGCGCCCATCCGGCGAGATGCGGTAGGCGGAGTGCTTCTTGGCGACCTCTTGACCCACCTTGATGGGATCCAGCGGCGTGTCGTCGCGCAGGTGCAGCGTGACGCCGCGCGCGGTGGCTTCGCATCCCAGAACGCGTAGACGGCGAAGCTCTGTCTTGAGTCGCATCAGCTCTACGAGTTGCTTGGCCTCGGGCGGCGGCGCGCCGAACCGGTCTTCCATCTCGGCTGCGGTTTCCGCCACGGCGGCTTCGTCTGCCGCGCTGGAGAAGCGTTTGTAGAAACTCAGGCGAATGCCCACATCGTCGATGTAGTCTTCGGGCAGCACGCCGTCGACGTCGAAGGAAAGCTCCGGCTCCACATCGTGCACGACGACTTCGCCGCGCAGTTCCTGGGTCGCCTCTTCCAGCATCTGGCAGAACATGTCGAAGCCGACACTGGCCACGAAACCGCTCTGTTCTGCGCCCAGCAGGTCGCCGGCGCCGCGTTGCTCCATGTCAAGAGTGGCGACGTGAAAGCCCGCCCCGAGTTGCGAATGGCGTTCCAGGGCCTCGATCCGCGCGCGTGCGTCGTCCGACAGCTTCGCGGGCGGCGGCACCAGCAGATAGCAATACGCGCGCTCGCTGGAACGACCGACGCGGCCACGCAATTGGTACAGCTGCGATAGACCGAATAGATCCGCGCGGTCGATCAACATGGTGTTCGCACGCGGGATATCCAGGCCGCTCTCAATGATCGCGGTGGAAGCAAGGATGTCGTAGCGACCCTCGACGAAGTCAAGCATCGCTTTTTCGAGGCGCGACTCGCTCATCTGTCCATGGGCGACCGCAATGCGCGCTTCCGGGAGCAACGCTTTCAGCCGGTCGGCGCGTTCGTACAAACCTTCGATGCGGTTGTAGACGAAGAACACTTGACCGCCGCGGGACAGTTCGCGCATCACGGCGTCGCGCACGATCTGGTCGTCCCAAAGCGATGTGATCGTGCGGATGGCTCTGCGATCCGAGGGCGGTGTCGTGATCAGGGACATGTCGCGCAGCCCGCCAATGGCGAGCTGCAACGTGCGTGGAATGGGAGTCGCAGTGAGCGTCAGCACGTCTACGGACGCGCGCAATTGCTTGATGCGCTCCTTGTGCGTGACGCCAAAGCGCTGCTCTTCGTCGACGACCAAGAGACCAAGATTGCCGAAGTGGACATCCTTGGACAGGACGCGATGCGTTCCCACGACGATGTCCACGGTGCCGTCTCGGAGCATGCGAATCGTTTCGGTCTGGTCCTTCTTGCTCACGAAGCGCGACAACATGCGCACCTCGATGGCGTAGCCGGATAGCCGCGCGGAGAAGGTCGCGAAATGTTGTTGGGCCAGCACCGTCGTCGGGCACAGCAGCGCCACCTGCCGGCCGGCCATCGCCACGCGGAATGCGGCGCGCAGCGCGACTTCGGTCTTGCCGAAACCGACGTCGCCGCAGACCAGGCGGTCCATCACGCGGTCCTTCTCCAAATCGCGCTGGACCTCACTGATCGCCGCAGCCTGGTCCCGAGTCTCTTCGAACGGAAAAGTTGCTTCGAAGGCGAAGAACTCGTCGTCGGGTGGGTCGAGGGGAAACTTCGTCAGCGACGCGCGCTCGGCGTATAGCTTGAGCAGTTGGTCCGCCATCTGCCGGACGCGCACTTTGACCTTGGCTTTGGTTTTGGCGAAGGACTGCCCCCCCAGTCGATCCACCTTCGGCGCGCTTTCGCTGCCAGAATACTTTTGGATCTGATTCAGCCGGTAGACGGGCAAAAAGAGCTTCCCGCCGGTGTACTCCACGACCAACAGCTCGACGCTTACGCCGCCGATGTCTTGCTTGTTCAGGCCAAGGTAGCGCCCGATGCCGTGTTCGCTGTGCACAACGTAGTCGCCCACGGATAGCGAACGCAGATCTTCGAGCACAGCGCGCGCACTCTTGCTCTTCTCTTTGCGTCGATGAGTCCTGCGGCCGAAGATCTCTTCTTCCGTCAAGATGGCGAGGCGCTCCGCCGGGGCCACAATGCCGCGCGAAAGGCGGGAGGCAATGACCCGCACTGCGTCGTCGTCGGCTGCGATCCCCCGGTGTTCGATCAGACTCTGCAACCGCTCGGCTTGGGTCTGGGTGCGCGCGGTGAGCAGTACTGAAAGCCCGGCTTCACGCCACGTGCGCACCCGCGCGAGCACTTGATCGAGCACACCGTGTTTGCCCTTGCCGCTCCCGGTGCCGGCCGCCGCCTTGATAGGTGGCTGCGCTAGGGTGTGCAGGCTGGGAGCATCCTCGGGGCAGAGTTGCCACGCGTCCAGGGAGTCGGCCGCCGACGTTCCGAGCAACGCGCTGCGGTGAGCCAAGACGACGCTGCGTCCCGCAAGCGCTTTGGCGACTGCGGCCTCATTCGCGAACAAAGCATCGAAACCGAAGCCCGGCTTGCCCTCCGTCAAGGATGCCGCCTGTGCGGCTTCGAGCTCCGCCCGCATGTTTTCAACGGCGCGGGTGGGCTGGTCTACGACGAATACCGTATCCTCGGGCAGCAACTCCCAAATGGGTGAAAGCTCATAATAGGCCGGCAAATAGGCTTCTGCCCCGAAGAACACGCGTGCTTCGGCGACCTGCTCGATCAGCGTGCGCGCTTTGGTGCTCGGATAGTTCTGCGCGTCACACAACCCTCGGATCACGGTGCGCGCACGGACTTCCGCGTCGAGGGACAGAATCGCCTCACGGCAGGGCGGCAACCACACGCTCGTAATGATTTCGCGGGTGCGTTGGTCTTCCGGATCGAAGCTCGCTAGAGAGACGATCATGTCGCCGTACAACTCTGCGCGTACCGGGTGACTGCTGCTGGGCGCCCAGACGTCGAATATGCCGCCACGTACAGCAAAGCTGCCGGGATCCTCCACTACCGGGACGCGGAGGTAGCCGGCGTTCGAGAGACGCTCACACAGACTCTCCAGGTCGATCTCGGTTTCGCTTTCCAATCGTGCGCTGGCGTCGGTGAGCGCGGACTTCGGCACGCACAAGCGGATCAGTGCGCTTGCGGGCATGACTAAGAAGCGAAAGTCACGGCCCGATGCGATATGCGCCAAAGAGCAGACGCGCTCCAGGGTCGTCTTCCGGTCCGAGTGGACCTCGGTCCAGGGCAACGCTTCGGGCGTCGGAACCAGCAACGCGCAGTCCCCGCCCGGGACTGGCGTTGACAGCGTGCTAATGCCGGGGATCGCCACGCTCAACGCTTCTACGTCTGCGGCAGTGGGTCGGAGGTCGTCGGGGTCGCTGACGATGATTGCAACGTGCTTCGCGCCGCGCGCCGCCAGGCTGCGCGCCAGTAGTGCCGGAGCGCAACCCGTAGCGTCTATGATGTGGTGTCGACCGCGGCCGGTGAGCACACGCTGCGCCACCTCGTCCATGCGCTCTACCCGGCGGCCATCCACGAGCTCCGGGAGCACGATTGCTGCGCCCGGATCGGGCTCCTGCTCGTCCATTCTAGCTGCCGGATTGCCGGGCGATCGCCGCCGCGAGGTGGTTTTGGGCACGGAGTCGCATGTTCCCGGGATGCTGGAGCAAGTGTCCGCGGAACGCCTGTTCCGCGAGGTCGTAACGGCCGGCGCGATAGAACAGAACGCCCCGGGCGAAAAGACCTGGATACGCCAGGTCCACGCGTTCAATGGCAGTCACCACGGCGATAGCGTTCTCGGAGCTGGTGCCTTTCTCGGGATGCGCCAGCACGAAGCCATAGTACGCGCGCAGTTGGTTAGCCGTTGGCGCGAACGCGGGCACTTTGCGCAAGTTCAACAGTTCGGCCCAACGGACCTGAAACATCACGCGCCGTTCGTGGTGCGTTGCGACCAACGTGCCGTCGGCTCGCAGCCACCCGGACGCGGATGCCTTCTCTGCGAAGCGCTCGGCTAGCTCGATCAAGTCCTGATCCGGCTTGCCGCTGGCTTCGAAGCGCCCGACCGCGTCCAAAAACATCTGCGTCTGCACTGCGCGCAAGACCAGAAGCGCCTCGTCCCCGGAGCGGGTGCGATATTGGTCGGCGACGGCCCGGGCTTCGCGAAGCGCGCCCACGGCGCCGTCGACGTCTTTCTTCGCGACCGCAGCGCCGTATTTGCGCAAGGCTTCGCCGATGGAACGAACGTCAAAGGAAAGCGGAGCCGTCGCAAGCTGCGCCACCCGCAAACGATCCGCATGGGCGTCTTTTACAAGAGAACGCAGCTCGACCTGCGGCATCGGCAGGCGGTCGGGCGGCGCAGGGCGCGGCACACCGAAAACCACGCCCAGCAGGGCGAGCCCCACGGCAAGGGCGCCCAGTTGCCACCCGTCAATAAAGCGGGACCAACTGCGCGGGCGCGCAGGGCCTTGGCTATGCCCTCCGTTCGCGCCTTCCTGTGTTGTCTTGACTTCGTTGGGTCTCACGATAGCTTCGGGTCCCCTGCTAGCTCAGGCCCCAGGATAACGTGCAAGAAAAACGTCAGCACCCCCGCGTTCCCATTAGCCTCGACCTAAAGTGCGAGATCGCTGACGCTGCCGAGATTTTGGGCACCGCTGGAGACATTTCCCTGGGTGGGTTGTTCGTTCAGACCGAGGTCACCCCGCCGGCTTTCGGCACGAACCTAACGATTGTGACGCGTCTGCCCGGTCTCAGCGGTGAGGTTCGCCTGCCCGCCATCGTGCGATGGAACAAAGCCGGCGGCTTCGGCGTTCAGTTCCAGCTCCTCGGCGCCCGCGAGACCCACGCCATCACCGATTTGATGCGTCACTGAGTGGGTGCGTGCGCGGTAGCGCGTGATCTCAGAGTGGGCTGACGTGGGGGCAGGGGGTCACGCGCGGCCGTTGTCTCAAAGAGCCACGTCCGTGCACTCCCCCACCAGATGCGGGTTCTCCACGAAATGCACGCACACGCCTTCACCCGGCGGACACGCCGGCGTTCCGCCCTCTTCTGCGCGACACAGTCGTCGGCACTTGCCGCCGCGACAGGTCGCGCCGGATTTGCAGCGCGTCACGGACGAACACGCGCCGCCCAACTCCACGGTGCCTTCGGGGAGACACGCGACGCTGCCCCGCGGGTCCACGATCTGACAGGTGCGTCCCGGCTCCGCACAGCTCGTCGCGTCCAGCACGTCGCAGCCGCCGATGGGTCCGCACAAATCCGCGCCGGCATACTCAGGCTCTGTGCCGGGCGCGGCGCCGGGCTTCAACAAGAACAGCTGTTGGTAGCAACTCTCGTCTGGGCCGCAGGCCGACCAATCCCCACCGCAGCACAGCTTCCTACATGTTCCGGGCTGAATGCCTCCGTCTGGTAGGGCGCTCACGCCGGCGCAGAAGAGCCCGAGCGCGCAGTCGTTCCATCCGCTGCAACTCTGTCCCACGGCAACGGTTCCGGCGGCCTGGCAACTGGGTGGCCAATCCCCTGACGCTGGGGGCGTGGTCGTGGGAATACAGGTTTGGCCACCGGGGCAGTCCTGGGTCTGATAGTTACAGGCGCCGATTTGGCAGGCCAGTTCCCCATTCGGTGGATCCGGGATCTTGCCGCCGCCATCAAGGACCCCGGGAAGACCCGCGTCACCGGGGGCGGCGTTTTCGGACTTCTTTCCCGAGCAGCCGGCGAAAAGCAGCAGCAGTCCGAACGCCGCGCAGGGTGCGCGCATGCCTGTGAATCTAGACAGCAACACCTGCATGGTAGCAGACGGCTGCCCATACATTCATTTGGCGCGCCAGATCACAACGTAAACACCCAAATCCAACCGATGGCGCCCGCGATCCCGACCAACACGAACGTGGCGGCGGTCAGCCATCCAAATATACGGTAGCCGCGACGTTCACTGGCGGCACCGGTTTGCGGATGCTTGACCGCACGCGCTGCGCCGATCGCCCATGGGATGCTCCACAGGTGCACCAAGGTAAGTGTGACCAAGCTGGCGATCAGGCACGTTCTGAGCACCAGTTCCACCTGCGCGGCTTCTAACGCGGAGAGCGCGAGCTCTTTTGCCGCATCGCGGATGAAGCGGTTCTCCGCGCCGATGGCTCCCACATTCATCAGGGCGTCTTTCTTGAGCACCATCGCCAGCGGCATGGCCGCCACCGCCGTCAAGAAGCCCACGGGGTAGGCGAGTAGGTGGCCCATCATGAAGCGTCCGAAGAAGGCCTTCGTAGGCGTGGTGGGGCGCCGCCGGCGTGCCAGGGGCTTCGGCACGGGTCGCTCGTTCGTCGCGGGGCTCGCCGGCATTGCGGCGTCCGTGGGCGCCGCGCTCTCCGGGTCCCTCGGGCGCGCGGGATGGGCAGAATCCGCCTCTTTTCGAGCGCTGTCTTCTGTCGGCACTTCCCTCGAATCGGAGCCCATTGCGACCCCCGTGTTACACTGAGTTCACTGCTTACCTCAAACTGGAGACATTCCGATGACACGCTTGCGCGCCCTGTGCGGATTGACGGCCTTGGTTGGCAGCGCCTTTTTCGCAGCCGGCGCGTGTAGCAGCGCATCCGGTGCCGGGGGCACGGGGGGCAGTGGCGGGGGCGGCGCATCAGCGGGGACCCGCGGCCCCCGCGCCCCCCCCCCGGGCCCCGGGGTGGTCGCTGCTCCGCTCGCCGATGGCAACCTGACCAGCGAAACCAGCTGCGCGCTGTTCACCGAAGAAGCCAAGCAGGCGCCCGCGGCCCTCACGATCGTGCTCGACCGCAGCTCGAGCATGAACCAAGGCAACAAGTGGACGGCAGCTCAGCTTGCCATCGTGCAAGCGATCGATACTGCCGCTTTCGACAACATCGCCCTCGGTCTCCTTGCGTTCCCGACGGGTGACGTGCCTGGTCCGGCGTGCCTCTTCGGGGGGACCATTCCCGTTGGCTGCGCCGTCAGTGCGTTGCCGCAAGTGCAGCTCGCCGACACCTTGACCGCAAAGAGCAATCAGCCCGGCGTGCGCCAGCAGATCTACAATTACCTCGGCTCCAATCCGCCAGCGGCGCAAGGTGCCAGCACCCCAGGCTACGCCGCGCTGCAAGGCGCCATTTCAGCTCTGCAGCTGTTTCCGCTGCAAGGCACCCGCGCACTGGTCTTCATTTCCGATGGTGGGTTCGACTGCACGTCCGTTGCGTCGCCAAGCCGTCCTGCTTACCCCGACACCGTCGGCTGTCAGGACTACGAGCACCCAAACAACGTGGTGCAGCTCCTGACCGGTGCCTACAACGACCCCGCGTTCCCGGTGCGCACCTTCATTGTTGGAGTTCCCGGCGCGGACACCAACAACGGGGATCCCAATGCGCCGCCGTACTCGGTGCGTCGCGCGCTCTCTGCCTTCGCCCTAGCCGGCTCTCCGAACACGGTCCCTGCCGGTTGCGACGGCTCGTATCTCCAGGGTGCGGGGGATCCGGCCCTGTCCTGTCACTTCGATCTGACCCAAGGCAACTTCAACGCCGGCGCGTTGGCGCAAGCCCTTGCGGAGGCCCGCGGCAAGACTCTGGGCTGCGCTTTCAAGCTGCCCGAACCATCCGGAGGCCAATCCGTCGACAAGAACAAGGTCAACGTCAACGTCACGATCGATGGCAACTCGAGCACCCTGCCCAAGCGTTCCAACCCGGGAGACTCCTGCACCAACGACGGCTGCTGGGACTACGACTCGAGCGACCAGGTCATCTTGATCGGCAAGGCCTGCGAAGACATCAAGAAAGCCAAAAACGCCAAGGTCGAGATCCTGGTCGGCTGTACGACGATCGTGAAGTGAATCGAGGCGTTGACACCGGGCGTGGGGCATGAAAATCCATGCCTCCCCATGAGCGACGTCCCCGAGACCCCAGAGGCCTTCTTTACGCAATACATCCCCACGCGGTTCGAGACCGTGAAGGCGGGGCTCGCGGGAAAATCCTCCAACGGTAGCATGTGCTTCCGCATCAAGGACGTGGGCGAATGGAGCATGCGCATCCAGGATGGCGAGCTCCAAGTCAGCTCTGGAATGGCGGACGACGTGGTCCTGCAAATCACCTCGGCCAAGGCCGACTTTGCCCCCATCTTCGTTCAGGGTGCCGTGCAGCAAGAGGGCGCGCCGGTGGGCGCCGAGCAGCAAGTGCTTGCGTTCAAGGTGCTGACCGTGGACGAAGAGCGGATCAAGCTCGTGAAGGGGATCGCCGGAAGCGTCGCCTTCGTGATCGACTCGGACGGTGTCACGCATCGCCTGGCAGTGACGCCCGGCGCGCAGACCCCCAAGCTCGACGACGCCGAGTGTCGCCTCGAGATGAAGATGAACGACTTCATGGAGATGCAGACGGGAAAGCAGAACCCAATGC
>CALMUT010000208.1 GCA_937872925.1 uncultured Myxococcales bacterium | reverse complement strand
TGAGGGTCTGGCCCCCCACCACTCGGCGAGGAGGAGTCACCCCACCCGATCGACCGCAGCGACCGAGCGTTGCTAAAAATCTCTCGGCAGCCGCGCTGTATCCCCCGGGCTGTCGCTTGCCGCCTGGGGTTGTCGCTTGCCCCGCGGTACCGGCGCTGTACCGCCAGAGACGGTCTAGACTACTCTCGGGCAGGGCAGAAATCGGTACCGGCGCTGTACCGCCAGAGACGGTCTAGACTACTCTCGGGCAGGGCAAGGGCAGAAATCGCCAGCTGTGCCGCGGCGCGGGATTTCCTCGTGGCCAGTTCGGCGCGGTCCTAGCATAGTGCGCCCATGTCGGAACATCCTCATGGCGGAAGCATCGTCGGTGAAGTGCTCAGGGCTCACGGCGTCAAATGCCTATACAACCTATGCGGCGGGCACATCTCGCCTATCCTCATTGGTGCGAAGGAACACGGCCTGTGCGTCGTGGACATGCGCCATGAAGTCAGCGCCGCCTTCGCGGCGGACGCGGCGAGTCGCTTGACCGGGATCCCGGGGGTGTGCGCGGTGACGGCAGGGCCCGGCGTGACCAACACGGTCACGGCGGTGAAGAACGCCTTCGAGGCGCAGCAACCCATGATCATCTTGGGCGGCGCAACGGCAACGGTGCTGCGCGGCCGTGGGTCGCTGCAGGATATCGATCAGCTGTCGATCATGAAGACGATCACCAAATGGGCGGACCGCTGCAACAAAGTGAAAGATCTGGTCCCGATGTTGGAAAAGGCGTTCGCCGTGGCCAGCCAGGGTGTGCCGGGGCCGGTGTTCTTAGAGATCCCGGTGGACGTTCTGTATCCCGAGTCGATTGTCGCCGAGTGGTACATGAAGGAGTCCGGCGTCGAGAAGATGAAGGGCGCCGCGGGTGCCGCTGCTCAGCTGGCGCTCAAGGGATACCTGAAGAAACAGTTCCACATGCCGCACATTCCGATCCCGGGCTGGCCGTCCCTACGCAGCCCAATTGCAGGAAACGTCAGCGCACAAGTCGACGAGGTGGCCCAGGCACTTGGGAGTGCCAAGAAGCCCGTGCTGGTGATCGGCAACCAGGCCATGGTGAACCTCACCCCAGAGCGCGCCGAAGAGTTGGCCGAAGCTGTTCGACGTCTCGGGCTGCCCACGTTCCTGGCCGGCTCGAGCCGCGGGCTTTTGGGCCGTCATTCCGAGATTCAGTTCCGGCACAAGCGAAGCGCCGCGTTGAAAGAAGCGGACGTCGTGATCATCGCGGGCTTTCCCTTCGACTTTCGCCTCGGCTACGGCCAGAAGATCAACAAACAAGCGAACCTCATCAGCGTCAACTTGGACCCGGCGGCTCTCAAGAAGAACCGCAAGCCCACCCTGGCAGTGCAGGCGCACCCAGGTCATTTCCTGGTGCAACTCAGTGAGCGCGCGAAGAGCGCCGATTGGGCCGGCTGGTTCGCGAAGCTGGCCGAGGCGGAGAAGGCGCGCGACGCAGAAGTCGCGGCCAGCGCGCGCCCAGACGGACCCTTGATCGATCCCGTACACCTCTTCTCACGCATGGAAGAAAAGCTCGCCGACGACAGCGTGCTGATCGTGGACGGAGGCGACTTCGTTGCCACGGGCGCGTACATCCTGCGACCCCGGTCGCCCTTGAGCTGGCTGGATCCCGGCGTATTCGGCACCCTCGGTGTCGGCGGCGGCTTTGCCGTCGGCGCCGCGTCCGTGCGGCCCAAAGCGGAAGTGTGGCTGCTGTACGGCGACGGCTCGAGCGCCTACAGCCTGGCAGAGTTCGACACCTATGTGCGCAGCGGCTATGCGCCCATCGCGGTGATCGGCAACGACGCCAGCTGGCAGCAGATCGCCCGCGACCAGATCACGATCTTGGGCGATGCCGTCGGCACGAAGCTGCGTACGACGGACTATCACCTGGTGGCCGAGGGCTACGGCGGCAAGGGCTTCTTGCTCACGGATCCGGCGAAGATCGACGAAACCCTGGACGAAGCCAAACGCGTCGCGAAGAGCGGCACGCCGGTGTGCATCAACGCCCACCTGGCTCCGAGTAGCTTCCGGGAAGGCTCCCTGTCCATCTAGTCGGGCAGTCGCGTCAGGAGCTTCGCAGGCGGGTGTGCCGGTTCTAGTCTTTTGACCCGGAACCCTGAAGCTCGTTCAAAGTATTTTTCAAACCTTCAAGGGGTTGGTTCAGCCCGTCGGCGTGAGCTCGTGCCATTCCCGAAGTGTCTAGAACCGTGATCACCGACGAATGGTTGAACGCACCGCCGTCCAATTTTCGGTATTTGATGCCGAGCACTGCGGCGAGCTCGCGGACCTGGGTCTCCGGCGCTTGCGCCAGTTTGTAGCGCTTGGCGTCCAGACCGTGTTGACGAGCCAGGGCTCGCAGGGCCTCTGGTGAGTCGCGCTCGGGATCGAAGCTAACGAGCAAGACGCGCAGCTGACGCTGTGCCTCGGGAGCCAAGGAGCGTTCCAGGCGCTTGATATCGCTGATCAACGTGGGGCAGGCGAAGGGGCAGCTTGCGTAGAACATGCTCACGATCACCGGGTGTCCGCGGTACACGTCCAACCCCACAGATTTGCCGTCCTGATCGACCAACGTCAGCTCCAGATCGTATATCGGCGCTGCTGTGATGGGCACCGCCGCGGGCAAGGTTTCGTGACTGGCGCTCGCTGTTGCCGCGACGGGCGGTGTGGCGCCGTCCTTGGGCGGTGTGGCGCCTTCCTTAGACGGACCCTTGCACGCGGAGAGCAGTAGCGAGAGCAGCAGCAGCGCGGGCCCTCGAGTCACGACTCAGCTCCTGTGCTGCTGGCGCATCGAAATCCCAGATTCTTGGTGGTGAATCGAGCCTGCAGCGAACTACGGAACGCTATGCGCATGAAGCTCGCGTAGTCGCTCACATCGGTGGCGCTCAGCGCGCCGGAGCCGCAGTAGCGCTGCTTGTCCTCTGAGAGCTTTTCGCGACTGTCGGCGCTCACCAGATTCGAGTTGAAATCCAGCACCCATTCCCAGACCAAACCGTGCATGTCGTACACGCCATAATAGTTGGGCGCACCGCGCCCCACGGCCGGTGGTCGCGGGGTTCGCTCCGAGTACCAGCGCATAGTGCGTGCCACGAATGCCGCGTCCGTGCGGGCGTCCCGGGAACGCTCGTCGGCAGCGGCCACCAGCTCCCACTCCATTTCCGTCGGCAGTCGTGCGCCGCGCCACTGGCAGTAGGATTTGGCCGCGAACCAACTGACCCGCGTGACCGGTTCCTCCGCCGCGACGGCATCCCCAAGGGAAAGCGGCGCGGCCCAGTGGGACAGATACTCGGAATCAGTGAAAAGCGGCGAGATGCTCCCGCGTCGGTACCGCGGCGCCCAAGTGACGAAGCGCAGGAACTGCCCATTGGTGACCGGCCGCCGATCGATGCGGAAGGGGGCGACGTGGACGACCTTCTCGTCTTCATTCGGCGGATAGAAGGGACGAAACTCCGCCCCGTCTATCTGCACCATGCCCGCGCTCGCCGACGGGGGCTCAAGCCAGCCCTTGGGGAGCCAGTCGGCACCCCCAAGGGATAGCAGGCACACGGCGAACCAGAACATGATGCTACTTGGCGGCCCCCGGCGGTCGCGGCGTCTTGCTTCGCACCGAGGAAACCTGGGCCTTCGTGATGCGGCCTCCGGGATTACCCCAAGTGTTCAGAACGTACGTGAGAATGTCCGCGATTTCGTCGTCGGCGAGCTGGCTCTGGGGCGGCATGATCGAATTGAACTCGCTGCCGTTGACGGTGATCTTGCCCTGCAATCCGTTGAGGACGATCGCGATCAGGTCGTCCGCTTTCAGGTTCTTCATGTAGTCGGAACCCGCCAGGGGCGGGAACGCACCCGGAATGCCTGCGCCCGCAACTCCGTGACACGCCGAACAGGTTCCTTGATAGAGCGCTGCGCCCGCTGCGATCTGCTCTTCCTTCGTGAGCTCCCCCTTGGCCGCAGCTTTGGCGGCTGTGCCGACCGCCGTCAGGGATCCGGCCTTGTCGCCGAGGTACACCGAGTCGACTTCCTTGCCGGTGTATAGCGCCTTGTTGTCAGCGCCCTCGACTTTGAGCATTCCGAGGGCGCCCTTGTTGAAAGCGCGGAAGATCGAGTGATCTACAAGAATATAGGTGCCAGGGACTTCAACCCGGAACTCCACGTAGGCTGCGCCGCCTGAGGGGATGAGTGTGGTCTGCACGTTTTCTTGCGGATGACTGCCACCCTCGGTGTAGACCTTGTCGAAGATCTCGCCGATCACGTGGAAGCTGCTGACCAGGTTGGGGCCACCGTTGCCGATGAAGAGACGTATGGTCTCACCCACCTTGGCCTTCAGCGCATTGGCGTCGACCAAAGCCCCCTCTGAGCCGTTGAAGAGGACGTATGTGGCATTTTCTTCGATGGCTTTTTGCATATCGAAGGGCTGGAGCCCCTTCTCTCGGTACTTGCCTACCGTGTAGAAGTCGCCCTGCATCACGTACATTTCCCGGTCTACTTTAGGCAGCCCTTCCGGCGGCTCGACCAAGATCAACCCGTACATACCGTTGGCAATGTGCATCCCAACCGGCGCCGTTGCACAGTGGTAGACGAAGAGGCCGCGATTGAGTGCCTTGAAGGTGAACTGAGACGCGTGCCCCGGAGCCGTGAAAGAACTCGTGGCTCCACCCCCAGGCCCGGTCACCGCGTGCAAGTCGATGTTGTGGGGCATCTTGTTGTCGGGATGGTTCTTCAGGTGGAATTCCACCGTGTCACCTTGGCGAACGCGGATGAACTTGCCGGGGACCTTCCCGCCGAAGGTCCAGAACGTGTAGCTGACGCCCTGAGACAGCGGCATCTCGATCTCTTGAATTTCGAGATCGACGATCACCTTTGCGGGCGTCTTCCGGGTAATAGGCGGCGGCACCGCCGGGGCGTCGGTCAGGGTGGCTTGGATCGGTTCGCCCTGGGGCGGGCCGAGGTCGCCCTTGGCAGAACCACCGGTGTCGTTCGTCGACGCCGCTGGCTTCGGGGCCGGCCCGGGGGCGGGCGCCTGCTGGGAGCAAGCTGTGAGCGCCAGGATTGCCGAAATGAGAGCGGGAAGCAGTCTCATATGTTCTCCGTCTGTGGTGCGCGTGCGCCTGGACGTCGACCCGCCAACTCCGAAAATGGCCGAGAAAAATCGCCCGCACAGGCCGCGCTGCGCAAGTTTTGCGCCCAGGCGTACATGATTCCGAAACAACGCGCAACACCTGCGGCGAAGCGCTGCCCTCGCCGTGTCTCTAGCCTCGCCCACTGACGCCGTAGGCGAAACCCTAGCCCACCGCAGGCGACAACGATTCGCAGCGCGCGGGTCGTTTGGATGTACCAGCGCGGGCACGCCCAGACCGCGTTGATCTTGCCCCAGGCGCTTCGCGATCTTTTTTTCATAAAGCCAACGTCTAGCCGCACTCAAGGGGCATGGCGGAGCGAAAGCCCGCCAACTTCATCGAAAATCCTTGAGTTTTGAAAGAAGGACGTACTCATGTTCGTACGATCGAGCGGATTGGTTTGTGTTTTGTTCTTGGGTGCCATGGCCTGCTCCAGCGGCGGCAACAGCGGCCCAGGGGCTGGCGGAAGCGCGGGCAGCGGCGCGGTGGGCGCGGGCGGAGCGGGCACGGGAGGCTTTTCCTTCGACGCGGGACTCGGCGGCACGACGTCGGGTGGCGCAGCCGGCGTCGGCGCAAGCACCGGTACAGGTGGCAGCGCCGGAAGCGCTCCCCTTCCCGTAGACGTCAAGGACTCGGCAGCGTGCACCAGTTGGTGCGGCGCACTCGACGCGGCGTGTGGCCAGCCCAAATGCAGCCCGGAGCAAGACTGCAAGATCCCAAGTGGCCAATGCGCGGCATCCACCGAAGCGTTTCTGCAGTGTCAGGCCAACTCGGGATCCTTTTCCTGCGGCGCTGACGGGCACACCATCATTCACAACTGCAAGAAGGATCCGTCCGTTTGCGCGCCCGGAACCATCGTGGGCGCCAGCTGCGAAGGCAAATGTGGCGGCCAAGCGCCTGCGGGCTGCTACTGCGACTCGGAGTGCACCAAAAACGGCGACTGCTGCGCAGACTACGCCAGCAAATGCGGCGGCGGCAGTGGTGGTTCCGGTGGCGGCTCCGGTGGTGGCACCGGTGTCTACGATGCGCCGAAGACCTGCGCCGAGGCCAACAACGGCAAGGGCTGCTGCGGCTGGGGCACCAGTCCCTACGATCAGATCGCCTACAAATGCAGCGGCGGCAGCGTAGTCGCGGAGAAATGCGGCCCCACGGGCTGCGTCGTGCAAAATGGACAAGCCGCGTGTGGCGACGGCAGCGAACTGCCTTCGACGCCGAATTGCTTCCAGAACTGAGCCGAAGCGCGTCCCCAAGCCGTGCCCGTCGAGTCAGCGCTTCAGCACAAGGCGCACCACCAGCTCGACGTGCATGGTTTGCGGCAACGTATCGTAGGCACGCACGGACTCGAGCCGATATCGGGCGGACAACGCTTGTAGGTCGCGCGCCATGCTGACGGGGTTGCAGCTCATGACGTGCAGCCGCGCCGCGCCGAGCTCCAACAGGCGTGCACACACTTCAGCTCCCAAGCCAGCGCGGGGCGGATTGGCCAGCACGACGTCGGGAGGCTGCGCGGACTCTAAACGCGTGAGGTACTCGACGACCGTCTGCGGCAACACTCCGAGCGCCTCAGCGGCCTCCGGAAACGACTCCACGACTTGTACTTCGCGGAAGCTGCGCCGGAGCAGCGCGGCAGTGATGCCCGCTCCGGAGTACAGGTCCAGAGCGCGCTCGCCGCGCAAATCGCGAACCATCTCGGCGTAGCAACGTTCGGCCATGGCCGGGTTGGGCTGCAGGAACGAAAGGGGGCCCTGCCCTCGCGTTTCGCCAGCAAGTTCTACGTCAATCGTCCCCACGCCGCGCAGGTGCACGGCGTCGGAACCCCGAATGGCATTGCCGGCAGAGGGCTGCACCGCCCAGAACACGCCGGCGACATCGTCGAGCTGCGCTGCAACGCTCGCCGCAGCAGAGTCCGGCCCGCCGCTGATCAGCGTCACGAGCACTTGGCCGGCTTGGTTGGTCTTGAGCCAGACGTAGCGCAAGTCGCCGCGTCCGCTGCGCTCGTCGAAGGGTTCGACGCCCAAGTCGTTGGCGACCGCCGTGATGCGATCCGCAGCCCGGGCGATCGCCGGATGATCGACCAGGCAGGCCGACATGCTCGCCACATGGTGCGTGCCGCGGCGGTAGCTACCCAGCACGAGCGCGCCAGGCTGCCCAGCCACCACGCGTTTGCTCGACCAGCGATAGCCAAGCTCGCCTTCGGGGTCGTCCAGGTACGCATCGATGGCGACTCCGAGTGCCTCCTCCACAAGCGCTGTCTTCAGCGCTCGCTGTAGCGCCGGCGTGGCCACCATCAGCGGACAACCACTGCAGTCCTGGGCCCGGGCGCAGGGCGCGCGGCGGCGTTCTGCGCTGGTCACCCCTCGGGCAAGCACCGACCCAAAGGCCACCGAAGCCCCGGACGCGACGTGATCCACGGACACTCTAGCGCGCTCGCCGGGCAGCAGTCCGAAAACCCGCAGTTCGGAGCCGCCGCTCCGGCACACCGCTTCGCCGACGGCGTTGAGTCGTTCCGCCACGACCTCCAGTCGCTGTCCATGCCGCAACATGTCGGTAACCGTACTGGAACGCTACGGGCACGCCTGGGCGCAGTATTCCGTTTTGACCTTCGCCAGTAGATCCGGTTCGTCGGTGATCACCATGTCGACACCAAAGTCGATCATATTGCGCAGCATGTTTTCGTCGTTGACGGTCCACACGTTGGCATCCAGGTCTTTGTTGTGGATCGCAGCGATGGACGCCGCGCTAGCGCCAAGCGCTTGGATGTTGAGAGCGTCCAGTCCGCGGGCGGTTGCCTTGTCGTAGTCATCAGCGCTGATGGTCAGGAGGCCCGCCGGGATCGCCGCGTCGAGCTTCTTCACTTCCGAAAGCACGTCGCCATTGAACGAACTGACGATGAGCCTGCGAGATTTCGTATCGCCCTGGATCGCGGCCACGACGTCTGCGGCCATCTTGGGGATGTCGGAAACCGGGCACTTGGCGTTGTCCTGCAGCTTGATCTCGATATTCAGGCCGCCATCCACCGCCGCTAGAAGCTCGGTCAAGGTCGGGATCTTGACCCCCGTGCCGGCCAGGCTGGTGCCAACGGCCGCGTCCAACCCTTGCAGCTCAGCGACCGTGAGATCGCCGACGCAGCCCGTGCCGTTCGTCGTGCGGTTCACGGTGTCATCGTGGATCACGACCAGCACGCCGTCCTTCGAGTGCACGACGTCAAGCTCGGACATCTCCGCGCCCTCCGCGAAGGCCTGCTTGATGGACTCGATGGTGTTTTCCGGAAACGGATTGAGGCTCGAGTTGGTGCCCGTGCCACGATGTCCAGAATTCACCACCTTGTCTGCCGCACAAGCACAACCGCCGTCCCCGCCACCAACGCCGCCCGTGCCCGAGTCGGCGCCAGCGTCTGCGCCCGGGCCGGCGGACGGATCGGGATCCGAGCCGCAGCCCGCCAACAGTATCGCCGCGAACAGCGCGAATACACCCTTCGCCATTCAGCCCAGGTTAGCACTAACCCAAGCCGATCACGAAGCGTCGCCCCGCGACCACAGCGCTAGCTACTTCAAGATGCGGTAAATGGTGGTGAGGCAGCAGGTGCTTTTGATCACGTAGATGGAGTCCGTGTCCTGGTGGATGATCCGAAGACCACCAACCGACGCGATCTCCACGCCAGCCCCGCCGGCCAGCGGCGCCTTGTAGGTCTTGTTGCCACCGTCCACGTAGTAGATGGAATTTGCATCGACAACGAAGTCTCGAACGCCCTCGTGCACGACGAGTTGCGTGCCTGCGGTATCCGCCGGAGCCCACTTGTAGATGCCATTCGCAAACGCCGTGCCGACTTCCTGATTGTAGTACAGCACATTGCCGACGGTGCGGAGGGTCACGTTGTCGTTTGCGTAGCCGCTCGCGATCGTGCCCGTGGGAACCACCGTCGGCGTGCCGCCGGCAAGTGGCGTCGTGCGCACTTCCCCAGGCGTGACCGCCGTCGTGTACCAATACAGCGCACTAGCGCCCGCATGGAAGTTCGTGACCGCGCCGTGGATGCCTTGATTCACCGTGACGATGGCCGTGCCCGGATCCGTGGACGCGGCGTTGACGGAGCGAGTGAAGACGTGACCCACGGTGTCCCCGGACTGGTAGTCCCCACTCATCCAGTAGTAGGCCGTGCCGCTGATCTGCAGGAAGTACGGCTGATACTGTGGCGTGAAGAGCACCGTGGGATTCGTGGTCGCGGACGCGGTATGCGCTTTTTGCAGCACGACGCTCGGGGTGCCTCGCTGCACCCAGGTCACGTGGGTATTGTTCGCCAGCAGACTGTTGTAGCCGGCTGATGCGCTGGTGGCGCTCCACACCACGCTGAGCGGCGAGCCGTCCATCGGGATGCGGCGCACGTTGTAGTTGAAGTAGTTGACGTGGAAAAACGCGCCGTTGCCGACGGCCCAGGTACGCGTGCCGCCGCCGTCGGTTCCAAAGGGCAGCCCCGACTGCACGACGACCTCTTTGCACCGGTCTACGGAGCACGTGGTGCCTGCTGCTGCGCAGTCCCGCCCACACTCACCACAATGTTTGTCGTTGGACAGGATCGGTTGCTCGCAACCGTTGCTCGGATCGTTGTCGCAATTGCCGTTGCCCGCCGCGCAACCGGTGATCACACACTTTCCGGCTTGGCACGCCACAGTGCCGTTCGCGCCATTGCAGGCGTGGGTGCACGCGCCGCAGCTG
>CALMUT010000207.1 GCA_937872925.1 uncultured Myxococcales bacterium | reverse complement strand
CATGGCGATGCACCATTTGGGCTCAGGCATCTGATCCCAGAGCTTCTTGACGCGTGGGGCCATTTTGACCGTGATGGTGCCGGCCACGACCATGACGTCGCACTGCCGAGGCGTGCCGCGCACGATGGTGCCCATGCGATCGAGGTCGACGCGACTCGCGGCCGCCGCCATGAACTCGATGCCACAACAACTCGTTGCCATCGGGAAGATCCACAGCGCGTTGTTCGTGCCCCAAGTGAGCAGCTTGTCGACGCTGGTGGTGGCGACATCCAGACCCGGCACCCGCATCATGAAGTCGTAGAGCGGGTGCGAGTAGGCGCGGTCTTTTTCGTCTACTGCCACTTGAGGGCGCCTTTCTTCAGCGCGTAGGCCCAGCCCAACAGCAGGATGCCCACGAAGACCAGCATCTCCCAAATGGCAAGCACGCCGACTTCCCGCAGGCTGACGGCCCAGGGGAATAGGAACACGGCCTCGACGTCGAAGAGCACGAACACCAAGGCGACGACGTAGTAGCGCGGGTGGAATTTGATCCAGGCCGGACCGTCAGGCTCCTCGCCACACTCGTAGGTGAGGTGCTTGAGGGGTGACTCGTGGCGCGCCTTCACCGCTAGCACGCGGGCGATCACCAACATGCTGAAGCCGACGATGGTCGACAGCACCAGGAACGAAAGTGCGCTCTGCCAGGCGGTCATCTCAGTTGGTACCTTACCCGCGGCGGCGCCGGGGGCCCCGGCTATCTAGACCGGGCCAATGTCCTGCACAAGCGCGGCGGGGCCAAAGATGCTCGAGATCCCGGCTTTTCTCCCGCGGGGCCGCCGCGCCCAGAGCCCTTCCCGACGCCGCGCCGCGCACAAATGCTCCCGGGTCCCCGCGGGCCCCCATATCATCGCCGCGAAGTGGCGGGACCGGAGGAAAAGACCGAGGTGGACGGGGGGCTGCAAACGGCCCCGGCGCTGCCGTCCCTGCCGCCGACGGGGCCGTCGGACTACGGCAGCTTCGCCAGCAGCCTACAGTCGCAGACCTCGCGCATCATCTTAGGGCGCGAAGAGGCCGCGCGCAGCGTGGCCTTGCTGCGGCTGATCGCTCCCATCGCGCTGCTTGGCGTGGTCACGGTCTGGATCCCCAAGGAAGGCATGTGGCGCGGGCTGTGCACCGCGTCCTTCTCCGCAACCTTCTTGATGTCTCTGTGGCTGTTGCGCCGCTTCCGGGATCCCGAACGCTTCGACTACCGACTCGCCCTCGCGCACGGCTTGCTCGCGGTCGTCAGTATTCTGGCGGCAACTCTGGCGGTCGGCGTGTTTTCGCCCACGGTGATGGCGGCGTGCGTGGGGATCTATTTCTTTGGGCAGAGCGACTCGGCGCGCGCCGGCTGGGTGATCTATGTGACCCTCGCGGTTGGCTATCTGGTGTTGCAGCTAGCGGGCATCGCCGGATGGATCCCCTTGGACCGCGCGCTGGTGTCCATCGTGGTCGCGGATGTGCCCGGGCTGCTGACGCTGGTGTTCATGGTGCAGGCCATGTTTGCGCTGACCTTCTGGATGGCGCGGCAGAGCCGCAAAGCGACCTTGGACGCGTTCCAGCGCGTGGAGCAGGCCGGCATCGAAGTGCGGCAGCGGGATGCGCTTTTGAACGAAGCCCGCGCCGACCTCGACCGCGCCGATGCCGCGCACATGGGTCGCTACACGGGCCAGCGCGTGGCGGGCTACCAGGTGGGGGAGATCATTGGCCGCGGCGCCATGGGCGAGGTGTATGCGGGCCTGCGCAGCGGCGACGATCGCCCTGTGGCACTGAAGTTCTTGCATCCCATGGTGCTCAGCGAGGAAAAACACCTCGATCGCTTCATGCGCGAAGCCAAGATCGCCGCGGCGTTGAACTCGCCGCATGTGGTCAAGATCTTGGAGCTGGGAAACAGCAACGACGGCATTCCGTTCATCGCCATGGAGCGTTTGGAGGGCGAAGACCTGGCGCGCAAGCTGCGTGGCAAAAAGCAGCTGAAGATCTCCGAGGTGCTGACCCTGGTCAGCGAAGTCGCGCAGGGGCTGAGCTTGGCCGACGAGCGCGGTATCGTGCATCGGGACCTGAAGCCGCAGAATCTATTTCTGGCACAGACCACCGAGGGCGCGGTGTGGAAGATCTTGGATTTCGGAGTTTCGAAGATCAACGCCGCAGGCGCCACCGCGACCCAAGGCGGCGCGGTGGGCACGCCCAGCTATATGGCGCCGGAACAAGCCAAAGGCCGCGACGTGGATCACCGCGCGGACGTATTCGCGCTGGGGGTGATCGCCTACCGGGCGTTGACGGGCAAGCCGCCGTTCACGGGGCCGGACAGCTTGGCGACGCTATACAACGTGGTGCACGTGCAGCCGACGCGCCCCAGTCAACTGCGGCCCCTGCCGCGGGACGTGGATCGCGTGCTGGCGCTTTCGTTGGCCAAGGACGTGGCGCGGCGCATCGAGAGCGCCAGCGCGCTGAGCGACGCGCTGTCCGCGGCAGCGTCGGGGCGGCTCGATCCGGGGTTGCGGAGCCGGGCGGACGCGTTGCTTGGACTCATGCCGTGGGGACACGAAGTTTAGGGGCGAGAGGGCGGGAGCGGGAGCGGGAGCGGGAGCGGGAGCGGGAGCGGGAGCGGGAGCGGG
>CALMUT010000206.1 GCA_937872925.1 uncultured Myxococcales bacterium | reverse complement strand
TGCGTCTTAGGAACTTGGCGGTCGGGATCGGGGGTTGATGGGCGCGGCGATTAGTAAGCATACATATCGATCTTCGTCTCGGCGGAGGGCCGCCTTCGGTCTGTTCCCGCGAACGACCTCGCGACCTCCTTGGGTGAGGGTTGCGCACACGTATCGCTCCGCCGAGGCATCGCGCCGCGGAGGCATCGCGCCGCGGGCGCACCCGCGGGACACCCTAACCGCGGGTCAGGCGGACGCTGCGGCCGAGTTTTTCACTCAGGGCCGTGGAGACGGTCTGCCACAGCTCATGGCCGCGTTTGTCGTCGATCCAGGCCTGCTTGTCGTCTACCCAGTCGAAGTGCCAGGCGGTGCGTTCGGCGGCCATCCAGATCTGCCGTGCCGCGCGGTGGGAGTTGATGACGTACTTGGCGCCGTCCGCGAACTCGAGGGTTACGATTTCGTTGGCAAGCTCCGCTTCGACGTTGTCGAGGTCGAGCGCGTCCAACGCGTCGATGAGCGCGCGCAACTCTGGGTGCGCGCGCTCTTCGTACTGTTGTGCTTCGTCCAAGTGCTTTACTGCGCGGGTGCGCCCATGCTGGGCACACATGCAGGTGCCATGCACTGGTTGCCCGGCGCGCAATCGGCGTTGGTCTGACACGGCCACGCGCACTTGCCATGCGCAGTGTTGCAGCGATGCGTGAGGCACTGTCCGTCGGACTGACAGGGAAATGCCATCGGCGCGGGGGTTGACATCTGCTCGGTGCCCGCGACGGGCGCCGTGCCATACGGTGCCGGCTGCTGACCGTAGCCGGGCTGTGGCTGCTGGCCGTAACCGGGTTGCTGCCCGTACCCGGGCTGCTGGCCGTAGCCAGGTTGGTAGCCACTCTCAGGCGGCGGCTCCTCTTCCTTTTTCTTGCAGGCGGTGGCCACGAGGGCCGTTGCAATCGTCGCTACGGTGAAAGACAAGAGCGCTTTGCGCATGGGGTGACTCCTCGATTCCTTGGCTTGGACGCCGAAAACGTGTGTTTAGTACTTGGACGGGCTGGCCCGGTCAACTCATCAAACGCACGGGGGTGTTTCTGCCTTACGCCGTTTTCTAGGAAAAAACCGCGGATATTCCTAGGGAGATCAGGCCAAATCGGTGCTACCGTGACCGGATAGCCATATGGCAATGAGGGCGGCTTGGGGGGAGCAGTTGGAGACCGCGCAGGCTGAGCGCCTTGAAGCTGATCTCAAGGCAGCGTTGCGTCGCAAGCCCTCGCAGGAGGGCAGGCTAGGGGGCGCCGTGCGCTGTCTCCTTCCGCTTTCGGAGCGCCTGCAGCAAGCCGCGTCCGAGACCCTGACGGTGCTGGTGCGTCGGGGTTCGTACACCCGGCCGCTGTACGCGGCGTTGGCGCGGGGTCTCGGAGAGTGCGACGCGGCGGCGGCGGCGCCGGCTTTTCGCGACGCCCTCGGTTCCGACGACTCCGGAGGCCTGCCCACCCTGAGCGCCGCCTGTTTTTCCAAGGACCCCTCCCTGACCGAACCGCTGGCACGGGCCGTGATGAACCGCCACCCGCATTTGGTGTTTGCTGCAGAAGTTGCGCGCGTCGCCCGAGGCGAGTCGACGGGGCAGCACATCGCGTCTGTGGCGCCGAAGATCAAAGAGAGCCACCGTCTGGCGCTCTGTGCAGAGATTCTGGTGCCGCTGCTCTGGGCGCGGGCCCTGCCTGCGGGGATCGCGCCCGCGCTCGCCGTCTTGCGCGACGCTGAGCGACATTTGGGGCGCTGGCTGGTGCTGGGCGCGCTGGCAACCCGGGCGGGGGATCCAAAGCCCCTCAAGGAAGCACGCGAGCGGGCAGAGGATGGGCCGAGCAGCGCACGCGCAGCGTGGGCGATGGTGGCCTGGGCGCTTTCTGAGGGCACGAATGCTCCGCCCGAAGTGCGTCCAACCGTGGAGCTCGTCGCGCGTTTGAGCGATCGTCCAAGTTCGGACAAGGATCTGACGTTCTTGTATCGCCTTGCGGCGGCGGGCGCACCGACCGCGCGCAGCATGTTGGAAGGAGTCGCCAAGGGCTCGTCCCTTGCCAACGAGAGCGCGATCCGCGCGGCGCTATACCTGGCGCGGGATCACGAGCGCGACGATCTGGCGGGCGCGCTTGAGAAAGCTGCGGGCAACACGCGGCGAGAGCCCCTGCGCGGGCTGGCGGTTGCCGCGCTCTTCGACATCGGCAAGTGCGAGCGCGCGCAGGAGCTGACCCGCGGGATCCTGGCCAGCAAGCACCTGCCCACAGCGGCCTGGGCCGCGCTGGTCTCTCGGGCGGGTGCCGACGGCAGCGCCGTCGTCACGGAGCCTCGGTTCCGTCGCGTGCAACTCGGCTGGCCGGAATGAACCCGCGGCGCTGGGCCGAGCTCACCCTCTGCTGGCTGCTTGTGACCCCGGGTGCGAACGCCGACGACGCGAAGGCGTTGCCAGACCGCCTGGTCCTCTTCGCCGACCGCGACGACGCCGACAGCGATGGCGTGCCCGATGCCGAAGGGGCGCGGGTGGACGCGGCGGTCACCGCCACGCTTTTGGAGTTGCACAACCCGAACGCCGAACTGGTCCGCGCCACTGGCGGCGGCGTGCGGCTGCTAGGCGACAGCAAAGCTTTGCCTGCATCACATCGTGCGAAACGCTTCTTCCTTCAGGGCGTGGCGCCGGGCCCTGCAGAGTTGCGCATTGGTAAGCGCAGCATCGCCTTACAGGTCCTTGGCGTCGGCGTGGAAGATCGAGCGGGGCGCTTTATCGATCCCGCGCGTTCCCACGCGTCCATCAGCCGCAGCTTGCCGCGGGCGCTGCAGCAGTCGAACCAGGAGCGCGACGACGACATGCTACGCATCGTCGTCGCCGGCCCGCGAGCAGATCTGCCGGAACGCTTGCACGTGGTCTCTGTGGACCAGGCAGCGCGGCCGCTGGATCGACTGGGGGACGTGGCACTGACGGACATCCCGTGCCCGAGTTCCTTCCCGCAGCAGCAGTGTCGCGCCACGCCCTTCATCCGGGCGTCGAGTGACGACATCGATCGCAGCCACCCCGATGCCGCCGCAGCGTCGCTTCGCGCTGAGGTGGGCGGCCGAATCATCGTCAGCCGCGCAGGGGCGTCGGTGGTCAGCTTGCGCGTCGGCGGTCCACGCATCAGCGCTGTGGGAGCCCTGGATCGCTACCGTGCAACCCTGCGAGTGCACTTGATGCGGCAAGCGCCGGGAGGGGCGCCCCCCATCGGCGGCACGGACGCCGCTGCGCGGGCGTTGATCCACGCTGACGTGCGTGCAGCCGCCGGGATCTGGGGGCAGTGTGGCATCAGCTTCGGCAGCGAAGCGGACGTCCCCGTGCAGGTCGTCGATCCGCCAAAACCGTTCATGGTCGCCATCGGCTGTGAGCGAGGTCTACCCGCCAGCGGCGGCACGCTGCGCCTGCTCGTCGACGACCGCAGCGTCGCGCTCACGACCCAGCCCGGCGATTCGCCGCGAAAGGTCGCGCATGCACTGAGTTCCGCCCTGGTCGCCGCTGGTTTCTCAACCCAGCTGAGTCCGAATCCGCGCACGGTCTCCGGCGCGATGCCGACCTACGACGTCCTAGTGACGCGTCGGGATGGATCGCGAGCGACGCTGTCCTCGGTCGGTCCGCTTTCATCAGACCCGACTTTGGAGGCGTGTTTGGGCGTCGTCGAGCTTTCCGACGGTCTGACGCATTTTTCGGATTTCACCGCGTCCGCGGGCACCGTCGAAGAGCGTGCGCTGATCCGCGCCGTGGCCGACGACGACCCGGCCACGATCGAAGTCATCGTGATCCCGAGCTTCGCCCGGACCGGGCGCATCGGCGAGAGCTTCATCTATGCGGACGGCGGCAGCATCCGCAACGTGGTGATCATCGACCGTGCTGCACTGGTTGCGGGAGCTCGCTCGTACACGCTGGCGCACGAGCTCGGGCATATCTTTCTGGACATGCCCGGGCACCCTGATGACTACGGCGTCGACCGTCCGAGCGATCTGATGGACGCCGACGCCGCAGATCCGACGATCTTCGGCCCCCGCCGGCTCTCCGTCGCCGAATGCGAGCGTGCTCAGCGACAAAGTGGCGCGAAGGCTCCGCTCCCACTCTTGTCGCATTGGCCGCTCATTCGGGCACGATAGAGATGAGTTCTGTTCCGCCGGCGTAGGCGTAGCTGACGAAGGCGTCGAACCCTTCGACCAAGACGCCGACTTTGCGGTCCGAGTCGATGCGGTGCACGCCGTCGTTCTGCAGTCCGGGGGTGAGCAGGTCGTTCGCTTTGGTGGGGTCGATGATCGGGAAAGACAGCTGACAGCGATGCACCACCAGCGCGGGCGGTCCGCCTCGTTCGGCGTTCGAAAGCCCATCCGCCGCGCTGACGCGGCAGCCCTCGAGGGCGGCAACGGACTCTCCGTCCAGGATCACCGTGGCGTCGGGAGGCGCGATGATACGGATGAAGTCGAAGCTGTATTTGTCCGGAGTCAGAAAGACGTAGGAGAAACGGAACTGTTCCAGAGGCGGCACGACCAGCATGCTGGGATCGCCCCCGGGCAGCCCCCGCTGGATACCGGAGGCTTCCTGACTCGCCGAAACTTGGCTCAACATGATGGCCTGATCAGACTCGAGCACGAAATCCCGGGAGCTCTGGATCGTGACGAAGTCGCCGCGCCCTTTGAGATCGAAGTCGCGGTATTGGCCTGACAGGCTGGTGACGACCCGGGCGCCGGCTTCGGTCACGGCGATGACCCGGAAGTACTCCGGTTGTTCGACCACGCCGATGGTGCCGCCGGCGAGGCTCACGGCGCGAGTGCGGTTTTCCGACACGGTGGCAGCGAACTTCTTCCCCGCCGTGCGAATGGGGTCGAGTTGTTCTTCCAGGTGGTCGGCGCAACAGCGCCGCTCTGCGAGATCCGAAAAGAAGGGGGCATCGCTGGCTTCCCCTCCGCTGAACACGACGATGGGCGCATCTGCTTCCACCAGGGAGCCGGAGAAATCCGAATTGAAATCGTCCGTCTCCAGGTTCAGGACTTCGAAGGGCTGCAGGGTTGCCTCGATGGAGCCGCCGACCTGGGTCGTCTTGACAGGGCCGCCACCGATGACGGCGGCCTGGGTCTGCACGCGCACCCGGGTATCGGGCCGGGTGGCCACGATCGTCAAGAAGGCGCGCAAGTCTACGGGGTTGGTCGAACTGAAGTTCGTTTTCGGGTCTTCGGTCGTGGCGATGGTCTGCGGCCATCCCAGCACGACGTAAGCCGGGGCCAACGCCGTGGTGGAAGCCCCAAGGGCCTCGACGGGTTTGAGCAGGGAAGCGTCGTTCGAAAAGACGTTCACGTTTTCGAGGGGATTGAATTGATAGGCGACGACGGGAAAGTCGCTGCTGACACGATAGGCAGCTCGGGTTAGCGCGGTGTGGCTGCCCGTATCGAATTCCCCCGGGGGCGAGCCGTCGACCTCCCGAGGCCCCAACTTGAAAACCCGCAGACTGAGCGGCGGGATGGTGGCGCTGGCGACGTTCACGATGTCCGAGGCTTGTCCAACCGCCGAATCGTCCCGCGCAATCACAACTTCCGCGGATACGTCCGGCTGAGGATTGGAAACGACGACGGCGAACTGCTGGCTGGCGGCGTTCAGGGAAAGGCCAACGTTGGCGTTGTCCAAGTCCACCGCCCAATACTCGCAGCCAACGTTGCTGCGCAGGGTCTGGGCTTCGTCGCAGAGGTTCACGCAGGCGCCTTTGCGGCAGGCTTCTTTCTGCTCGGGATCGCAGCTCCCAGTGACGGTCACGCCGTCGCCGCTGGGGTTGCAGACCGCCGTCTGCATTCCGTCGCATACGTTGCCACCGGGTACACAGCGTTTGCAGCTGAGTAGCTGCGGAGCGCAGACCAAGCCGGCACTTTGGCAGTTTTCCGTCACCGTGAAAGCGGCGAAGCCGTCCTTGACCACGCAGGTCTCCACGCCGAGCAGGCCGCAGCGTTGGTCGCCGACGACACACACCGGCGGCGGGAGCTTTTCCGGTGCGATCCAGCGGTCCCCCCGGTCAAAACAGGAACTGACGAGCACGACACCGCAACCAAAGGCAAGCGCGCGGACTAGATGGCGCCCCCGGCGACGTCCCGGCGGCCTTCGGGTGCGTGCCGCTGCGGTCATCTCACCAGTGAGAGAAGAAGATGTCCGTCGCATAGGCGTTCCAGCCGCGATCAGCCAGTTCGCGATAGCGCAACGAGCCGTAGTCGAAGCCCACAATGTTGGCGAGGGACACGGCCAGGGTCAGGGGGCCCGCGGGCAGCGCCGCTGCGGGGTCGAGGGCCTTCAAGTCCGGCAACATGATGTCGCTCTTGCCTTTGGGTGCAGCGATGGTCCAGTTCACGAGTCCGCCACTGGACGCAATCGTGATCACGCTCAGGTCGACGTCGGCGCCGCCCGGCACGAAGGAAAACGCCAGGTCCTTGCCGTTCCAGGTCGAGTTGTTCTTGGGGGTGGTGAGCACGGGGATCTCGACGAAGTTCGTCACCGAAAGCGTGGTCGACGTCGTGTTGGTCTGAATGCGCGTGGCAACGGACTCTGGCGTTGCTTCGCCCTTTCCAGTCACGGCGCGCGCAGCCACCACGTACTGACTGCCCGTCAGAGCCGCCGAAAGCGGCGGCAAGCCCACGAAAGAAAAGCTGGGCGAGCCCGGGAGAAACGCGCTCTTTTCGGAATTCGGAAACAGCAGGTAGCCGAGCTCTCCCATCGCCACCGCGCTGGCGACCAACACGCGGTCCGGGCCCTTGGGCGTCGGAGTTGGCCCGCCGCTCTGCACCTTCAGCGCTTGATCCAGCGGGATATCCATCTCGATGTAGACGTTGCTGGTATTGGCACCGGGCGTGCTGGGCACGCCCTTCACGATGCCCATGGCATAGGCGATGAACTTCGGCGGCGAGAGCGAGCGATCTTCGATGCCCGCCAATGCATACAGCGTCTTATTGCCCGTCGAAGCGCTCTGCGCGTAGGCGAAGCCGATGGTGCCCCCGGCATCCGGCGTGATGGCCGCGAAGCTTCCCGGCAACTGGAAGGTCTGTGCTGCGCTCGACGCCAGGGGAAGCACATAGGCCACGTGGGTTTCGTTGGGGCCTTTGGGCAGCGGCACGTTGGTCCAGCCCGCGCGCTCGAACTCTTTGGTCTTCGGCCAGAGCAGTTCCCCGCTGATGCTGCCCGAAAGCGAGCCGCTGCCGCCCGTGGGCGGCGGGTCGCCATCTTCGGCACAAGCCGGAGAGAGCACTGGGTCGAGATAGGCGGTGACCGTGTCTACGGGAACGTCCACAAAGGTGATCGGCTGGAAGCACTTCTTGGCGACGGTGACGGAGCGCTGTTTGGTCAGGGTGGGGTCGTTGAAGTCGACCACGCCAGCAACGTCGGTCTTCTTCACCAGCGCACTTTCCAGGTTGTCCCCGGCGATCACGAAGGCACCCGGGATCGGATCTCCGGAATACGCGTCAAGGGCGAGCACGCGAAGCTTGCCGCCCAGGGGCTGCCCACTCAATCCGCCGCGGTATCCGTTGTCGCTGTTTCCGTAGGTAAAACCGTCCAAGACATCCACGCCGACCGCGTCCGGAGTGGTCACCCGCACGAGCTTCGCGCCCGGCGGGGCCGGCGGCGTGGTGCAAGTCATTTCGGTTTTGCCGACGATGCTGACGTCGGTGCAGGGCGCCAGATCGATCAGCACTTCGGTGCCGTCGGACCAGTTGGTGCCGCTGCCCTTGAGGGTGACGCGAGTCCCACCCGAGGTCGGGCCCGCGGACGGTTCCAAGAAGAAGTCGTCGTAGGTGTAGCCACCAACGATGCTGCGCGCTGTGGAAGCGTCGTTGCCGTTTTGAACCCGGACGTCGACGCTTCCGGCGGAACCGGCCGGCACTACCACTTGCACCCGCTTTGCGTCGATGGGCACCAAATCCGCCTGGGACACCTCCGTCGCGCCGAACCACACGCGGACGCTGCTCGAGAATCCGTTGCCGCGCACCAGGGCGAGCTGGCCTCCGGACCAGGGACCGTGGGGTGGGTCCACGCCTTGCACGCCATGGGGATCCACCGGCGGCAATTCGCTCTTTGCGTCGTCGATGCTGGGCCCCGCTTCGATGGCGCCGGGGGGGCCGCCGTCGTCGCTGTACTGTTTTTCGAAAGTGCCTTCGTCCCGGGCGAGGCACGCGTAGACCAAGCTGGCGCCAGCGAGCATCGCCGTGCCGCGAAGGATCCAACGTGCGCCTGCTCTCATAACGACAGAGGAAGGCTAAAGCGCGCGGCAAGGTGGCGCAACCGCACTCGGCGCCAGACGGACGAATTCCCGGCGCGGCGCCCGGGGAGCGGCCCGACCTCAGGCGGTTTCGACCCGGGGCGTGCGCGGCGTCGTGGCGCGTAGGTCAAGAGCAGAGAGCAAGCGCAGGGCTGTGCGCCGGCGTGAGTCCGACTCCTCGGTGGGGCCGACGCAGGCCGGGCAGCCATACTCGCAGCGGCAGCCCTCCATCAGTGCACGCGCGCGCGCCAGGAGCTCTTCAGCGCGCTCGAAGATGCGGGGCGCGAGTCCGACGCCGCCAGGCAACGCGTCGAAGAGAAAGACTGTCGGATCAAAGCCGCCGGTGCGTCCGCCGAAGGGATCGCGACCGGGCGCGAAGGTGGCGCCGCCAGGCCCAGCTCCGTCGCCCAAGGTCTGACTGATGTCCCGCGGATCACACATCAAACACAGCGTGCTGACCGTTTCCAAAGCCCGGCCGAGCCCACGCAGGCCGTCGATGACCACCGCGCGCGGCGCGTTCATCACCTCCAGCACGTCTTCGGGCACCGTGAGCCAGAAGGCCGTGGTGTGCATTTGCATTTCGGGTAAGTGCACGTCGCCGTAGCCGGCGTTTTCGTGGGTAAAGAATTTGATCTTCTTGTAGCCAGTCACCTTCTCTTCGACTTTGACGTCGCCCAGTCCGATGCGGGCGTTCCCGAGGGCGGCGCTGCGGGATTCGTCAATCACCTGCACCGTGCGATAGGTGAGGGCGGTGGTGAAGTAGTCGGGTGCAACTTTGCGCACGAACGCCTTGTGATTGTCGAAGTCCAGGCGCTCGACTTGGTACTGCTCGGCGTCGTGTTGGTAGATGGCCTGCTCGTGCAACATGGTGTGCGCGGCGCGCCAGTCCAGCTCGGCAATGCTGCGGTCGGTCGCGACGTCGATAATCACGAAGTTGTCCCAGCCGATGTTGCGCAGGGACACGTGGTTGGCCGGAAAGGCTTCGCCGGCCCAGTGGAAGCTGTCGCCGCTTTCGTGGACCAGGCCGTGCTCCGAAAGGTACGAAAGCGCGTCCCGGGTCGAATCCGTGGAAAGCCCGGCGTAACTCTCGCCAGCGGCAGCTTCCGGATGTGCAGGGCGCCCGCCCTTGCCCCTGATTTCGAAGGGAGCTTCGAAGGTGGCGCACTTGAGGTGCTGCACCAGGATCTCGACGTTGTTCGGATCGATGCGTGCTTCTTGGCGGGCGCCCCCAGCCGGTGGCTTGGGTCGCGAGCAAAGTACTGGGCCATGGCGGAGCTGCCCCAAACCATGACGCCGGGGCTGCCCGCGCCGCGGCGGCCTGCGCGTCCGAAGCGCTGCCAGGTTGCTGCAACGCTGCCGGGGTAACCCGCGCAGATCACGGCATCCAGATCGCCAATGTCGATGCCGAGCTCGAGGGCGTTGGTCGCGACGACACATAGAATGCGACCGTCGCGCAGGCCCGCTTCGATTTGTCGGCGCTTGTCGGGCAGATAGCCGCCCCGATAGGCCATGATCGCGTCGGCCCCGGCAACGTCACCGGCGCGCGCGCGCAAGTACTTGAGCATGACCTCGACGCTGTTACGCGACGGGCCAAATACGATCGTCGGCACGCGTGCCCGCACCAAGTCCGATGCCAAGCTGACGCTCTGTTTGAGTGCGCTGGCGCGGATGCCGAGCTCGGCGTTCACGATGGGCGGGTTGTAGACAAACAGCCGACGGCTCGCCCGGGGCGCCCCGGACTTCTCGATCAGTTCGACGTCGCTCTCGTCCACGCCAATCAGGCGGGCCGCGTGCGCGCGCGGGTTGCCGATGGTGGCCGTGGCGGTAATGAACACCGGATCCGAACCGTGGAACCGCGCGATACGCTTCAAACGTGCGATCACGTGGGCCATGTGGGAACCAAAGACCCCGCGGTAGGTATGTAGCTCGTCCAGAACTACGTAGCGGAGTCCCTGGAACGTGGAGACCCACTTGGTGTGATTCGGCAGGATCCCCGCGTGCAACATATCGGGGTTGGTCAGCACGATGCGACAGCGTTCACGCGCCAACCGGCGCGCGTCCCCGGGAGTGTCGCCGTCGTATACCGTGGCAGTGACGCCCAGCTGTGCGTCGGTGATCACTTGTCGCAACGCGTGCTCTTGATCGCGGGAAAGCGCCTTGGTGGGGTACAGAAAGAGTGCACTTGCGCTGGGGTCCTCGGCGAGGGCTTGCAGCACCGGCAAGTGGAAACACAGACTCTTGCCGCTGGCTGTTGGCGTCGCGATCACTACGTGACGTCCGCGCTGTGCGGCAGCGATGGCGTCGGCTTGGTGGCTGAACAGCTCAGTGATCCCGCGGGCCGCCAGGGACTTGCGCAGTGCCGGGGAGAGCTCGGGCAGCATGGGCTGGCTGCTGGCGTCTTGGCCCTGCGTGCGAATGTCCGCGCTGAGGCACTGCCGAACGCTGTGGGACTTCAGCCAAGCGTCTACCACCCCGTCCACTCCGTGGCGTTGCTCCCAAGGTGCCTGTGTCACCGGGGTACCTAAACAGATGTGCGGTGGTGCGGCAATGCTCGCAGAAATGCCCAAAAAGGTCGCGAGCTTGCCGGAGCAAGTGCCAGATCACTGGCGGATCCGGCCGTCCTGTCGTAACTACCCCCGCCGATCATGACGGATCCTGAACAGCCCGGAGCCTCAAACGCCAGCGACGCCGAAGCGCCGGCCGACTTGCCTGAGGATGCCGGTGGGATTGAGGTCGGCTTTCGTCCGGAAGCCGCAGCGCTGACGGACCTGCCCGCGGACAGCCTGGCAGCGGTCGCCCTCGATGGCGACGCGGTGGTCCCGGTCATGAGCCCGGGGGTCGATTCCCACGACGCGCCCGACGCGCCCGAAGTCGGCGAGCTGCCCGCGCCGAGCGCAGCCGCCGAAACGGCGGCGCCGAGCCTGAGCCCCGAAGGCATTGCGGCACTCCGCGGTCGTCCCACCTACCTGTTCTTTGGCGTGCTAGCCGCGGTGTCCTTGATCTTGGACATCGGATCCAAGGCGTGGGCCGAAGTGGAGCTGTCCAAGCGCACCTTGGATGATCCGTCCATCGTGCTCTTGCCGGATCATTTGATGTTCACCCTCGCGTACAACCGCGGCGGCGCCTGGGGTCTGTTGCACGACGCGAGCGAGAACATTCGCAAACCGTTCTTCCTTGCGGTCAGCGTGTTGGCCATCGCGTTCATCGTGTCGCTGTACAGCCGGCTCGCGCCGGGGCAGCGCGCGCTGAAGTGGGGGCTTCCCTTGGTGCTCGGCGGCGCCCTCGGCAATCTCTCGGATCGCATCATCCGGTCGAGCGTGGTGGACTTCATCGACTACCGCGCCGACTGGATCGGCGCCATGAATCGTGGCATCGCGAAGCTCTCCAAGGGCTGGACGATCACGGACCACTGGCCCACCTTCAACGTCGCAGACATCTTCATCTGCATCGGAGTGGGGCTCATGGCCATTGACATGATCACCTCCCGACGCAGCCCGGACCCCAAAACGAAGCAAGCGCCGGAGCCACCGGCTACCGGCACGGATACGACGGAGCCCGAGCCAGCCGCGGCGCCCGACGCAGCCGCGGCGCCTGACTCACCCGCAGACGCAGCCGCGGCGCCCGACGAAGTCGCGGCGCCCGACGGGCACGACCCTCAGGGCCCGCAAGCTCCGGACGCTCCGGACGCGGCAACCGGAGACGACCCGCGCGAGTCCGAAGCGCCAGCGTGAGTGCTGGCGCACGCCACGTGGGATGAATGACTCATGCAGGGGCGACTGTTCACCGTTTTCGACATTCCGTTCCCCAGCTATTTTGTTCTGCTGCTGACGGGCTTCATTTTCGCAACTGCGGCGGGCGCCATCTGGGCCAAGCGGGTGGGGCAGGACCCGGACGTGGTTGTGGATCTCGGATTGGCCATGCTTTTGGCAGGGGTGGTGGGTGCCCGGCTCTTGCACGTCATCGCTGACGGCTATTTTTGGGATTACGTCCACCTGTGCACGGATCCAAGCAAGGTCGACTGGCGCATCACCGTCGCCGAGTGCGGCAGCGAACGCTATCAAGGGGTGTGGGATGCCGCGAAGGGGGTTTGCCATCCGACCGAGGCGGACTGTTTCGCTTGGGCGAAATTCTGGGCTGGCGGGCTGACTTACTACGGTGGCTTTATCGGCGCATCGGCGGCCGCCTGGTACCTGCTGAAGCGCGATCGTTTTCCGTTTTGGAAAGCCGCCGACATGGCCGGCATGGTGATCCCCATCGGTCTGGGCTTTGGACGCATGGGGTGTCTGCTTGCCGGCTGTTGTTTCGGCACGCCCACGTCCGTCGGCTGGGCGCTGTCGTTTCCGTCCCACAGCCCAGCAAGCGAGTCGCAATTCAAGGCCGGGCTTTTGCAGTCGTCCTTCGAGCCGTCCTTAGGCGTGCACCCGACTCAGATCTATGAGTCTGCCGGTTCCTTCGTCATCGCCGCGGTGCTGATCCTTTGGCTCGCCGGGCGCAAGCGCTACGACGGACAAGTCTTCCTGGCCTTCGTGGCGCTCTATGCCATCGTTCGGTTTCTCTTGGAGTTCTGGCGTAACGATGACCGCGGCGGACTCCTGGGCCTGAGCACCTCGCAGTTGATCGGGGTGGTGCTGGTCGCTGTGGTCGTGTTTTTCCACCGTTGGCGGGTCTCTCGGGTTGCCACGGCGTAAGCTTTGCTGCGTTTCCGGAAACTGGCGCACACGGCGCCCGCACCGTAGGATCCGGGCAATGCGCTGCGCTTTCGGAGTGACCCTTGGGTTTTGCCTGCTGCTGTTCGCCTGCCAAAAGGAAGAGGAGCGCGCCCAGCCCCTAGGCAACTGCCCGCCGAAGGATCCCAACTGCGCGATCGTGCCGCCTGGGGGAGGTGGCGGCAACGGCGGCGCGGACGCTGGCACGGCAGGAAGCTCCGGCAATGCCGGCCAGGTCGGCACGCTCACTGGCGGTATCATCGGCGTGACCAGCGACGATTTCGTTTCCGGAGTGGCCTTCGTCGAAACCGCCAAAGTGGAAGCCGATCCGCCTGGTTCCGTGGCCGTGCAAGGGACCTACGACGGCAACAGCTACAGCCTGCAGAACCTCAGCGTCGGTCCCGACGTCTGGATTGGCGTGACGCCGGACCCAGGGTCGGCATTTTTGCCGACGCTCCAGCCCGTGAACACCGCGCTGACGTCTACGGCGGATTTGGTCGTCGTCGCGGCGAACGTCATTGACGAGGTCTACGGCATTCTGACGCTGCCCGAGGCGCGCCAGCCGGATCGCGCGCATGTGGTGGTGCGTTTCCTCGACGCAAAGACCTTAACGCCAGTGAGCGGCGTGGTCGTCACGCATCAGGGTGAGAACATCGCCTACGACGCCGGCGGCACCTGGAGCGACATCACGGGCGAGACCGGCGCGGCGGGCTACGCCGTGATCGTGAACGCGCTGTCGCAGTCCTTTACGTCGAAGCAGAAGCTGACGTTCCAGGCCGTAGGCGTCCAAGGCAGCGTGGACCTTGCCATGCGTGCGGGCGCGGTGACCCTCGCCGACGTGGCCATCGCGAAGTAGCGAACGGCTGTTCGAGTCCACGCTCTTCTCATCCCAGCGCGAAGATGATACTCGCGGGGCGTGGCAACGATACTCGACGGCAAGGCGATTGCGGCGCAGGTTCGGCTGGAAGTCAAAGCCGGGGTGGAGGCGTTCAAAACGCAGCACGGTCGTGTTCCCGGTCTACACGTGGTGCTGGCGGGGGATGACGGCGCGTCGCAAGTCTACGTTCGCAACAAGGAAAAGGCCGCAGCGGAGGTGGGCATCGCCGGTGAGGTCCACCGCCTTCCGACCAGTGTGACGGAAGCGCAACTGCTTGGTCTCGTGCGCGAGCTGAATCAGACCGACTCCGTTGACGGGATCTTGGTGCAACTGCCGTTGCCAGGTGGCATGGCTTCGGGTGCGGTGCTCGAAGCCATCGACCCCAAGAAGGACGTCGACGGATTTCACCCCGTGAACGTGGGCGCGTTGTGGACCGGGCAGCCCGGGCTCGTGCCCTGCACGCCGCGGGGCTGCCTGCGCCTCTTGCGCGAAGCCGGCGCCGAACTCAAAGGCGCCTCCGCGCTGGTGATCGGTCGGAGCAACATCGTGGGCAAGCCCGTGGCTGCGCTCTTGCTGGCGGAACATGCCACGGTCACCGTCGCGCACTCGCGCACTAAGGACCTGGCGGCCCGCGCCCGCGCTGCGGATGTGCTGATCGCCGCCGTGGGGCGCGCGAAGATGGTGCAAGCCGACTGGGTCAAGCCCGGCGCCTGCGTCATCGACGTGGGCATGAACCGCGACGAAAACGCCAAGCTGTGCGGCGACGTGGACTTCCATGCGGTCAAGGAGATCGCCGGCGCCATCACTCCGGTCCCCGGTGGCGTCGGGCCGATGACGATCGCGATGCTGCTCGAGAATACGCTGCTGGCCGCAAAACAACGCAGCGCGTGAGTCGCTCAACGGCGCGGATAGGTTCCCGCGCCGTGCCTGGAGGGGAAGCGGGCCTTCCGCGTGCATCTGGCGCTGCAATCTGTGACGGCACGCTTTGGGTCACCCGAGCGCATACCGCTCCCGCGGGATCTTCAAGTCGCTCAGGATCGCGTCTAGTACTTCGTCCGCTTGTTCGTGCGTGCGTTCGAGCGTGCCGGAGTTGTCGATCACGTAGTCCGCGATGGCGACTTTGTCTGCCAGGGGCATTTGCGCGGCGATGCGGGCACGGGCTTGGGCTTCGCTCATGCCGTCGCGGGCGCAGGTGCGCGCGACCTGTACCTCGACGGGTACGCTGACGACCACCAGCGGCCGCAGGGCGTCCGCCATCCCACTCTCCACGAGTAGCGGCACTTCGTAGCAGCACAGTGGCTCGCCGCGAGCGCCACATTCGCTCACTCGTTGCACCGAGAGCTCGCGGACGCGCGGGTGGGTGATCTGATTGAGCCGCGCTCGCTTTTCGGCGTCGTCGAAAACCACGGCGGCGAGGCGAGCGCGGTCCAGGTGGCCATCGGGGTCGAGCATTGCTTGACCGAAGGCGTCGACGATTTCCGCTAGGGCGGGTGCGCCCGGCGCAACGACTTCGCGCGCCAGCACGTCGGCATCGATCACGCACAGCGCCCGCGCCGCAAAGCGCCGGGCGACGGTGCTCTTACCGCTGCCGATGCCGCCGGTGAGGCCGAACACATGCACCATGGTCAGGACGCTAGCAGCAAGCCTGGTCCCAGAGGTGCCCCAGTATTCGAGCGGATTTCTCCCGACGTGGGCGTCCGGCGCCTTGCGCCACTGGTCCTGGGACCTGTACAACTGTTCCGTGGATCTCAAGGCCCGTCTCTCGCGTCTTTCGCCACCGAAAAGCCCAGATGCCGATCGGGACGCGACGCTCAGCACGCTTCGCGAGCGCATGTCGGAGATCCTGCAGCGGCCCGTCGAAGGGCCACGGGCGCCAGCAGATCCGAGTCGCACCACGCTGCCCTTCGCGGAGTTCGCTCGGGACGAGGGTGTGCTGCACCAACGCTTGGATACGGTGCCGGCGTCCTATCGCGTGGGCAGCATGCCGGTGGCGTCGGCGCTCGATGCCGACAGCGAGATGCTCGCACTACTCGCCTTGGATCCCGCACTTGCGGGGGTGGACCCTGCGCGTGCGCTCTACGTGGACACCGAGACCACTGGGCTCGGCACAGGTGCCGGTGTGCTGGCGTTCTTGGTAGGGCTCGCGTGGTACGAGGACGGCAAGCTGATGCTGGAGCAATTGCTCATCCGCAGACCGGGCGAAGAGGCCGGCATGCTTGCGTTGCTAGCCGAGCGCGTGAGCCGAGCGGAGTTCCTCGTCAGCTTCAACGGCAAAGCCTTCGACTTGCCTTTGCTCGGAACGCGCTGTGTCATGAATCGACGCAAGGCGCTTCCGCAGCGTCCCCACCTCGATCTGCTGCACGTTGGACGCCGGCTGCACAAACGGCGATTGGGGCGTTGCAAACTCAAGGATCTCGAAAGCCACGTCCTCGGTTTCGAGCGCGACGGCGACATCGAAGGGGGCGACGTTGCGGCGCGCTACGCTCACTTCTTGCGCTCCGGAGACGAAGAAGCGCTCTTTCAGGTGGTGGAACACAACGCTTGGGACGTGATCAGCATGGTGGCGCTCGTGGGCTTGTATGGTGAGGCGACCGAGCGGCTCCGCCCGGAAGAACTCCTGGAACTCGCTAAAACCCTGCGGCGCGCGAAGGCGGTTGAGCGCGCTGGCGACGTCGTGGATCTCGCGGTGGCGCGTGGGGTTGGCGCCGACGCCGTTCGCTTGCGTGGGCAGATGGCGAAAGCCCGTGGCGATCGCAAGAGCGCGCTCGCGGACTTCGAGTCGCTGCTGACAGAGATCGACGACCCCGACTTGCGCCTCGATCTGGCGAAGCTCTACGAGCACTATCTGAAGGCGCCGAAAGCTGCGCTCGAATTGCTCGATGCGGGGACCAGCGAGAGCGACGCGGCTGACTTGAAGCGGCGGGCACGGCTGGAAAGCAAGGGGGGAAAAGCTGAGCGCCCGGGGGAGGGGCGGGCGGGAGCGCGGGCCCGGGCGCCGGAGGGGGTGGAGAAGATCGACCGTGACTCGACCCCGGAACTGGGCGAGATCGCCGCGCAATTCAACACCATTCAAAACACGGTGGACAACGCGAACGGTGGTCTGAATCCCCTCGGCCTGGCGAGAGACGCCGTGCCCTTCGACATTGATCCATCGGCCATCGATGCTGGAGAGACCCACTTCGAACAGATCTACGAACGGGCGCTCCAGGCCGTGCTCAACGCCGTGGCCGCCTATG
>CALMUT010000205.1 GCA_937872925.1 uncultured Myxococcales bacterium | reverse complement strand
GGCACCGCTCGGGCACCTGGAGATCCGGGGTTTCAGTCGCCGGCGGGTGCCACCTTCAACACCAGTAGCAATCAACCTCCCGGCTTCCCCGTGCCGTCCCCGTCGTGCCCGGCCGCACAGTCCGGCGGCCCAGCAAACGATGCTGCGGGCTTCGAGGTGAAGCTGCGCGTACCAACGAACGCCAAGAGCCTCAAGTTCCAGTTCAATTTTTACACCTACGAGTTCCCGCAGTACATCTGCAGTGCGTTCAACGATTTCTTCCTCGCGCTGCAAAGCCCTGCGCCCAGCAACGCGCTCTCCGGCAACATCTCCTTCGACTCCAAGAACAACCCGGTCAGCGTGAACAACGGCTTCTTGGAAGTCTGCGATCCCGCGGTGGGTGCGACCAACCCGGGAGGCAAGAACTTCCCCTGCACCCTGGGCGCGGCTCAACTCTCCGGCACTGGCTTCGACGAAACCAACATCCTGTTTCCTGGTCCCCACGCCGGCACCGGATGGCTGGAGACCGTCTCGCCCGTCGATCCGGGCAGTGAAATCTCCCTTCGCTTCACCGTTTACGACTTGGGTGACGCCGCCCTCGATTCCACGGTGATCATCGACAAATTCGAGTTTTCCGCGGAGGAAGCGACGGGCTCGTTTACACAACCCGTTCCGCGCTGACCGCGCCGAGCTAACGGACGCAGTTTCGACCGGCGCCCTTTGCCGCGTAGAGTTGCGCGTCCGCGCGCTGATACACGGGAGCCGCTGCAGCATCCGTGGGCATTCGCTCGGTCACACCTAAGCTCAGCGTGACCGGAATGACCTGCCCTTCGAACTCGAAGCGGGTCGCTTCCACGACTCGGCGCACGGTTTCTGCCAAGTTGAACGCCTGCTGCGCGTTGAAACCATTGCAGAGGAGCGCGAACTCCTCGCCGCCTACCCGCGCGAACAGTACCCCCTGAGGCATGGCGCGAGTAACCGCTGCCGCAAGCTGGCGCAACACGGCGTCGCCGGCGGTGTGTCCGTGAGTATCGTTGATGTTCTTGAAGTGATCGAGATCGAAAACCACGAGGCTCATTGGCGACGTGTTGACCTGAGCCCGGAACATCGCGTTGTGAAACGCTTCTTCGAAGTGGCTCTTGTTGTGGATCCCCGTCAAACCGTCGTAGCGCATCAAGCGCTGCACCTCTTCGTGGTACGCGCTCTCGATGTTGTTACCGCTGATGTACTTCAGCAGCGCCTTGCCGATCTGCAGCCGATCACCATCGTGCAGCGCATAGTCGGTAACGCGCGTTTCGTTCACGAAAGTGCCGTTAGTAGATTGCAAATCCACGACGTGATGCGCGCGCCCGTCCCATTGGATCCGCGCATGCAGTCGGCTCACGGAGTCCGCGTCCAGCTGGAGCCCGCACGCCACGCCACGCCCCACGTCTAGGGTCTGCTCACCCAACACCGAGCGATGGCCCAGGCGCGGACCCGCGATGACGACCAAAAACGCCTGGCCGGGCGCATTGCGCCGCCACGACTTGGTAAAGTCGCGCGTAACCGTCACCTCTACGGTGGCTTCGAAGCCGTCGTCGGACACCTTGGTTCAACATAGAATTTATCACGCCGCCCGCCCACGAGATCCGGAATTTCTCGTGTAGGATCGTGTGGTTAGGTGTGAGGAAGGGCGCCATGCCGCGCTCAAACCGCTTGGCTTTTGCTGGTCAGCCCACCCGCGGCCTTGGCCCGCGACTCCGCACCTGCGCCTGCCTTCGGGCTCCAAGGGCCAAGGGCGGGCGCAGGCAGGCACAGCCGATCAGATGTCGTAGTAGAGGAAGAACTCGACGGGAGTCGGATGCAGACGGGTGAACTGCACTTCGTGCTCACGCTTGTAATCGAGCCACATCTGGATGGCGTCCTTGGTGAAGACGTCGCCCTTGAGCATGAACTCGTGGTCCCGCTCCAATGCGTCTAGTGCGTCCTCAAGGGATGCGGGGACGCGCGGCACTTCTTTGAGCTCCTCGGGCGACAGGGAGTAGATGTCTTTGTCGAGGGGATCGCCCGGGTCGATCTTGTTCTGGATCCCATCGAGCCCGGCCATCAACATTGCCGGGAACGCGATGTACGGGTTGCAGGTCGGATCGGGAAAGCGCAACTCCAAGCGGCGCGCCTTGGGCGACGGCGAGTAGGTAGAGATGCGGATCGCCGCAGAGCGGTTGCGGCTGGAATACGCCAGATTCACTGGGGCTTCGAAGCCGGGAACCAGGCGCCGATAGCTGTTGGTCGTTGGGTTGGTCAACGCCGTGAGTGCCTGCGCGTGTTTGAGGATGCCCCCGATGTACCACAGCGCCATGTCCGAGAGGCCGGCGTAGCCGTCGCCGGCGAACAGCGGTTTGCCCTCCATCCATAGGGACTGATGACAGTGCATGCCGTTGCCGTTGTCGCCGTAAATGGGCTTGGGCATGAAGGTCGCCGTCTTGCCCCAGCGGTGCGCGACGTTCTTCACGATGTGTTTGAACCACATGAGCTTGTCTGCGCAGCGCACCAGGCTGTCGTACTTCATGTCGATCTCGCCCTGACCTGCGGTGGCGACTTCGTGGTGGCTGACTTCCACCTCGATCCCCACCTTCTCCATTTCGAGGCAGATCTCGGTGCGCAGGTCCATCTGGGTGTCCTGGGGAGAGACCGGGAAGTAGCCTTCCTTGTGGCGGGTCTTGTGGACGGGGTTGGGGCCTTCGTCACGGCCGGTGTTCCAGTCCGCCTCGATGGAGTCGATGCGATAGAAGGCCTCGTTAATGCCCGCGTCGAAGCGCACGTCGTCGAAAATGAAGAACTCGGCTTCCGGGCCGAAGTAAACCGTGTCCGCAAGACCGGTGCTCTTGAGGTAGGCCTCGGCTTTCTTCGCGATATGCCGCGGATCTCGCGAGTAGTTCTGTCGCGTGATCGTGTCCTGAATCGTGCAGGAAAGGCTGAGGGTCGGATACTTGCAGAACGGATCCATCAGTGCCGTGGCCGGGTCAGGCATCAGCAACATGTCGCTCTGGTTGATGGGCTGAAAGCCGCGGATACTGGAGCCGTCGAATCCGAAACCTTCTTCGAAGCTCTCTACCTCCAAACGATGGAACGGCACGCTGGTGTGCTGCCACTTCCCCGGGAGATCGATGAACTTCAAGTCCACCATGACCGCGTTGTGCTTCTTGCCTAGTTCGATCACTTCTTTCGGATTCATCTCGCTTTTCCCTTTCGCACCCTGGCTGGTGCAGTACTGATATTCCACGGCGCCGCGAACGGCGTCGCGCGGTTCTCTAGATGGCCGCCTCGCCGCGCTCACCCGTTCGGATACGCACGGACTCGTCGATAGGCATCACGAAGATCTTTCCGTCCCCGATGCGTCCCGTCTTGGCGCTCTTTTCGATCGCGTCGATGACCTGAATCACCAGTTCATCGGACACGACAATTTCGAGTTTCACCTTGGGCACGAAATCCACGACGTAGGCCGAACCGCGATAGACTTCTTTCTTGCCGCCGGTTCTTCCAAAGCCTTTGACCTCGGTGACCGTCATTCCCTGAATGCCGACTTCACTGAGCGCGTCTTTGACTTCGTCGAGCTTGAACGGCTTGATGATGGCTTCGACTTTTTTCATGATGGCTACGCGCTGCTTGGTAAACGCACACGCGTTTCCGGAAGGTTTCCGAATACGCGCCGAATAAAGACCCGCGCTTTCTGCGGCAATCCAGCGACAAAATCCGCTTCTCAGCGTCGATCGGCGCTAGAGTGGCTTCGCAATGCAAGCACAGCAAAACAGCGCCGGGCAGGGCCCACCCGGTTACGGCGGCTACGGCCCGCCGCCGGGGGGTTACGGTCCACCTCCGGGTCCGGGCGGTTACGGTCCACCCCCCGGACCGGGTGGATACGGCCCGCCGGGGCATGGTTCAGGCTTCGGTGCCCCGGGCGGCTTTCACGCGCCACCTGGCGCACCCCAGGGCGGCCCAAGGACCGATCAACTCGCCGTTGCTGGATTGATTTGCGGGATCCTCGGCATCGTCGGCGCGATTCTCAACGGAATCAGCGGCTTGTTCGGCGCGTGCTGTGTGCTGTGCACCGTCGGCGCGACCATCCTGGGTATCGTCGTGCTCATCCCCAGTGTTGCCGCAGTGGTGATGGGCGGTATGAGCGTTTCGCGGATTAACAAAAATCCGGAAGCATTGAGTGGAAAGGGTATGGCCATCGCGGCTTTGATCTTGGGCGGCATCGCAACTTTGGCCGCGCTCGCCGAAATCGTCCTGCCCTGGCTCGGGATCGCTTGTTTTGCGGCGTCGGGTGCAGCGGGCAGTCCGTGATGCTTGGCTTCTTTCGCCGGCGCGATCGCGCTGAATCCCTTGGCATCGGTTTCACCGCGGTGTTTGTATTTGCGCTTGCCGCGCCGCCTTTGGTCGTCTCAGCCTGGGTCAGCCCGGAGGACATCGAAAGCGGGCGCGTGTCGCTAAGTGGGCCCTGTCCCTACAAAGCCACCCATGGGGTGCCGTGCACGAGCTGCGGCTTGACCCGAGGGTTCGCAGCAATGAGCCGCGGGCGCGTCGGTGACGCCGCCCGCTACAACGCGGCCTCGCCCTGGCTCTACGCAGGTACACTGCTTTCAGCCCTAGCTTCGGGCTTTGTACTGCATTCGAGCATCCAGCGACTGCGTCAGCTACGCCGCGGCGCAGCGCAAGCGCCGCCACAACTCGGCGAACCGGCGTGAGCCTACGCCGTAGGCGGCAGGCTCGTACGGAAGCTTCCTTCGGGCTCATCGCCGAAACACAGCCCCAGGTCGCGCGCCGTCTGCAACGAGGTGGAGTCTGGTGTCACCGTACGCAGCCCGTTCGTGGCTTCCTGCAGTGGGACGAACTCTAGCTTACCGCTTCGAACCGCAACCATGCCGCTGTCCTCGTACTCGGCGACGAATCGCGTTGCCCCGCAGCCGAGGCGCAACGCAAGCACCCGGTCCGTCATCACGGGGCTGCCTCCCCGCTGCAGATGGCCCAACACCAAGCTGCGCGTCTCCTTGCCAGTCTCGGTGTGGATGCGCGCAGCCACCAGTTCGGCAATACCACCCAATTGCCCGTGCTCCTTGAATTGTCCCGCCTCTGCCTTGAACACCATTTCGCCGCCCGCTGGGCGGGCGCCCTCCGCGACCACCACGATCGAGAAGTGACGCCCGCGCGCCTCGCGATCCAGGATCTTTTCGCAGACCCGGTTGATATCGAAGGGAATTTCCGGGATCAGGACAACGTCCGCTCCGCCGGCGATGCCAGCGTGCAACGCAATCCAACCCGCATACCGTCCCATGACTTCCACCACCATGACGCGCTCATGGGCCTGCGCCGTGGTGTGCAGTTTGCCGATAGCATCCGTTGCAGTGTCCACGGCAGTGTCGAAGCCGAAAGTGACGTCCGTTCCCGGCAGGTCGTTGTCGATGGTCTTAGGAATGGCAACCACCCGTGGCATCCCGCGTTCCAGTAGTTTTTCGGCCAAGCGGATGGAACCGTCGCCACCGATGGCCACGAGCGCATCAACCTTCAGTTCCTTCATGCGGCGAATCATCAACTCCGAGACATCCGTGGGCACCAGCTTTCCCGCGGTCATCATCGGGAATCGAAACGGATCACCGCGGTTCGCCGAACCCAAGATGGTGCCGCCCAGATGCGTGATGCCGCGGACGGTATTGCGGTCCAACGTCACGACGCCGTCCGCCTTGCTTTCGATCAACCCGCGATAGCCGTGGCGGATCCCAAGAACGCGCCAGCCGCGCCGATGCGCGCTGATGGCCACCGCCCGAATCGCCGCGTTGAGTCCCGGCGCGTCCCCGCCCCCGGTATTGACCGCAATTGTGAACGCCATCCGCGCACTGTAAGACAACTCGCGCAGGCGACGCTCGAAAAGCACGCTAGGCTCCGGACGCGCCGCTCTGGGACCGCCCTACCGCTCGACTACCCCCTGACCCAACCGAGGATCGCCCGATGACGCCGCTCCGACTTGCGCACACGCCAACGCCAGTGCGGCGGCTTGAGGCGCTCTGTCGCGACGGCTTCGACCTGTGGCTGAAGGACGACGGAGCGTCGCACCCGCTGTACGGTGGCAACAAAGTGCGCAAGCTGGAGTACATCTTGGCGGACGCGCTGGGTCGCGGCGCAAAACGCCTGGTGACCAGTGGGGCAGCTGGCAGTCACCAAGTATTGGCGACGGCGCTATTTGGACGACAGAACGGCCTGCCCGTGCTTGCCGTCGTGTGCCCGCAGCGACGGACGCCACACGCAGAGGCGATGTTGCGCGCCACGGTCGGCTCCGGCGCCCAGCTCGTTCCCGTCGGCTCGCAGCCCATGGTCGGTGTACAAACCGCTAGGGTGCTCCGGCGCGGCGACTATCTCGTGCCTCCGGGTGCATCCAACGTCGTAGGCACCCTGGGCTACGTCGCAGCGGTGCGCGAATTGGTCGCGCAGATCCGGCGGGGAGAAGTGCCCGATCCGGATGTCATCGTGGTTCCCCTCGGCTCAGGTGGAACGGCTGCCGGACTTCTTGCGGGGGTGGCACGAGAGGGACTGCGCGCGCGGGTCGTCGCGGTGGAGGTGGCCACACACCCGCGGTTGGGACGCGCCATGGTCCTGGCGCTCGCCTATGCGGCGCTACGCCGCGACGGCGGGGCAGCGAGTTTGTCGGCGCTGTCGCGACGCCTGGAGGTCGACGGCGACCACCTGGGCCCGGGCTACGGCGAGCCCACCTCCGCAGGCGCGCGCGCCATGGAGGACGCCAGCGGGCTCGGCGTCGTTCTGGACCCCACCTACACGGCAAAAACCTTCGCCCGAGTCCTGGAAGAGGCCGGGCGCAGGCATGCGTCGGGAAAATGGATCTATTGGCACACGCTCAGCACCGCTCCCCTCGGCCCGCTCTTGGGCGACTCAGCGGCCTCCCTGCCCGCTAAAATTGGGAGTTTGTTGGTCTAAGGCGAAGGCATTGGAACGTAACCGCCCGAAAATCCACGCCTTTAGAGCGTTTTCTCGAGACGCGACGGGGGCACATGCTGGCATACTGGTGCCCACGGTCGGGTTTCTCCTAGGCTTCGGTTGGCGACCCCGGCGGCCTCTGTTTGTCCGATCCTAGAGGGCGGCTCTTCAGAACCGGTCTCAAGCCCCCGCGGGCGGCGTCCTCGGGAAAAAATTTCGCATCACCGCCGAGATCGGCCGTGGCGGCATGGCCGCGGTGTATGAAGCGGAGAACATCCATATTGGGAAACGCGTCGCGGTCAAGATCCTCAACGCGGAACTAACCACGTCGCGTATCGTGCGTGAGCGGTTCCTGCGCGAGGCGCGAGCAGCCGCCGCTATTCGCAGCCCATATATCTGTGACGTCTACGATTCCGGCATGTACGAGGGGCGTCCGTTCCTCGTGATGGAGCTGCTGGAGGGAGAGAGTCTATACGACTTGATGACGCGTGTTCGGCGTTTAGACGCCGACATCACTCTGCAGATTGCCACCCACACCTGCAAGGGCCTGGGCAAAGCCCACGAGGCCAGCGTCATTCACCGGGATCTGAAGCCTGAGAACATCTTTCTCACCAAGAATGAAGAAGGCGAGCTGATCGCAAAGATCGTGGATTTTGGCCTCGCCAAATTCTACGAGTCAACAGAACCCGACGCAGAAAACATTCGCCTGACCCGCGAAGGCGCGCTGTTCGGGACCCCTGCGTACATGAGTCCGGAGCAGGCAAAAGGCCGCGGCGACGTGGATCACCGGGCAGATCTCTGGGCCCTCGGCTGCATTGTCTACGAGTGCCTGACGGCGCAAACCGTGTGGAATGTGGATCAGGGCGTGGCCATGATTCTGGCGCAAATCGCCGGCGCGCCCATCCCAAAACCGTCCAAGCTTCGCCCAGACTTGCCAGCTAGTTTCGACGAATGGTTTCTGCGCGCGCTCGATCGCGATCCGGAGAAACGGTTTCAAACTGCCCGGGATTTCTCCGACGCATTGACCGAGGCCATGGCGGGCAGCGCAGCGGCACCTACGCGGGGCTCAGCGCCGAGTGATCAGGAAGGTGCCCTCGTCGACGAGCTAGTCAGTCAAAGCCACGCAATGCTGCCCGGTTCGCCATCTGAAGGTCTAGACCTTCGTCCGGAAGAAATCGTCACCCTCCGGCCGGGTCCAAAGAAGAGTCGTTGGAAGCCCTTGGCAGCACTCACCGTCGTGGCGGCGGCGGCACTAGGCGCTTATGCCTACTACTTCTATGTTTTGCATCCAACGCAGGCCCTGACTGCTCCGTCCGCGAGTGCATCCGTGGCAGCGCTTGACGCGGGTCTGCCCGATGCTGCCATCGCGGAGAAGCTCGCTCCCGTCGAGCAAGAGCCCTACGCGCTGCAGATCGGCAAAGCCCAAGAACTACTCGCCGAAGGCCGCCTCGAGCAGTCTCTTGCAATGTTCAAAGAGGCCTTCAACAACGGTGGCTCGGGCGTTTCGCGCTCCTTGTACAACCACGCTATCGTTGCGTTGCCAAAGAGCGACGGTCCGTGCCGCGTCACGGGGCTTTCGCGCCCACGGCCCTTCGATGTCGTGGTGATGACTTCCCGGCCAACTCTAGCGCTCACGCCCCTCGGCCCGATCGCTGTCTGGGTCGATAACCACCAAGAACCCGCAAAGCGCCAAGCGTTTTCCGCCGTTCTCGACCCAAACTTGCGACGCATTAGCCCGCTGCGCGCAGTAACGCCCGAGGCCGATTCGGTGCGTCACCCGCAGCTCCTGCGTGCTGGCGACAAACTCGCGCTGATCTACTGGGACGGTGCCGGAAAAGAGCCTGGCGTGTATGTGCGCATGCTGGAAGGCGACGGACGCATCGCCAGTCGAGCTCGGCGCCTGTCAGGCGTACAGCGCCACGAGTTCTACCCCGCACTGGCGCGCGCCAAGGACGGTACCTTCTGGGCCGTGTGGGAAGAGCGGCTAGACAAGGGCGCGGACGTCGTGGCTCGGCATCTGAGCGCCGCGGGCGAACCGCTGGGCGAGGCCGTACGCCTGACATCCTTGGCGCCAAGCAAGCTGGGCGCCAGTGAAGCCAGCAAACCGGATGTCGCACTCGACGGCGCACACATGAACATCGTGTTCAGTCTGGAGCGCGCCAAGAAGATGCAGATCATGCTGCTTCGAGTTGCGCTGGATGATCCCGCGTTGAAGACCGGAGTCTCCAGCAAGGACGACCCGAAAAAGAAGCGAAAGAAGAACGAAGACCGCGTGGTGGGCGCAATGCAACCAGTCAGCGCAAAACACGGAAAGAATGCGCAGCCTCGGATCGCTTGCAGCAATGGCGGCTGCTTCGTCGTCTGGGACGACGAATCAGCTGGAGCGCTTGCCGCGTTCATCGAGCCGAGCAAGGGCGACGTGCTCTGGCATCGCGAATTCGCCCGGAAAGGCGCGCGCCCCACGGTGGCTGCAGCTGAATCCGGCTCTGCGGTCGCCTGGTTCGAGGGCTCTCGGGTCAAACTGGCGCGACTGACCCGCGACGGACTCGAACCAGCGACCAGCATGGCGCGCGTCGGCGGCTATCAGCCCTATCCGGCCATCCTGGCCGGCGAGAAACCTGGCGAGTGGTACATATCCTGGCGGGACTACGAGGCCGGGCACTTGGAGGCCTTCATCGTTCGAGCGAGATGCGAATGAGCCGATCGGAACCAGCGCCGGCGCCCGTCTCTACGGAAAACGCCAAGCCGCCTCAGATGCTGAGCATCCCCTCGCGGGCGGAGCTGCGCCGCGCGCCCTTGGAAACCCATCGCTTGGTGCTTCTGCCCATCGAGCCCGTGGACGGCCCCGAGCTTTGGGAAGCCGTTGACGGCTCGCGCTGGCATCTAGAACGCTGGCTGCCGTGGGTGCCATTCAGCAACACGCCGGAGGCGAGCCTGCGCTACGCCGAAGCCTGTGTTGCAGACTGGGATACCGGGCGAGCAGTGCGACTCGCGATCCGCGATCGCCAAACAAGGCAGCTGCACGGCGTCGTCGGCTTGGATTCATGCATTCATCTGCACCGATCCTGCGAACTCGGCTATTGGCTCCGGAGAGAAGCGACGGGCCGAGGCATGATGACGGAGGCGGCCCGTGCTTGCATGGAGTTCGCCTTTCGGCGCATGGGCATCCACCGCATGCGCTGCGCCGCAGCCACAGACAACCACGCGAGCCTGCGTGTCATCGCCCGGCTCGACTTTCGTTTTGAGGGGATCGCGCGACAGGCCGAGTACGTGGGTTCCCGTTGGCTCGACCACGCCGTATTCTCACGGCTAGCCTCGGACTAACGTGGCCGCCGGTCCGGGCGCCCCCGGCGAGCGCGCATCAAGCTTCGTCACCCCGGCGCCGCTGATCGTCATTTGCGTGGGGATCCTCGCGGCTCTTGCCGTCACCGCGATGGGTGTCTTGGAACTCCAACGCGAAAGCGACTACCAACTGGGGCTGCGCGCACAAGCCATCAGCGAAAGCCTCGCGCCCCGCTTGGCGAGTGCAACCGCTGCAGGCCGTTCGGAAATGCTTCGAGCTGCGCAATCCCGACACGCCGCACGGTTGTGGTTGCTCGCAGCGGACGGCTCCGTGATCGCGGGCAACGACTTGTTGCCGGACGCCGACGCGGCTCGCGCCTTGCAAGGAGCGAATGGCGCGCTCGACGCACCCTCTGGCACGTACCTCTATGCCCGCAGCGTCATCAACCCCGACGCGAGCGTAGCAGTAGCGGTCGCCGCCGCGCGCCCTCCCCCCGCAGCTCAAACATTGGTCTTCAGTGTGGCGGCATTAGCGGCGCTGCTCGTCGGCATGGCCGGTCTCGTTGCCCTAGCGGTTCTAAGGGACGTGCGTGCCGACGTGGAGTACACCCGGCGGCGTGTCGGTGACATGTCCCGAGCCGGAAGCGGCCCCACGGGACAAACCGTCCCGGTGCGCTCGGTGGACCAAGTAGGACTCCTAACCAGCGCCTTCAACGCGCTGGTGGAGCGCTTTCTCACTGCCGATGACGCCTACCGACTCGATCTTGCCCAGGCGCTCACCTCCGACCGCCAGCGCGCGGCATTCCTGGCTGCGTTGAGCCACGAACTTCGCACGCCATTGAACGCCATCTTGGGTTTCACCGATGTGCTACTCGCAGAAGTAGACGGCCCACTTTCGGCAGAGGCGCAAGAGAACCTGCTCATCGTGCGCAATAGCGGGCACCATCTGCGGGCGCTGATCGACGACATTCTCGATCTTTCCGCCCTTGAATCCGGCGAACTCTCGTTGGCGCCGCGTGAAGTCGACGTGTTTGCCATCGCCGAGGAGGTCGTCAAGGAACTGGCCGTCACTGCGAAGGCCAAAGGCGTCGAACTCACCCTTGACGGCGAACCGACGACCGCTTGGGTGGACCCGAAGCGCGTGCGTCAGATCTTGAGCAACGTGCTCAGCAACGCCGTCAAGTTCACGAACGAAGGCAGCGTCACCCTGGACATCTTTGGTGAGCCGAGTTGGGCCCGCATCTGTGTCACAGACACTGGGCCTGGCATCGCTACAGAACACCAAAGCGCAATCTTTGACGACTACAAACAAGTCGGCGATCGGCGCATGCGCGGCTTTGGCACGGGGCTGGGTTTGGCGATCACGCGTCGGCTGGTTGCCATGCACCGGGGCAGTATCGAGCTCGAGAGTTCCGTCGGCGTCGGCAGTTCCTTCACGATCTTCTTGCCGACCGCAGCGCTCGATGCCGCGCCAGCCGAAGCTCAAACGGCCGACGACGGCGCGAGTGACGACTGGGCAGGTGAAACGTGACCAGCCCCTTGCGTCGCATGACTGCACTGGTGATCGGCTGGCAAGCGCTCTTCGCCCTGGGCACGGCCATGGCCATGGCGCTCGTGCCTCGCCTGATGTTGCTCGAAGACTCCGCGGCGTCGCAAGCTGCGCGGGGCCTACTTTCCGCCATTGCTCTTGGCAGCTTGGTGAGCGCAGCGCACACCGTCTGGCTCTTGAGCCGTCACCGTGAGCTGCTTGGCTTGCTGGCAACGCCGAATTCGGAAGTGCCTAGGGACCAACTGCGGGCCCTGTCCGAAGACGTGTTCCGCGTGACCTTTGGTTTCTTGATGCCGCCGCTGCTGCTGCTCGTCGGCTTCTGCACGATACTGAAGCCGCCGCTCCTGGAACCGCGCACCGCCTGGGCAGTGGGTCTGCTCGGCATCGTCTTCGTTTCAGCCACCTCCCTGCCCTTGCACGTGGTTCTGCGCGGCGTTTTCCTGCGCGCCGTGGAGCTTGCGAGCCCAGATACTTTGAGCGGAGAGGTTGCCGGCCTGGAAAGTAGCGGCTTGCTTCGCCGACGCACTCAAAATCGACTGCTATTGGCCGTGACCCTGCCCGTGGCCTTTGTGGCCATTGGCGCCGCGTTGATTGTCAACAGTCATGTACGTCGAGCCGAAGAGCGCGTGCGGCAAGATACCGCGCGCGCGTTGGCTCAAGTCGCATTCGACATGCCCGCGGGCACACCCGGTCTGGAGACAGCAGTCGAGCGAGCGCGCCGCTTTGGCTTTGCAGTCCGGCTCTTCGAGAGCCCTCGAAAAGAACAAGTCACGAAGAACGAACGCGGTGTGGTCACCGTGTCGATGCCCCTTGCTCGTGGCGGCGCGCAAGTGCACTTCGACGGCTCGGTGGTCGAGGTCTTGTCGCTACCGTCCGTCGCGCTTGTGGTGCTCGCCCTGCTTTTGGCGACCGTCCTGGGCGGACTCTTTTCCCGGGCGGTCAGTCGCGATCTCGCGGTTGCCACGCGGGGGATCCGAGATCTGGGCACGGAATCCGCCATGGGCGGAGCCACCCGGGTCATGCGCCCGGCACGTTTTGAAGAGATCCGCAGCCTGGGGCGCGCCATCGAACAGCTCGCGGATCGTTTTCGGGTGTTCGCCCGAGCACAGGAGCGCGCCATCGCCGCCAGAGAGCGCGCGGCACGCCTCCGGGGCATGTTCTTCGCCAGCGTGAGTCACGACCTGAAGAGTCCCCTCAATGCCATCTTGGGATTCACGGAGATCGTGCGTCAGACCGAGACGCTGTCTGAGGAGCAGCTCGAAAGTATCGACGTCATCGACCGCTCCGGGCGGGAACTATTGGCGTTGATCGAGACCATCTTGGACGCTGCTCGGGTGGAGGCTGGTGGTCTCGAACTGATGCGAGAGCGAGTCAGCATGACCGAGCTCGTGTCCGAGTGCGTCGCCAAGGGCTACGACTTGGGCGGCGGCCGTGCAGTGGAAGTCGTGGCCCAGATCCGAGAAGGTGTGCCTGATGTGTATGTCGATCGCACACGCATGTCGCGCGCGCTCGCAACCTTGGTGGGGCATGCGGTACGAACCGCCGAGCGCGACTACGCGCGCATGCGAGTCCTGCCGAGTCGCACGGGCGGCGTGCGTATTGACCTTGAAGTCCCCAGCACCCGGGTGGGCGCTCTGGAGCTTGCCGCGCTACTGGACGAAAAGCGCGCGCCGGGGCGTGGCGAACACCGCGGACTCGCGTTGGCTCTCGGACTCGTGCGCGCGATCATTGTTGCGCACGGCGGCAGTATCAATGTAGCGGACCGGGGGGAAAAGGGCAGTGTTCTGACGGTCCGCCTGCCCGCACGTGACAGCGCCGGCGGAGACGAGCAGCAGGACGACGACGCTGACGAGCCCGGGGAGATGAGCGACTGAGAGCCTACAAGCGTGTTATGCCTGAGCCATGAGCGTTCTTGAGGATCATGACCTGACCGCGCTGGCCGAGCTGGTGCGCACGAAAGCTGTCTCGCCCGTCGATTTGGTTGAGGAGAGCATTGCCCGCATCGAGCGACTCAATCCGGAGCTCAACGCGATCGTCACGCCAATGTACGAGAGCGCACGCGCGAGCGCGTTGCAGCCGTCCGCAGGCCCCCTCGCCGGCGTGCCGTACCTGATCAAGGACATTCTCGCGCAAGTTGAAGGCGTGCGGTACACCGCCGGTTCGCGCCTGCTCGAACACCACGTCTCGCACAACGACTCGGAGCTCATCGCGCGACTGCGGCGCGCGGGTCTGATCTTCGTAGCCAAGACGAACACCCCAGAGTTCGGCTTCCTGCCAACGACGGAGTCACTGCTTTTCGGAGCCGCAAAGAACCCTTGGGGGCTCGGCCACACCACGGGGGGGTCGAGCGGCGGAAGCGCCGCCGCGGTCGCCGCGCGCATCTTGCCGGCGGCCCATGCCAACGACGGCGGGGGCTCTATTCGCATCCCCGCTTCGTGCTGTGGGCTATTTGGGCTGAAACCGACCCGGGGCCGCATTTCCCTCGGGCCGGACCTGGGCGACGTCATGGGCGGCCTGGTCTGCGAACACGCCGTCACCGTGTCCGTGCGTGATAGCGCGCTCTTACTTGACCTGACCCAAGGCCCCGCAGCGGGCGATCCGTATTTCGCAGCTCCCCCGGTGCGCCCGTATATGGAGGAAGTCCGCACGCCCCCGGGCAAACTGCGCATCGCCGTCAGCACCAAAACGCTGAACGGCGTCGAGGTTCATCCCGACTGCTTGGCCGCCGTAGCAGACGCGAAGCAGCTGTGCTCAGAACTCGGCCACGAGGTCTTTGACGCGGAGCTACCGATTTCCGGAGACATGTTCGCGCATGCATTTAGCGTACTGTGGACCACCGGTGCCGCCCTGACCCTCGACGGCACCGCGATGCTCACCGGGCTCACACCTACCAAGGACAACATCGAGCCGCTTAGCTATGCATTGGCAGAAGCCGGCCGCGCACACTCGGCATCGAGCTATCTTCTGGCCGTAGGTTTGTTGCAGCGGCTATGCCGAGAGATCGGGCGCTTCATGCAAGGCCACGACGTGCTGCTCTCCCCAGTGCTGGCGGAACCGCCAGTGCCCCTTGGCAGTTTCCATCAGCCATCGGAAGACCCGTTGCAAGGCTTGGTGCGCGCCGCGCAGTTTGCGCCGTTCACACCGATCCAAAACGCGACGGGTGAACCTGCGATGAGCGTGCCGCTGTACTGGAATGCTGAAGGCCTTCCGATCGGCGTGCAGTTCGCGGGGCGCTACGGCGACGAGGCAACGCTCTTCCGCCTGGCAGCGCAACTCGAAACGGCCCGCCCCTGGGCCAAAAAGAAGCCCAAAGTCTCAGCGTGACTGCAACCCTCGACGCGCCGCTGCCGTGTTTGGGCTGCCTCGCCCCGGGCGCGTCTGCTGGCAGCTCCGGGCACGTTGGCGCGAGCACTGCCGACGGATTTCTCGGCGCGCCCTTACCTGCCATCGACGACGAAGAGGGCGCGCGCATTCCCGATGGCCTGCCCGCGGTTTTCGATGCACACGTGCACGTGTTCCCAGACCGGCTGTTTCAGGCCATTTGGAGTTGGTTCGAAGAGTACGGCTGGCCAATCCGCTATCGTCTGAGCGCCCTTGAGGTGATCGATTTCCAGCTCAGCCGCGGCGTCGAACGCGTGGTTGCCCTGACCTACGCCCACAAGCCCAACATCGCGCGGGCGCTGAACGACTTTGTAGTCGAGCTGTGTCGGCAGCGCCCCGCAGTTTTGGGCTGCGCCACCGTGTTCCCCGGTGAGGCCGATGCAGAGGCAATCGTCACGGACGCTTTCGCAGCAGGGCTCGTCGGCGTGAAGCTGCACTGTCACGTACAGTGCATGAGCATCGACGATCCGCTCTTAGCGCCAATTCTTGCGGCCTGCGCCGAGCACGGGCGTCCCGCCATTGTACATGCCGGCCGCGAGCCAAAGAGTCCGGGCTACCGCTGCGACCCTCACCTTCTATGTTCTGCGGATCGCGTGCAGCGCGTGCTGCTGGACCACCCGAAACTCAAACTGGTCGTGCCGCATCTGGGCGCCGATGAGTTCGACGCCTATGCACGACTGATGGAACGCCACTCGGGGCTGTGGCTCGACACAACCATGGCCGTGGGCGGCTACTTTCCGACGCGGGTTCCCTGGGACTTGGTCGAGTCCTTCCCCGGACGCATTTGCTACGGCACGGACTTTCCCAACGTGCCCTTTGCCTGGGACCGCGAGCTGCGCCGCCTGCTAGAGCGCAAACTCAGCCCCGAGAGCCGCGAAGCGCTCCTCGGCGGCGCCGCAAAATCTCTATTCCTTTCCCGGAGTTGAGACTGCGCTTGCCTGCCGCGCGGACGTTCGGCAACCGAAAGCGGACGGCCCCTCCCTTGGCGAGGAGCGGCCTCGGTGCAACGCATCAGGCCCCGAGCGCATGAACGCCTTGGGGCATAAGAGGAGGACGAATGAAGCTCTATCACAACCCGCTGTCGCCCAACGCCAGACGCGCGCTGCTCACCGCCAAACACGCCGGAGTAGCCCTCGAAGAAGTCGTGCTCGACTTCATGAAGGGGGACCACAAGAAGCCCGACTACCTGGCGCTGAACCCGAACGGCATGATCCCAACACTGCAAGACGGCGACTTCGTCCTGAGCGAGTCCCGGGTGATTGCCCAGTACATCGCTTCCAAGAAGCCAGAGTCCAAGCTGCTCCCGACGGACGAAAGGCTCCGCTTCGACGTGCAGCGTTGGAGCACCTGGGACGCCGCACATTTCTCACCGCCGATCGGCAACATCACCTTCGAAAAGCTGCTCAAGCCCATGATGGGCGCAGGACAAACCGACGACGCCGTGGTGGCCGAGTCCTTGACGAAGTTCGGACGCTTCGCGCCCGTCCTGGACGCACACCTGGGAAAGTCCGGCGGCTGGCTCGTCGGCGGCAACCTCACGGTCGCCGACTTCATCGTGGGCTCCAGTCTCACCTACGCCGGCCCCATCAGCCTGCCCTTGGACGAGTACAAGAACGTCAAGAGCTGGCTCGGCCGCCTACGCGAGCTACCCGCATGGACCCAGACCGAACCAAAACCCGGGGGTTGACCTAGCTTCCGCTCCGCTAAAGGGCTGACACGTCGTCAACGGAACTTGTGCACGTGGGATTATTCTTGCGCGGTCACGCGGGTCGGCGTTGGGCCAAGAGTCTTTGTGTTGGCGCGGGTCACGCGTGATCGACCGGTCGCGCCTGACTGCGGATTTGTTTGGCGCACAAGCGGGGAAGGTTCCCCGCCGGACCCCTCGCTCGCGGGGCCCGGCCCGCTCGCTTCTGCTCGTGAA
>CALMUT010000204.1 GCA_937872925.1 uncultured Myxococcales bacterium | reverse complement strand
GGGTGGCACGGGGGGCGCCAGCGGCGGCACGGGTGGCGGCAGCGGCTGCGGCACTGTGTTGATCAACGAGGTCGCCAGCACGGGTCCGGCCGGGGGCTTCGACGAATACGTGGAGCTGCACAACTACGGGACCTGCACGGCCTCCCTCACGGGCTGGGTGCTGAAGTACAGTTCTTCCAGCGGCGCTTCTCAAGATGACAAGTGGACGGGCGGCGCCACGGATTCGCTGGGTCCCGGCGGCTACTTCGTGATCGCCGGAGCAAACTTCCCGGGTACCAAGAACGCCTCGCTTTCGGGCGCGGGGCTCGGGGACGACGGCGGCGTCGGGCTCTTCGATACCAAAGCCACCAAGATCGACTCCGTCGCCTACGGCAGCGTGCAGCTCACGCACCCCTTCATCGAAACCACTGCGTTTCCCGATTCGCCGACCAGCACGAAATCCGCATCGCGCTCCCCCAACGCCACAGATACCAACGACAATTCCAAAGACTTTGCCCGGGTGAACCGCTCACCCGGGGCCGCCAACTAGGCGCAACCCCCAATTTCTCGGAACACTGGACCCAGCATGTGCATCACCTGTCCGATTTGCGAAACCATCATCGAGGATGCTCCCCCCGACTTCCCCTCGCGTCCGTTTTGTTCCAAGCGCTGCAAGCTGGTGGATCTTTCGAACTGGATGAACGAGGTCTATCGCGTGCCCGTGGACGAGAGCGCCGAGTTCGACCCCGACGCGCCCGTGCACTGACACGTTCCGGCGCCTGAGCTTCCGAACGCGCTGCGCCGTGAGCCGCGTCTGACAAACACTCCGACGCGCTGCGCTTGGCCCGTCAGCCAAATGGCCGAAATCCTTGAGCGCCGGGGTCGTGCTAAGATCGAGCGCACGTGACCCAAGACACCGTGCTGCGTGCCATGACCAATGACGGCGCTTTCCGCGTCGTGGTGGCGCAGACCACCCGCACGGTCGGGGGCGTGCTCGAAGCGCAACGGGTCACTGGAAGAACCGCGCGGATATTTGGGGATCTGTTGACGGGCGCTGTATTGGCGCGGGAGACCATGGCGCCGCATTTGCGCCTGCAGAGCATCTTGAAAGGTGCTCATGGCAGCGGCAGCCTGGTGGCCGACGCACACCCGTCGGGTAGCACCCGCGGACTGAGCCAACGAAAAACCGAAAACGACCTCGATTTAGGCCCGGGCGCGTTGCTTCAGTTGATGCGCAGCATGCCAAGTGGCCGCACCACCCAGGGCGTCGTCGAAGTTCCAACGGGCGGCGGCGTCTCCGAAGCGCTGATGACCTACATGCAAGTTTCCGAACAGGTCGTGAGCATGATCGCAGTCGGCACCTTGCTGCAGGACGGCGCCATGCAAAGCGCCGGCGGTTACATCGTTCAGCTTCTGCCGGAGGTGGACCGAGGACCGCTGATGATCATGACCGAACGCCTGGAAGACTTTAAGAACATCGACTCCCACTTGCTAGACCAGAGCTTTTCCCCGGATTGGCTCCTGGAGCAACTGCTTTACGGTATGGAGTTTACGCGGCTGGAGGAGAGCGCAGTGAGCTTCACCTGCTGGTGCGACGAGCTCCGACTTGTCAGCGCGATTGCAACTCTTGGGCGGAGCGAAATCGAAGATCTCATCTCCGACGGCGAGGTGCTCGAGATCACCTGCGACTACTGTCTCAAAGAGTATCGGATCCCCCCAGCGCGCCTACGCGGGCTGTTAGAAGCAAGCTGACGTGATGCAGCCGGCGCGGCGAGCATCACCAGACCAAAGTCTGCCGAGAACGACCGCACTGCAACTGGGTCCGGCTCAGAGGCCCAGGTTTCCCCAGCCCCTGCGCCGCCTTGTGGCGGCGTGTGCGGTGTTGATCGCCGCCAGTTGCGCAAGAAGCAAAGCGGTTCCGAGCCATCGCCCGGTGCCCGTGCTCCAGCCGCAGCCGCCAACGAAGGTCCTGAGCTTGATCGCCACGACGGATCTGCATGGCCACATAGAAATGCTGCCGCTGCTAGCTGGCTACGTTGGGCACATCCGCCGTCTACGCCAAGCGGATGGTGGGATGCTGCTGCTGGATGCCGGAGACTACCTGCAGGGCACCCTCGACTCAAATCAGGAAGAAGGCCGTGTCGTCGTCGCCGCATATCGCAAAATGGGCTACGACGCAGTCGCGCTCGGGAACCATGAGTTCGACTTCGGCCCCAGCGGGGACACCGCACCCGCTCCGCACGTAGATCTCTTCGGGGCGCTGCGCGCGCGCGTCGAAGAGGCAGGCCATCCGGTACTGTCAATCAATCTGCTCGATACGCGGACACAACAGCGGCCGACCTGGCGCGGACTGGGCGACTCGGTCCTGCTCGAGGTCGCGGGTATCCGTGTCGGACTCATCGGCGCCCTCACCGAAGAGACGCCGAAGATCGTGATGCCAGCGTACTTCGAAGGCCTGGCCGTGGCCCCAGTCGCACCGCTACTTGCTGCCCGTGCTGCCAAACTGCGCGCCGCCGGGGCGCGCGTCGTCGTCGCCCTGACTCACCTCGGCGCAGAGTGCGCGCGTTTCGACGACCCGAACGACACATCGAGTTGCAAATCCGGGTCCGAGCTGGAGCGGCTCGTGCAGTCGCTGCCACCGGAAAGCGTGGACGTTGTCTTCGGGGGACACACGCACCAAGCCGTTGCACACCGCATGCACGGCGTCGCCGTGGCGCAAGCCTACGCCTATGGGCGAGCGTTCTCTCGCGTGGACATCCGGATCCCCGCTGAAGGTGCGGTGCAGACCGTTGTGCACGCGCCTCGGGATCTATGCGAAAAACCAGGCCCCTGCGACGGCGCAACCTACGCCGGCGGACGCATTACGCCGGACCTCGCGCTGGCGCGACTGATCGCGCCGGCACAGCAACGCGCCGCAGCCCGACGCGATGCAGCCGTCGGTGTCGAAGTCGAAGGCACGGTACGCCGCTCCTTCGACCGCCCGTCGGATCTTGGTAACTTACTTGCGGACTTGCTCTTGGAACACGCGCCTGATGCCCAGGTGGCGCTCATGAACGGCGGCGGGCTACGCGCCGATCTGCCCCCGGGTCCGCTAAGCTACGGGGCCCTGTTCGAGACGATGCCCTTCGACAACCGGGTGACGCGGCTGACCCTCAGTGCCGAGGAGCTGTCGATGGTTCTGGCGCGACATCTGGGCTCGGGCGCCCACGGCATCTTGTCGATCGCCGGCGTGCGAGCATTGGCACGCTGCGAAGGTTCCCGGCTACGCGTCGCGCTCCGGGACGCCAAAGGCCGCACGCTGCCGGCGCGAGCGCCAGTGGTGATCGTCACGAGCGACTATTTGGCGACCGGCGGCGACGAGCTATTCTTGGGCCTGGAGCTCGCAACACGCATGCAGATCGATACGGAGACTCTGCTCCGGGACGCCTTCGCAGCGAGCCTGAAGAAGCGGGCCAGGGTCCGGGCGGAGGATCCAGCGCGCTGGTCGACGGACAGGCCTCGGCTGGTGCTGCCCAGCGCGCGCCCTGTCCATTGTCCATAGCGTGTCGGGAGCGCGCCGGCCGCGAGGGTCAGCGCGCTGCGAGCGTCGACGACGTCGCGGCACAATCGAGGCGCACAACCGTAAGCTCGTGGCGGGACGGCGCGGCAACCTTGGTGACGAGGGCAGCGGCGCCAGCGGGCGTCACCCAGAGCGCGGTCGCTGCCACCGGCACATCCACGTCCGTCCAATGCACGGCGGGCGCTACAGGCTGCAGCTGCGCGTCGACAACGCGGCCCATCAGTCGGCGCGTGCCCTCAGGGCGCTCGACCCATGCCACCAGGAAACGTCCGCCCGGCAACGCGGCAACGGACGGGCTGGAGGGCGAATGCTGCGTGAGCTCGATGGCGCGGGTGCGGGTCGGGACGGCTCCAAGCTTGGACGTGCCCATGAAGAGTCGCCGTGCGCCTTCGGCGTCGACACCGGAGAATACAACGGCCGTGGCGTCGGTTCCCACGGCGATGCTCGGTGCGCCAGCGCTAAGCAGGGTGTCGCCCAAGCTTGCGAGATCCGTTTGGCGTTCGCCGGCCATATTCACCATGCCGACACGTACGCTGCCGGATCCGTCCCCGCGTCGAAACGCCACCACGTACCCTTGCCCCGGAACCGACGTCACACTCGGACGGGTGATGACCTGGGCGGATTCTCCCGGCCACACCACCGAACCGACTTTGTTTTCTTCGATGCGCGAGAAGCCCTCCGGCGTCATGCCGAGAGCAAAGCGACCAGCAACGCTGACGGTGTAGCGGTCCACGGCGAACCCGCCGTCGCCCCGGGGCACGATGCCCGACACCCGAACCGGATCCGAAAAGATCTCCCGGGAACGCTCGGCCAGAGTCTTCGGCTCAAGCACAATGCCAAGCCCGGACTTCATGGAGCTGGGCACGCCGACTTCGAGGGCATTCTCTCCCCCGACATGCACCGTCGCGCCTGGCGGAACCAAGCGCGCCAGCTGCTGCTCGTCGCCCCCGATTCGGCACTGCCGCGGCAGCTCGATCGTCGGCGTCACTTCTGGAACCGTCACGCTATGGGTGGCGCCGCGCTGTAGGGTCGGAGCGTTCAGCTGGGCGGCCGCATGCAGCACAATCACAGCCGCCGTTGCAGCACCGGCCAGCGCCAAACCAACGCCTACCACCGCGGGCCACACGGGCGACCCACTCGACGGCGTGGTCACGTCCAGAGCCGTTGGCGCGATGGTCGGAACCCGCGCGGGCTCTTCGCCCGTCGGAGTCAGCGTTGAGGCGGGACCGTGCAGGTCATTCGGTGCCGCCAGCAGTGCGGCCAAGGCCGGCGGAAACTGGGGGGACTGCAGGGTGTTGTGTGGTGCGGGCTTTGGGGCCGATGCGGGCACCGGGCCAGCAACGGACGGTGGGGCATCTTCGAGGCAAAACGCCGGCATGCCCATGGGCACTGTGGCGATCTCTTGGGTTGGGTTGCTGGCTTCGGGCATGACGCCCACGTCAGAAAACGGCGGTGGCCCGACGTCTCTGCTGGTGTCTGGAGCGTCCTCGAAACTCGGAAGCTTGGGCACGCGCTGAATGGTGGAATCCGCGTCCAAATCAAAACGACGGGAAACACGCACCAAATCAAAGGTCGGTTCCCGGGTCGTGGGTGCGCCATCGTTCTCGATGACCTCCCGCGCGGCGAACCAGCCGCTCCAGCCCGCGCGCGTCACCGGATTGTCCGTGGGCAGCGACCCATCCTGAAGGCACGCAAGCATGCGCTCGCGGCTCCCACTTTGCAGATGCCCCTCGCGGCTGATCCAACAGAATTCCGCGCCGTCCGCCATGCTCGTTCCCATTCGCGCGGGGTCCCGCTCCCGGTGGAGGGAGCAGCCGCCCGCGCGGCGCGGAGTGTTTCGCAAGCCCAGCTCCAAATCCAGGCGCAAGACGAGGAATTCTCTAATCGTTTGAAATTGCTGTTTTATTTCCAGCGCGTCGGCCTACAGCCAGAGCCAGAGCACGCCGAGGGCGCCGCAGAAGAGCATGCCGGCGAATCCGGAAAGCACCATCTTGCCGTAGGTGCGGCCGCCGATGACGGTGGCCATAATGCCTTTGACAATGGTGTTCGAGGCGGCGCCGATCATGATGGTGGTGACGGCGACCCGTGACTCGAGGGTGCCCGCCTTCGCCAGGCTGGCCATGGACAGCGTGATGGCATCGACGTCGGATCCACCCGCAACGAGGCCGGCGAGATAGACGCCACCCTCGCCAAATAGCCGCTGGGCCAGCTTGGCGACGAAGAGCACAACCACGAACACCAGACCCAGCTTCAACGCCGAGCTCAACTCAAAGGGGTTTTGCAGCTTCAGCTCGGCGCTGCGCCCCGTCGCCGCGCGAGAATGTCGAAACAATACGTAGACCGCGGCGGCTCCGCCCAAGGTCATCGCAGCAAGGGGTTTCGCCAATTCGCTGACGAGCGGGCGGTGGATCACAGCCACCTCTAGCAGCACGCGTGGCACCATGATGGTCGACGCTGTAACCGCAGCCAGCGCGCACGAAGGCGCCAGGGACGGATCCTCTTTGGCACGGCGCGATACGCTCAGGGTGACAGCGGTGGACGACGCCAGGCCACCGACAACGCCGGTCAACCCAAGTCCGCGGCCGGGGCCGAGCACGCGTACGGCCACGTAGCCGACGAAGTCAATGCCCGCGATCAGCACGACCATCAGTCCGATCTTGAACGGGTTGAGGACTTCCAGGGGGTCGAAGGTCGCGTTCGGCAAGAGCGGCAAGACGACGACCGCCACGATCAAGAACTTGAGTGTCGCGAAAACGTCGTCTTTGCTCGCCTTCTCCGCCAACGCATGCATGAGCGGCTTGGAACTCAGCAGCAGCGCCACGACCACCGCCACCGCAGAGAGCACGATCATGCGCCGGTTGAGCGGCTCGATCACGCCCTGGCTCGTGGCGAGGGCGCCCAGCATGAAGGTCACCAAGAACGCCGCTTCGCTGGTCATGCCGCGATCGCCGCCGTGCTTCACGTCGTCTCGATATGCGATCGCCAGAAAGACGAAGATGACAACAAACGCGGCCAAGACGATGCCCGTCCCCAACTGCGGAACCAACAGCATGGACAGCGCGCCCGTGAGCGAGACCAGAGGATAGGTGCGGGCGCCGCCGATGAAGCTGCGACGCTCGCTCTCGTCGTCTGGAGCAGACTGCTCGCGCTCGAAGCCGATCAATAGACCGAGCAAGAGCGCCACCCCCAAGGCGATGAATGTCTCGTACTGATCCATGGCCGCCTCGACGTTTGGTCCTTACTGGCGCTAGGGACTTCGCCCCCGCGGGCGGACCATGGTAGCAGAAGCCCACGCGGACGCCCGGGGCAGAACATGAAATCAGGCGAATCGATCCCTACCCGGAGCGCAGCCCTGCGCATCATCGAGTTCGACTTCGAGACGAAGGTCGAACGGGAGATTGACTTCCCGACGGCCCGAGCCTCCATGGCGGCAGGTGCTTACGTTTGGATCGACATCGACCTGAATGCGGCGGAAGACCCGTCGGCGCTGCTCACCGGGTTGGACCTCTTCAGCCACGAAATCGTAGAAGACGCGCTGACGCGGGAGCCCGCCACTCAGCACGCTCGCTACGCGGACCACCTGCACGTCGTCGTCTCCGGCTGCCGTCTGGTCGGGCGGAACTTTGACTTGGAACGCGTGGACGCCGTGCTCGGCGAGCGCTTCCTGGTGACCATTCACGACGGCCCCGTGGTCTTCTTGGGTGCTTTGGACAAGAGCTACGCTCAGGACTTCCGGCAGTTCGCCGAAAGCCCGAGCTTCTTGGTGTACGAGCTTTGGGATCATCTGATCGACAACTACCTGTCCGTGCAGAAGCGCTTCGAAGAGCGCGTCGAAGAGCTCCAAGCCGAGCTCATCGGCAACGTGGACGACATGGTGTTTGCGCGCATCAGCGAGCTTGGCGCCGACCTGCTGCACTTCCGCAAGGTGGTCTTGCCTGCCCGGGCTGTGCTCACCGATCTCTCGACGCGAAAGTCCCGCTTCATCAGTGACGCAACCCAGCCGTACCTGGCAAATATGGTCGGAACCCTCGAACGCGTGCTGCAAGACTTGCTGGTGGACCGCGACATCCTAAGCAACTCCCTCAACCTGTACATGTCGCTGGTGAGCCACCGCACCAACGAAGTGATGAAGAAGCTGACAGTGGTGAGCGTGATCTTCCTGCCATTGACGTTCCTATGCGGCGTCTACGGCATGAACTTCAAAGAGCTGCCTGAGCTTGAATGGCGCTACGGCTACGCTGGTTTCTGGCTCCTGGTACTACTCATCGTCGCGAGCATTGGGTTCATTTCCAGACGTGCACGCCTGCTTTGAGCTGGCATACTGATGCCGTGCCTTGTTCCGACGTCACAAAGCTCCGCGGACTAGCCCCGGGAGTCGTGCTGACTGCGGCGCTGTTAGCGAGCGGGTGTTCCAAACGCGCGGAGACGCGCACGACAGAGCCGGCGGCCAACGCGCCGGAAAGCGTGCGGCTCCCCCACGCGCGCACCTCGCCCGCGTCAGCAGGCGTACACGGAGCGCGGCGGTCGCCAGCTCCCGATCTGACTCGGCCCGCCGAGCGTGCCACCCCAGGAGAGTCGGCCTTGGGTGTGGTGGACGTTGGCGTCTTCGGCGATCTGGACCCGCGTGTGCAGCTACCCGCGCCGCTCGGTGCCGACGGGCTGCTACTCGACGAAGAGCGCCAGCTGCTGACGGCCTACGCCGGCGGCCATCCGCTCAAGATCTACCCCGTGGGCGCTGGAAGCGAGCTGCGTGTGGCCGCAACCCACCTGAAGTTGCGTCCGGGCGACGTGGCTGAATTGCGCGCGCTGGCAGCGCAGGTGACGCTGCGACGTCTGGCGCCCGGGCACGCGCCTCCCCCGGGCGACGCCGACGGCGACGGCATCGCCGACCCCTTGGACTTGCGCATCGGCGCGGAGAAGGCCGCGCTCAACGGCGCCAGCTACAGCGACGCGTATTTCAGCATGCCCTTCCCGGGCGGAGACGCGCCCCGCAACCGCGGAGCGTGCGTGGACGTCATTGTGCGCGCGGCGCGCAATGCGGGCTTCGATCTGCAATCCGCACTGCAGCGCGATCTTGCCGGCGCGAAATCCGTTTACGGCGTGGAGCGCGCGGATACCAACATCGATCACCGGCGTGTGCGCGTGGTGATTCGCTATTTCGAGCGGCACTGGCGGTCGCGCAGCACGGCCCTGGACGACGCGGCAGACCCCTTGCGCCCCGGAGACGTCGTGTTCTTGGATACGTTCCCGAATCGTCCCGGCCCGGATCACGTTGGCGTGCTGGCGGAGACCCAAGGCAAGAGCGGCCACCCGTTGGTGATCAACAACTGGACCACGGGCTACACCACCCGGGCCATGGACCTGCTGGGCTTCGTACCCGTTACGCACCGCTTCCGCTTCCCCAGCAAGGGCTGAGAGACGCCACCGCACCCCAAGCTTGGGCTAATGCCACACCCCGGCGCTAATGCCCCAGGCGAAGTAGGCTCGGGCGGTATCGAGAGCTGCGCCGAATCGCCAGCGCGTGTCACGACTGGCGAGCCCGAACGCGTTCCATTCAAAGAGGCCAGCGTCGAAGCCCAGGGTGCCGTGCGGTCGCGGATCACCACCGCGAAACCGGCTGGGTTCGAGGTAGAGACCGCTGCGCAACTTGAGCCAGTTCGCGATGGGCTCGCCCTCGACCCCCACGCGCGGCGAATAGGTGACCCGCTCACCGCTGCGATCCACGGTCTGCTGCAAGAAGGACTCGATACCGACGGAGGATTGCACGCGGCCGTCGACGTGCACAGCGAAGGACAGCAATACGTAGCGGCGGGATAGCTCGGCGTAGCGCTTGGCAATGCGCGCATACAGCCGCGCTTCTGCGTCCGCCGCCACCTTTTCGTCCGCGCGCGCTTCGTCCTCCAGCTCGTCGCGGAGCGCGAGCACCATGTCCGGGCCAATGCGCGCCGCGTCCGCAAGCCGCCGCCGCCGCTGCCTGTCACGCGCACGCTTCCAGCGGTCGAGCGCGCGCAGGCGCTCCACAGGGTCGATCCACGGCGGATTGAGTGGGCGCGCACCGAGTTGCACTGCCGCTCCCACGTCAGCACTCCAAGGGCGCTTCACGCTACGCGGAAAGAAGAACGCATCCGACGACTCCGGATCCCCGAACACGACATCCCCGCCGATGCTGCGCCCGCGCGAGTCGACCTCCGTGAGCACCGGGGCCCGCAAGGCAAAGCCGGCACGGTACGCGCGGTCGTTGGGGCGCCACAATAAGCCGCCTTCCAAGTTCACACCACGAGTCGTGAAGATGTTCCCGGAGCGCGTGAAGATCTCGTCTCGGGTCGTGACGTCGAAGCTGGTGAGGTGGAAGCCCAGGCCGGCTACGATCTGGCCCTGGTTGACGCTGCGCGCCAGGTACGTCCGGAACACGCTGATCTGCGCGCGCACCAACTCCTCTTCACCCACGACCTCCGGGTTTTCCCGGCGCACAAGCCCGTAGCGCTGCACCTCAAGACCGAGCCCAACGCCCCAGGCGCCGATCTGCAGGTTGCCCGTGGGCGCGAGCAGCACGAACTCGCTTTGGTCGCTGCGGCGCAAGTCTGTCGGTCCGCGGCCGGTATTGAAGAAGTCAGTGTCCGTGAAGGTGGAGGGAAACGTCAGCGTCACGCCGAAGTCGTAGTCCACGTGGTACTGACTGTGCGCCGAGCGCACCGCGGGAGCCGCGGGGTTCTGCGAGTTGCCGTCCGTGCCCTCGGCGATGGCAACGTAGGCGCCACCGAGTCCAAGGGCGCGAGTGCCGAGCACCGGCGGGCCGGCAGCCAGATCGATAGCGTATGCACTGGTGCGAATGCGCGAACCGTTGTCCCCCAACGGACCCGTCGCGCGGGCTTCTTGCTGCGCTAGCATCAGTGCCAGGAAACAAAGCGTCGCGCAGACCGCGCGCTTCATGCCGGGGGGCGGCGTCACCATGAAAAGGCCCGCCCGATAGCAACCCCCGCATACGGCACCGTGGTAACCCACATATTGGGTTCGTCCGCGGGTCCACAGCGCTTACAGCGAGCGTCCGCCACATTCATGATGGCGCCGGCGCCAAACCCTGCACGCATGGTCCAACCCTGGTCCGAGCGCGATTCGAGAAATAGCCCCAAGGAGCTCCAGAACGCCGGACGCCAAGCGTAGGTCGGCGGGCAACCGGGTCGATGGCACTCGATGTCGTCGGAGTAGTCACCGATCCCGACGCTGCCCTCAGCGCCGGTGGCAAAAGTACGCGTGAGCAGCAGCCGCACGCGCAGCAGTGCGGCCATCTGCAAAGCGTGCGTGGACTCCCCGACGCCGAAGCCGATACCCGTGGAGAGTTCATCAGAGGTACTGACGTCGATGGCAACGCCCAGCAGTCCCAAGGGGCCGCCCAAGGCAGCGTGGCCTTCGACGGCGAGGGGCAGCTTGCGCCACGGGGACGGCTCAGAAAAACGTTCCGGCATCGCGTCGAGGTCGATCTCCGGAGGCACCGCCAGCACGCGCGGCGGTTCTGGATGCGCTGGGGCTGAGCCACCTTCACCTTCCCTAGCGGCCGCACCTCCGGAAACCGCCCACGCGCTCGGGATGTGAGCAATCCACACAGCCAATGCCAAGCAAGTACTCAGACAGGGCCGCATGCCGGACACCTCAGGAAGCGCGGACCGTCCACAGCGGAGCGCGGCCCAAACGCTCCACGATGTGATCGCGAAAGGCCGCAACTTTGCGTGGCAAGAAGCGCGTCGACGGCATCACGATGTAGAACGCCGCGCCCCGCCGTTCCCAGTTCGGCAGCACCCGGACGAGCTTGCCCGCGTCCACGTCTTCCCGGGACATGAACCAGGGAACCAGCGCAATGCCCGCCCCAGCAATGACCGCGCGTTTCACGAATAGCAGGTCGTCAGCGTCGATGCGTCCGGCAACGTCAACCCGCGCCGTACCGCGCTTGGAGTAGAGCTCCCAGCGCGCTTTGCCGTCCCCCGCCCGGAACAGCACACAGGCGTGTTTGGCCAGGTCTTGCGGGGTGCGCGGCGCACGCACGGTGCACAGATAGCCGGGCGAAGCCACGAGCCAGTCTGACAGATCTCCGACCTTGCGCGCGATCAAGGACGAGTCCGCCAGGCGACCGAAGCGCAGAGCGAGGTCAAATCCTTCGCGCACCAGGTCCACGCTGCGATTCGTCAGAACGACGTCGACGCGGATCTCCGGATGTTGTGCCGTGAACTCCGCCACTAGCTCCGCCAAGTACGTGATGCCGAAATCCGCCGGAGCGGTGATGCGCAGCACGCCGGAGACTTCCTCGACCAGTTCGCCCACTTCCCGAGCCGCGTCTCGCACGGCGCTGAGTGCCGGGGCGACGCTGGAGTGGTAGCGCTTGCCGGCGTCCGTCAATCGCAAGGAACGCGTCGTGCGCTCCAAGAGCTTGACGCCCAACTCAAGCTCGAGGCGTGACACGGCACGACTCACCGAAGACTTAGGAAGCGACAGCAGCCGCGCGGCGCCCGAAAAACTGCCTGCGTCCACCACGCTGACAAAGACGGCTGCGTCGTCGAGTTGCACTGTTCCCACAGCGGAACAATACATGACGATCCGCTGGAATTGTGCGATTTTCGCGAACAGTCAGTGCAGGGTGGCCGTTAGAAGCAACGCAGGCACCAAGCTCGTGTAGGTGATGTCCGCGCTCAAGCCGCCAACGGATCCGTCAATCTTCGTCGAGGCGTATGCCACCTTGCCGAGGATGCCGATACCCCACTGCTCCCCGACCCACGCTTCATACCCGACGCCGACGGAGAGCCCCAGACCTTCGGGACGCTCGTCGTCGGAGTCGGTTTCGTCGGAGCTCAGCTGCGCGTAACCGACCATGCCCTGGATGTGCAGACCTTGCTTGGGATCCGGATACACGTCCACGAACAGCCCGATCATCGACAGGTTCAGCGCATCGGTCGTCGTGCTTTGCTCCTGACCGTCGACCTCGACCTTGGGATTGAAGACGGTGAAGCCCATGGTCCCGCCCCCGATCACGAAGCCCGGCGCTGGCGTGCCACCAATCAGAAACTCGCCGGTGAAGCCTGTCCCGGTGACCTTGAGTTCAGGGCTTGGCACGTTGGCTTCACCAGTCGTGTTCATGAATCCGATACCAAAACCGAGCCGCAAGTAGAAGCCGTCGTGGTAATTCACGGTCGGGTCTTCCTTGGGGGGCGGGGGCGGTCCGTAACCTTGCTGCGGCGGACCGTAGCCGGGGGCGTAGCCTTGGGGTGGCGGGCCGTAGCCTTGGGGCGGCGGCGCGTAGCCTTGGGGCGGCGGCGCGTAGCCCGGAGGCGGCGCTTGGCCAGGAGGCGGCTGTGCGGGCGGCGGCGCTTGGCCAGGAGGCGGCTGTGCGGGCGGCGGCGCTTGGCCAGGAGGCG
>CALMUT010000203.1 GCA_937872925.1 uncultured Myxococcales bacterium | reverse complement strand
CGCCGAGCTCGCACACGACGCCGAGCTCGCACACGACGCCGAGCTCGCACACGACCCGGAGCCGCCCAACGGCACGCCGGCTCTGTTCTACACCGTCGAGGACGCCACGGAGCGCGCGCCGATGGTGCTCGAGCAATCGCCCGTCCCGGCGGGCGTCCTCGTGCCGGAACTCGCTGATGCGCCGGAACCGCCAAGCGTGGACGCGCTGAGTCCCCCGTCCACCGAGAGCTCCGAACCAGCGGTCGCTGCCGACTCCGAGGCGGTGGCCGATGGCGCCGACGCTGAGTCGAGCCAATGGGTGCATACCGCGCCGCTGCCCGAAGTGGTCGAGACAGCCGACGCCCAGACGGCGCCTGCGAATAGCGAGGCGTCGGAGCCTAGTGAAATACCTCAGCCGAGCCCACTGCCCCCGGAACCCGTGGCGACCACCTGCGCGCCCGCGGAGCACGCCCTCGCCACCTGCGGCGGGACCGCAGAAGCCGCCGATGCCGTCGACGCTGAGGAAGAAGAGCCGGAGTTCGAGTCTGGGCCCAGGATGAGCCTGCAGCGCGAGCGAACGCCTTTGCCACCACTTCTGGGCCCGGCGTCGTCCCGCGTCATTGCGCGAAGGAGCTCAGTCGACGATTTGCTGCAGAGCTTCAGCGTTGAGCGGGTGGGCGAAGATGGGGATTTGTGTCGGGGCTTGAAAGAGCTGGCGGGGATCGAGGCTACGGGTGCGCCACCCGCTGTCGAAGACTGCACACCACCGCCCGTGGCGGTCGAAGAACGCAGCGACACGCGCGAACCCAAAGCCGCGCCCGGGCGCCCGCGTCCTCTGGTCGGTGCCCTGGCGCTCCTGCTTGCGGTTGGCGTGGCAGGGTCTTCGGCTTTGCCGGAAGACCACGTAGCCACGTTGCAGCTGGGAGCCGGCGCGGTGCGCCAGAGCGCCGCGGCGCTGAGTCAAGGTATTGAGCCGGCACGCGCGTGTGAGGCAGAAATCGTCGTGCGTGACGTGCCGCGGGGAGCTGAGGTGTCTGCGCGGGGCGGACCCGAGCTCAGCCGCGTGCTTGCGTCACATACCGATGAAGATCGCGCCGTCTTTGCCCACCTTCCGTGCGGTGAAGCGCTGGAGGTGCGCGTGCGCCGTGCCCGAGCGAAGGGCTGGCTCAGCATCCCAGTCACCGCTGCGCGGCTGTCGCCCCAACCCGGGACAACCGGTCGCGTCCGCGTCACGCTGATCGCACGTTGACAGCGCTCCAGGGCTGTGGCGGTCTTGGGGCATGCACGACCAAAATCTGGCAATTCTAAAAGGTCTGGTGAGCGTGGCTTGGGCGGACGGCCGCGTTGCGGAAGAAGAACTCGAAGTCATTGAGGCCCTGCTGGATGCTTTTGGTGCGACGGCGAGCGAAGCAGTCGAGGTGCGGAAGTACGCAACGGTGAAGCGCACTTTGGACGACGTGCCGCTCACAGATTTGAGTCACGACGACCGACGCGTTCTGCTTCAGCACGCAGTGTTGCTCACCTACATCGATGGTGAACAACACGAGACCGAGAAGAAGCTGCTCGAGGACCTGTGCGAGCGCTTGCGCATTCCGGCCATGGAGGCCAAGGGTCTGATGGACTCCGCTGGCGACCGCGCGAAAAACTTCCTGAACTTGCTGTAGCGCCGAGCGACTACGCCTTTTTGTGGCGCTCGATTTCTTTGAGCAGAGCGATCGGCGAAAATGGCTTGGTGTAGTAGGCGTTGGCACCCGCTTCGGCGGCGCGTGCACGCGAGTCCGAATCGTCTAGAGCGCTGATGATGACCACCGGCACTGTGCGGGTCGATGGATCCGTGCGCAGCCGCTTGCACACTTCGAATCCGTCGTATTGGCCAGGCAGCATCAGGTCCAGAAGGACCAGATCTGGTGGATCCGTCGTGGCCACATCGATCGCCTTGGCTCCGTTGGCGACCGCGGTGACGGCGTAGCCCCGAGCCTGAACCAGAGCTTCGATCATCCGACGGATCGAGTCCTGGTCCTCGACGACCAATATGCGCATGGGCCGCATCATAGCCGATCCCGCAGACTTTCCCATTTTTGCGCGCGCAGACCGTTGGGAACCGGGCTGCAGCACTCAGCTGGCCGCGCCCCAGGGGACAAAGTGCAGCTACAGGCGCAGCACGAGGGCAGCCTTGCCGCCGGAGTCGCCGCAGCTGATCCGGCCGCCGAGCACGCCAGCGGCCGCCTGGGCGACCAAAAGGGCCACGCCGTCGGGGCGCCCCAACGAGCTCGGATCGATGCGTCGGCGCAGGAGGTCTTCTCGGGCAGGATCCGGGACGATCGGACCGCTGTCGCAGACCATCAGCTCCAAGGGCAGCTCCCCAGAGAGCTGCACCCGGACGGTCGCATCTCGCGGTGAGGCCGCGACGGCTTGGTCCAACATGCAATGCACGATCGTGCGTAGGGTGCCCTCCCGGGTCTCCAAGCGCAGAACTTGCGGCAGGTCCGTTTCGAAGCGAACTCCACGCCGAGCCGCGCGTCCCTCGTGTTCCGAAACGATCGTGCGCAGCAGAGCGACCACGTCGATGTGGGCGGCGTCCTCGTCTAGGGGGCAGTCGGCGACGTGACCCAGTTCTGAGACGACCGCGCTGGCCATCGCCAGTCGCTTTGTGAGGCGCTCCTTCGAGTCGGCTTCATTCAGATCGGATTTCACTCCGTCTAGCCAGCCACCAATCAGTCGTTCGAGCGCCGTCACTGCGCCCACCAGTGCTTCAAAGGTGGGCCCCGCTTGCCCCGCATCGACGGGCGGGGGAGGCGCAGAGGTGAGCGTTCCTGAGGAGAAGACTTGCGCCAGCTCGCGGGCGTAGGCTTCGCCAAGTTGCTGAGCTTGCTCAAGCTCCTTCTTGAGCTCGGCAACTTCGTGGCCCGCGTCGTCTGCGGGCAGCCACATGGTCTGCAGGCCGGCCTCAAGTTCCAGTCGCCCTCCGTGACGCGTCGCCATGCGTGAGAGCCAGCGGCGCTCAATCGCGGCGGTGGGGGAGGTGTCGGGGCCGAGGTCCACGCAGACCTTCACCCAGTCACCCTGGCGCCGGATCTCAACCTCCGAGCCACCGACGCCGCCGCCGCTTCCGGAGGCGTTGGTTTGGCTGACCATGAGATGCAACATGCGCCGCATCTCGCCCTCTTCGCCCATGACCTCGACGCCGCCCCCGGGCTCCATTGCGATCCGCGCGTGGGGTGCGATGTCGCAGAGGAGGGCGGCGAGATCGATCCGACCCCGGCGGGCTTTGGCGGTATGCCCCAGTTGCAGTTCGCCCAGGCGGTTGATGGCGTCATCAAGGGCGTCCAGATTGGTGGCCACCTCTGGTTGTTTCGGTGGAGCGCCGGCGGGAGGCGGCTGGGTCAGCATCGTCACGCCCTCGCGCAACGCGCGGGCGGCCCCCCGGGCTTCTTGAGCGAGCAGCCAGGAAAGTTCCTGCCGCGTTAAGCGTTCGTTCGACACGAGCAAACAGATGATGCCACGGCTGTGGCATTCCGGCTACGCTGCAATCGACCCGGCCAGATGCGGCTGGTTTGCGGCGCTGCGCGCTTTTCTACCCGGGGTTTCGGGGAGGTGTTTCCGGGCCGCGTCCCCCACTGCCGGCCCCGTGTCGGCGCTTGGGCTAGGATGCTCCCCGATGCCACGCGCCCTGCTCGCCGCGCTCACATTGCTGCTAGCGCTCGTGCTCGCACGCTGCGACTCGAGCGTGCAGAGCCCGTTTTCTCAGCCACCGGGGCAAGACGGGGGAGCCGATTCCCAACCGCCGGTCGACGCGGGCCCGGACGTGGATCCCACAGTCGGCGGTCCGTGCCTGGACGATGGTCAGTGCGATGACCAGGTGGAGTGCACCTTCGACGCCTGTGATCAGGGGATCGCGCGTTGCCGGCACACGCCGGATCCGACTCCCTGCCAAAACGCGGTCTACTGCGACGGCAACGAAGTGTGCGACCCCAAACTGGGCTGTCGCCCCGGCGAGCCAGTCGCGTGTAGTGACCAAACCACCTGCACCATCGACGCGTGTGTCGAGTCGACTCAGACCTGCGTGCACGTCAAGCGCGACGCCGACGGCGATGGGGATCCGGATTGGGGGTGTGGCGGCACGGACTGCAATGACGTCGACCCCAAGGTTTCGGGAACCACGGCAGAGATCTGTGGAAACGGCGTCGACGACAACTGCGACACGGCCATCGATGAGACCGCTTGCGTGAACCCCAAATATGACGGCTGCGTCGCGCCGCTGGAGGTCACCCAATCCGGTCAGCACAACCTCAGTTTCGCAGGCCTCAGCAGCGACTTCGGGGCGAGCTGCCTGCCAGTCGGGGGCAGCCTGCGTGATGCGGTCGTGGCGGTGATCGTGCCGGGCACCCAGCCTCAAGACGTGGATATCGTGGCCACGGCCGCGTCCGGCGAGATCGCCCTAGCCGCCTTCGGCCAATGCGGCGTGCCCGCCAGCGAAGAGGCGTGTCACGCTGGAGTTGCGGCCGGCGGGGCCAACGGCCAGAGCTCAGGAAAGGTCGCGCGTTTGCGGCTCCGCGCCTTGGCGCCGGGCGCGCACGCGGTGGTGGTCTTCGCGGACTTCGCCCAGGAAGTGCCCCTCAAGATCAGCTACTTGCCGGCGTCGACGAAGCCGACGAACGAGACCTGCGGCACCGCGACACCGATCCTCCCGGGCGTCAACCAAACCGTCGCGGTGATCGACCCAACGGAAGATCTCGCCAGTCAGTGCAGCAAGAATACGGGGGAGCTCGTCTTTAGTATCGATGTGCCGAGCGCCAAGGACGTGCACGCCTATGCCGTTTCCCTTGATGGGATCGGGCAGCCCTCGGTCGCGCTGTGGCAGTCACCTTGCAATACGCCGATCAACGAGGTTGCCTGCAGTACTGGCAAGGTCGCCCATGCGTTTGCGCGCAATGTCGGCCCAACCACGCTGTACCTGGCGGTTGCCGCGACCGCGCCGTCGGACATCGATGTGCTGGTTTCCTTTGCGGAACCGAGCGCCGAGCCAGCCGACGACACCTGCGTCGCGCCCCCGGTGCTGGCACCGTTCCAAAAGACCCCCGTCAACCTTGGGGGCCATGTGGACGCTGCGAAACTGGGTTGTCTTCCCGGGGGCGTGGATGCCGCCTACGAAGTCACTCTGGACAAGAAGTCCGACGTGCATTTGGTCGCGAGGATCTCTGACGAGGACAACGCCGCTGTGGTGTTGGCGAAATCTCCCTGCGCGACCAGCGCGGATGCCCTCGAGTGCAGCACTGGGTCGAGATCGCCGCTGCGCGTGGGACGTCACGCGCTACCGGCGGGCAGCTACCGAGCCGTCGTAGAGAGCGCTTCCGGAAGTCCGACGGAGCTTTCAGCCCTGGTCCGTCCCGCGACGGCACCCGTATTTGTGGCGTTTGCCGACAGCTGCACGGAGACGGTGAGCATCCCGGAGACGGGAGGATTTTTTCAGGGCAACACGGCCAACGCGGCGGCGGATTATTCAGCGGGCTGCGACTTCGCTCCCGGCGCGTCGGCGGGCGCGCCGGATCAGATGCTGAAGCTCACCCTCAGCAGCAAACGACGCGTCGTTTTCGACATGAAGGGCAGCGGCTACAGCACGCTCCTGAATGTGCGCAAAGGCCCGAATTGCCCGGGCACGGAGATCGTGGACGCATGCGCGGCGGGCTACGTTGTGGACAAGAGCTTTTTGGACTTGGTGCTCGATGCCGGGACGTATTTTGTCCAGGTGGACGGCTACAATGAAGCGTCTGGCCCGTGGTTTCTCGATGTGTTCGTCGGGCCGCCCTGACGCGGCCTGTCGTTTAGGACGTTTCTTCGCTACAGTGGCGGCGGGATGGGCGGCGCAGGCATCAAACATTGGCTTCTTGCCGCCGTGGCTGCGGCAGGGTGTGCCTGGCCGGGGGTTGCGCAGGCCAGTCCGAGCAACGGGCCCTTTACCCGTCTAGCCCCAGCCCGCGCCACGTGGATCGCGGCCCGACCGCCCGTGCAGCCCTTTCTGGGCTTCACCCATGCCGAGCGGCGCGAACTGGGCGCCGGCGGCAGGGTCACCCGCCCCATTCAGTGGGAGCCTTCTGAGGACGTCCGCCTGGTGGGCGGGGTGAGCTACGTCGTCGTGCATGCCCCACCGGAAGTGGTGCTGCGCGTTCTGGGGGACTACGCCCGGCTGAAGCAGGTCTTGCCGCGCACTCGACGATCCAAGATCGTGGAGCGTCGCGACGGCCGCGCCGTGGTGGAATTGGAGCAGGGCACCTCGCTGGTGAGTGCCACGTATTCCGTGGTGCTGGAGCGACAAGGCAGCACGGTGCGCTTCTGGATGGACCAGACTCGGCCACACGGGATCCAGGACACCTGGGGATTTTTCCGCGCGGAGCCCCTCGACGGTCGGCGCAGTCTCGTTACGGTCGCCGCCTTAGTGGACCTGGGCCCCGGCTTGGCGCGGCTTCTATTCGAGGAGCGGGTCCAGCAAATGATCCTGGGCACTTCCGATCGGCTGCGCACACACGTCGAGTTGCCGCGCTTCGCAGAAAAGTGAGTAGTTACACGGTTTTGTGATCCAAGTCTCGACTCGATTCTAGCGCGGGCGGTGCGCCGAACCGGTACAAAGTTTCGGTCAGTTCCCGGGTCGGGGTTACAACCCGAAACGATGGTGCGCCGCATCCTCGTGATCAGTGAAAACACCTACCGTGAGGCGGTGCGCGCTCGGGTACTGCATGGGCTTTTCGGACTGGCGCTTGCCACGGCCGCCTACGCCCTTGTCGTCGGACAGTTCGCGCTGCGTGAGAGCCTGCGCGTGGTGAGCGACCTCGGCTCTGCCTCCATATCCCTCTACGCCGTCATCGTGGCGATCGTGCTGGGTGCCACTTCACTGTACCGGGAGCTGGAACTCAAGACGCTCTTTCCCATCCTGGCGCGCCCGATCCGACGCAGTGAGTACCTGGTTGGAAAATACCTTGGAACCGTGCTCACCCTGGCCGTCTTCGTGGCGGCCAACGCCGGCGCGCTTCTATTAGCACTTGCGTATCTATCGGAACGGTCCGTCGCGGTGGTGCTGGCAGCGGGCGTTGGCAGCTCCGTCGTCTTTGCCCTGGCGGCGTGGAAGCTGCCGCGGCATCGCACCGTATTGCCGATCCCCTGGGCACTGGTCATCCTGATCGTCGGCTACCTGCTCGCGGACGGCGCGCCCGATGATCGGCGCGTCGTTTTCGGTGGAGCACTGTTGACCCTTTGCGAGGTGTGCGTGGTCGCTGCCGTCGCCACGGTCTTTTCGTCCTTCTCCTCGCCGTTTCTCACCGCGGTGCTCACCTTCGGCATCTTTGTGGTCGGACGCTCCGCGGACACGCTGGCCCGGCTTCCCCCTCGGGTTTTTGGGGATTCCATCCATTCTGTCGGCGTCTTGCTCAGCAAGGTCGTGCCCAACCTCATGCTCTACGTTCCTCCGCGTGAGCTGCTCACGGGCGAGGCGCCGGGGTCCGGTTTTGCCAACTACGCACTGCTCGCCGCGGCGCAAGCTGTGGCGTGGACCGTGTGTTTGCTCGCCCTCGCCAGCATGATCTTCAAACGACGGGATTTCCTGTAAGCCAGCGATGACGGATCATGCAGACAGATTTCAAAGGCTGGAGTCGACTCCTGTGAATAGTCCGGGACAGTGGCTTCGCATGGTTGCCGGGCTTTTGGCGAGCCTGGTCCTTGCGCTCGCGATCTTCACGTTGCGGCAAGTGTCGGACGGGGAAGCCCATATGCGGCTCTCGGACGCCGCTTTTGACGAGGACGACCTGCAGACGGCAACGCTGCACGCCCGCCGAGCGGCCACTGCGTTTGCGCCTGGCGCGCCGCATGTGGGCCGTGCGTATCGGCGTTTGGAAGCGATTGCTGTGGGAGCGGAAGCCGGCTCGCGGGATGCCGACGCGCTGGGCGCTTGGCGGGCGATGCGTTCTGCGGCCTTGGAGACGCGCCACCTGTGGGTGCCGATGCCCCGGGAACTCGATCGTGCGAACGAGAACTTGGCGCGGCTATCGGCACGGGCGCAGGGCGGGAGCCCAGACGAACACCGACGCGCCTTGCTCGCAGCCCGAGGAGAGCTTTCGCGCGACGAAGCGCCCAGTGGGCGCTGGCTGATCGCGCTTTGCGTTGGCTTTTTCGCCGCGCTTTCCGGACTGGGTTGGCTGGGGGTGCGGGGCGTCGATCGCGACGGGAAACTTGTGATGACTCAAGCTCGGTGGGGTGCGTTGCTCGCCCTTGCCGGAGTTGCGCTCTGGGCGGTGTCCGCATGGCAGGCGTAGACCGGAACGAAGTCGAGTCCGCCGTGCAAGGGTTCTTGGACTATTTGCACGGCGAACGGCGCGCGTCTCCGCATACTCTTGACGCTTATCGCCGGGACTTGAATCAACTGACAACCTTCCTGGTGCAACGGCAGAAGTCCACGCGCTTGGTTGATATCGACCGCCTGGTGCTGCGCAGTTTCCTGGGCAGCATTGCCCAGCAGCTTGCGCCGCCTAGCGTGGCCAGAAAGCTGAGCGCGCTGCGTGCCTTTTTCGGATACCTGGAGCGGCAGGGCAAGCTCAGCAATAATCCGACGGCGCTGCTGGCGTCACCGAAGCTTGGCAAGAAGTTGCCCGGCTTTCTATCGGCAGAAGCCGCCGGCGCCGTCATGGCTGCGCCAAGTGAAACTCCGTCGCGAGAGCAGCCCCACGCGTTCCGCGATACCTTATTGCTTGAGTTGTTATACGGAGCGGGTCTGCGCGTGAGCGAACTCGCGCGGCTCGACATGGACGACATCTCTCTGGACGACTGCACGGTGCGCGTGCTGGGCAAGGGCAACAAGGAACGCATCGTTCCCCTCGGCTCGAAAGCAAAGCAGGCAACCCTTGCGTACTTGCCGCATCGCGGCGCGTTCCGCCACCCCAAGACGGGCGTGCAGGATCCCCGGGCGTTGGTGCTTGGGGAGCGGGGCAGGCGGCTTGGGGTGCGTCGCATCCAAGACATCGTTCAGGCCTACGGCGCGCTCGGCGCGGGCCGCGGCGACTTGCACCCGCACGCGCTGCGGCACAGCTGTGCCACGCATATGCTGGAGGGCGGAGCGGATCTGCGGGTGATCCAGGAGATGCTCGGCCACGCCAGCATTTCCACGACGCAGCGCTATACACACCTGTCCCTCGACCAGTTGCTTGGGGTATACGACCGCGCGCATCCCCTGGCACGAAAGTCGAAGGACGATGAGTAAACCAGCCGTCGAAAAAACACGTCGCTTGCTGGCGAGCCTCGTGGCGGCAAGCGCAGCGACTGCAGTCGTCTCGGTCGCCGATAGCCACTTCGCTCGCAGCGCCGCTTCCGAGCCCCTGAGCGGAACTAGCCTATGGTTGACCGGCGCCGGCATCACGTGGCCGGTCTTGTTCATGCTTGGGCTCGCTGTGGGCGCGGCGAGTCTGTTCTTACACCCCAGCGCAGCACCAAGCGTTTCGCGGCTGCGGAGCCAGATCCAGGCACTGGACGCCGAGGCGCGCGCACGCCTCGGCGTGAGCGTCGTGCTTGGGGCCCTCGGATTTGTGATGTGGACGGCGCTGACCGCGATCTGGGCCACCCGCCTCTTGGCGCTGGATGCCGGCGGAGGGGTGGTCGGCGCTGCGTTGGGACTGAGCGCGGTACTCGCCGCTCTGCTGCTTTCTGGCGCGACCCTGGGGCTTGCCAGCAGTGTTGCCAAACGCGCGGCCGAACGAGTGCCGAGCGTCGCAGTGTGTGCGGGGTTGGCAGCCGTGGTCGTGATTGGCTTTTTCGTCGCCGCAATCTCCTCGGGCACCACGAGCGGATCCGGCGGGCCACTGGCCATCTTCGGCGTCTTCAAGCGCCCGGAATTGGACCTGCGTGCTCCTGGCCTCGTGCTGCTGTCGGCGGCCGTGTGTTACGCCTTGCCCGCCTATTTGCTGCGGGTGCCTGGGCTGGTGCTGGCGCTGGTGGCCGTGGCTCCCATAGGCCTGACGCTGCGCAGCGCAGGGCAGGCGATGCAAGAGCGCCGCCTGGCGCTGGCACTGGAGCGCGACGCGCCCCTGGCGCGCATGGTGTTGCCGCGCTTGCGCAAGCTGACCGACGGAGATCGCGACGGCTTTGCGGCGCGTTTCGGTGGGGGCGATTGCGACGACTCGAAGCCGGAGATCAACCCGGGTGCCGAGGACGTGCCCGAGAATAGCCTCGACGAGGATTGCTCCGGGGCGGACGCCAAGAAAGTCACGCTGCAGACCGAAGAGAAGCCGGCCCCCAAGGACGCGGGTGCGTGGGTTGCCCAGCACTTGCCCCAGGACTTGAACGTCCTGTTGATCACGATCGATACGCTGCGCTTCGACCTGGGCTTCATGGGCTACGCGCGACCTGTGTCGCGCAACCTGGACCGCTTGGCCAAGGTCAGCGCCGTGTTTGAAAATAGCTACGCGCTCGCTTCCTACACGTCGAAGAGCCTCCCCCCGATGCTGATCGGCAAATACCCCAGCGAAACCCATCGCGGCTGGAGCCACTTCAACCGCTTCGGCAAAGAAGACACCTTCATCGCCGAACGGTTGCAGCAGGCCGGGCTGCGCACGGTCAGCGTGCAGAGCTACTGGTACTTCTTCCAAAAGGGCGTCGGTTTCGAACGCGGATTCGACGTCGTCAATACCGATGCGGCCCCGAAAGCCATCCAGATGGAAGGGGACCGCACCGTCAGTGCCGACAAGCTCACGGACGCCGCGATTGCGGAACTTTCCAAGCCGGAAATGACGAAGAAGCCCTTCTTTGCCTGGGTGCACTACGTCGACCCCCATGCCGAGTACGTTCGGCACGAAAAGCACGACTTCGGCAGTGCAAGTCGCGATGCGTACGACAGCGAAGTTGCGTTTGTCGACGAGCACGTGGGCCGATTGCTGGACATGGTGCAGCAGGGGCCGCTCGGAAAGAAGACGGCGGTCATCGTCACCAGCGACCACGGCGAAGCCTTTGGCGAGCACGGCATGATCCGCCACGGTTTTGAGATCTGGGAGGAGTTGGTGCGCGTGCCCTTCATCGTGCACGTACCCGGTGCCACACCGCGGCGGGTGTCCGAAGCGCGCAGCATCATTGACGTGGTGCCGACGGTGCTGGACTTGTTGCGGCTGCCGCACCCGAAGGGAGAGGGCTTCGACTTCATCAGTGGTAAGTCTCTGCTTTTCGACGTGATGGGTCCCCCGGGGCATTCCCCGGCGAAACGCATTGTTTTCGTAGACATGAGCGCTGGCCCAAACAACGGCGAGCGCCAAGCGTTCATCGAGGGCGGCATGAAGCTCACCGCCAGCGGCGGCCGCCCCACGGCGCTGTACGACCTAAACTCGGATCCGGCGGAGAAGAAGGACCTGCTGGACGACAAGGAGAAAAGCGGTCCGCTGATCGACCGTTACAAGGCATTCCGCCGTGAGCTGCGCGAAGTAAAGGTACGACCGGTGCCGAAGTGAGGCCTTTCGCCGGCGGTCGTGATAGGATTTCGGGCGCGTGAGCGATTCGACGCCGATCATTTTCTGGCTGGAGTACCGCGGGATGCGCCACCGCATGCACGACGGTGAAACACTGGTGGGCCGCGGAAGCCGTGTGGCGTTCTTCCTGGACGAGGCGAGCGTTTCCCGGGAACACGCGGTGCTGCGTCGGACAGGAGATGTCGTGATGCTGACGGACCTGGGCAGCAGCAATGGCACTTTCGTCAACGGTGAACAAATCACAGGGTCTCACAAGCTGGAAATCGGTGACCACGTTCGACTGGGTACGGCGGATCTCACTTTCGGCGTGACACGTGGCGTGTCCCCATCGAGCATTTCTCCCGGTATCGAACTGATCGAACAGCGCTCGGTCGCGCGGCCGGTGATGGACCTGTCGACGGAGCCGGCGTTCGGCAGCATTGAGGTTCTCGAAACTCTGGTCGCCAACCCAGACAACGCCGAGAGCATCGAAGAGCTCTCGACGATGGTGCGGTCGAGCGTGGATCGACTGGTGGACTCAGCGGACAGGGGCCGGGTGAAGCTGGGGGATCTTGAGCGCGCGCGCGTCATCGCCATTGCGGAGACGTTGCGCGCCTGGGGAGCGAGTCCCGAGGTCGAACTCTGGTCGCTGAACGTGCAGAAGCGGCTACAGCCCTGACAGTTCCGGGGCAAAGTCTGCGGCCTGCGCCAGCAACCCGGGCAGCCCGCCGGTGTGCAAGAAGAGCACGCGGCGCGGACGCTCTTCGGACTTTGAGAGCGCGTAGAGAGCCTTGCCGGTGTAGACCGGATCGAGGAGCAAGCCCGAGCAGCGCGCGACCTCAGCGATGAAGCGGCGTTGTTCGGGACTGGCCACGGCGTAGCCCGGGCCCTTGAAGCGATCTTCAATGCGCAGCTCCAGCGCGGGCCCTAGGTCTGGCTCTAGCCCGCGCATTTCGCCGAGGATGCCCTCGATCACGGCTCGGAAATAGTCCGCGCTGTCGCATACCGCCATGGCCCACGCTTGCTGCGCCACGCCAAAAGCGCGTGCGCCGAGCGCTACGCCGGCGGCGGTGCCGCCCGAACCGCAGGCGTGCGTCACGACGTCGAAGGGCCGCCGGGCGCCGGCAAGGCCGAGGTCAATTTGCTCGCGCACTTCACGCATGGCTTCGACGTACCCGAGGGAACCCAGCCCGCTCGAGCCCCCTTCGACAATCACATACGGGCGCTGCCCGGAGCGCGTACACGCTGTGGCTTCCGCAGCCAGCAGTTCGGTGCGTGCCGCGTATTGCGCCGGATCGATGAAACGCACGCTGGCGCCCGCGAGCTTCATGAGCAGCAAATTGCCGACGAGCGCGGCGGGCGCAGCGCCCGACTTGGTGCGCAAAAGCACTCTGACCTCGAGCCCAAGGCTGCGGCCGAGCAGTGTGGTCGCGCGGGCGTGGTTGGATTGCTCGCCACCGCAAGTGATGACAGTGGTGGCGCCTTGCGCCAGGGCGTCTGCCAGCAAGTACTCCAGTTTGCGGATCTTGTTGCCGGCTTCGCCGCCCCCGGTCATGTCGTCCCGCGTGACCCAGAGCTCGCAGCCTAAGAGCGCGTCTAAGGCGTCGTTGCGCCAAAGCGGCGTCGGCAAATGCGCCAGCCGCAGTCGCGGCGGACTCATGCGATCGTCAGCAGCGGGGCCGCGCTCTCGACGGTGTCCCCCTCGGCGACATACACCCGGGTGACGGTGCCGGATTTCGGCGCGGCTAGTTCGTTTTCCATCTTCATGGCCTCCACGACCACGACGGGAGCACCCTCCGAGACGCTGTCGCCTTCGGCCACGAGCAATTTGACGACCTTGCCGGGCATGGGGCTTTTGACCTTGCCGTCGTCGTTCTTCCGCCCGCCGCTCCGCATTCCTTCTAAGGCGCGGGCCCGGGCGCTTTCTACCCGTGCGTCCAGACGCGCGCCACTGCCGGCCACGGACAGATCGGGCGCCTGCGTACTCACGACCCAGTCGAGCACTCGTGCGTCCACTCGAAGGGTCAGATCGGTTTTGCTGCGCTCAGTGACGTCTACCCTTCGATCCACGCCCGCGATGCTTGCCACGTAGCCGCCGCCGGGGCGCTCACGCACCCCGACTTCGAGTTCGTTGCCGCCCACGCTAACGAAGTACTTCATGGCTCAGGGGGGCGGTACGTCGATGAAGGAGCAGGCACCCTTGCCGAAGGGCTTGCTCAGACATTGGTGGGTTGAGGGGTGTGACAGGTAGTACAGGTCCGCGCCGTCGGTGGCGAAGAATCGACCAATCACGTTGATCATGTACATGCCGGAGTCCCAGTTGTCGCAGGGCGTGGCCGGGTTGAAGCCGTGCACGCCCTTGGGCTCGATGTAGGCCATTAGCTGCGCCAAGATGCGCTGGTCTGCCTGCCAGGCGCCCTTGTCCGGAGCGAAGGGCTTGCCCTTCAGGCGCGGAGCCCACACGGCATCGATGCTGCTTGGTGTGGCCGGCATGGCGATGCGGCCGGTGCGTAAAGGCACCGCCGCTTGGGCTTCGCCGTACTGATCGAGGCCTTCGTCGAGGGCGTCCGCGTCGTAGAGGAATTGGGCGCAATCGTTTTCACTGATGGGTTGCTTGACGCAACGGTCATTGACGCAGTGCTGGCCGCTCAAGCAACTGGAGCTGTCGTCCTTGGTGCAGTTCGGGTGGCAGACGACGTCTGCGGTAATGGGCAGCTCGTTCACGCCGCAGGAGGTGAGGTCGCTGGGCGCATGCCGCTGTAAACGGTTGATGCCTTCCATCACATGGTTTTCCACCAACACGCCGTTGGGCGTCTTACCACCTAGAGCCGAGTACAATTCGGCGGGTGTGACGTAGTCCGCATAGGCGGGGTACCGATCCGCAGCGTCGGGCGTGAGGAAAGGGACCGCGCCTGCCACGCGACCGAGGGCGATGCCACTGTTGATGGGCACGTTCATGTCCCCAACCGTGACGACGTTGACCATGGCCGTGGGTGGGTGCAGGTTGCCCTCGGGATCCGTGATGGGCTTCAGGGCAAAGTACGGCGCGAAGTTCACGGGGTCGCCGGGGTCCACGATATTCGAAGCCAGACTCATGAAGCGGCGCAACGCGGGCGTCTGACGGATGTGCCCGAATCCTTCGGCGATGGCGACCAGGGGCGAACCGGCTGCGTAGTATTTATTCTGGAAGCGAGAGCAGCCCCCTTCGGCGGTGCACACCGGGCCTTCTTTGACCCCGGTCGGATCCGGCGCGCCCTCGGTGATGACGCCCTTGCCCCAAGTGTTGATCACCGCAACGCGGTTTTCTTTACCTACTGTGGGGTGACAGCCGGTTTCAGCGTCGTAGCTGTCGACCACATCGGGTTTGTCGTACAGCTGCAGCTCCAAGCGATCCCCGAGACTGGAGGGCATTCCAATGCGGAAGCGCCCTTCGTTGTCCACGCGGGCGCAACGCACTTCGCCGTTGCGACCGTTGTAAACGAAGGCGGTTCCTCCACTGGCAAAGTCTTGGCGGTCGACACAATTGAACTCGACTTCGCGGTCATCGTTTACGTCCACGACGACGAAGCGCAGACTGATCTGGTCTGCGGTGCACTTGGTTTCCTTCTCTTTGCCTTGGTCGTAGAACTCTTGCGCGGGCACGCCGGCCAAGATGGGGCCGAAGTTCCGCAAGTAGATGCCCTCAAAGGCCCCGCCCTGGAAGGTGCGGGAACCGACGTCGAGCAGGCCTCCCGCGCCCGAGGTGGGCGCCGTGGCGGTGACCTGCGGATCGAGCGCTGCGACGAAGGGCGCCAGAATGCCGCCCAGGGACTGACCCCACGCGAAGAACTTCGCCTTCCCGCCGATGTCGGGAGTGCCGTCACCGTCG
>CALMUT010000202.1 GCA_937872925.1 uncultured Myxococcales bacterium | reverse complement strand
AGCGCAGCTTGTCGCGCCGCAGGTCGACCAGGCCGCGCAGGGGTGACTGGCGCTGGGTAGCTGCTGGATTTCGAATCACGCAGACCCGCCATTTGGACGGCAATCACACTGCTAAGTTGCGTCGCGCGCTAGGTAAATCACGCGGTGGCTCAGTACGTCGCCAACGTAGATGTGCATGCTGTCCGCTGTAATGACGATATCTTCAGGCTCGCAAGGTGAGCCCACGATGCTTGCCAAGTCCCAGGTCCCCAAACGTTGCCCTTGCGTGCTGTAGATTGCGATCTGATCGGCCAACGAGTCACAGACGTAGACCCGGTCCTTTGCGTCCACGAAGACCCCGGTGGGCTTTACGAAACCTTGCCACTGGGCCAGGTAAGACCCGTCCGAATTGAACACCTGCACGCGTTTATTGCCTGCGTCCCCCACGTAGACGCGTCCCGCGGAGTCCGTCGAGATCCCCCATGCGCCTGCGAACTGCCCGTCTGCGCTGCCCGCGCCGCCAAATTCAAGCAGGGGCACGCCGGTGCTCGTGAATTTCTGCATCACGTGCAACTCGAAGTCCCCGACGAAGATGTCGCCGCTCAGCGGGTCGATGCCAACATCGTGGATGTGCTTGAACTGAGGATCAGTCCACATCCGAACGAATTTGCCGTCGGTGGTGAGCACCTGCACGCGCCCGTTGTTTTGATCCCCGGCGTAGAGCAGCCCCGCCGCACGGTCCATGGCCAGCCCGTGGGGGTGATTGAATTCCAGATCACCCACACCGCTCTTTCCAAAGATGTTCAACAACTTCCCGTCGAAAGTGAACTTCTGCAGCCGGTCCTCGTGACCCGCCACGTACACGTTGCCCTCGGCGTCGAGTTCAACGCTGCTCGGTTCTATGAACTGCCCGGGCAAAGTGCCCTGCTTGCCCCAGGCCTTGACGAACTTGGGTGCTCTCAAGTCCGGGTCGATCGGAAGCGTAGCGTCACTGGTCGTACCCGCGTCTGCCGCGGCTCCAGCGGCCGCTCCGCCGGAACCACTCCCTGCGGCGCCGCCGCCGCCCGAGTTCCCGGAGATAGCGTGGTCGTCACTGCACCCAACCGTCACGGCGGCGCACAAACAAAACCCCAGGATTCGATGTTGTTTCACAAGGTCTACCAAGTGCACACTTTGACCGGAAACTTGACCCCTGGATTGCCGGGCTGCGTGTACGCCTCGCATTTTTTCGCGCAGGTCGGGCAATCGGACAGGCTGCTACAGACTTGTCCGAACGCTCCGGCTCCGCAGGTGCAATCCTGAGTGCAGGCGGCTTCCTGGAAGCATTGTGCGTACGTGCCGATACTGCCTTCAACAACGGAACACTGCTCTCCCGTTTTGCAGTCGCTTGGGTCGTCGCAGTAGAGGTGGAGGTTTGGGTAGGTTTGGCAGCTTTCCGAAAAGGGTGAGATGCATTTGGCGGTGGCGGGATTCGCGTTGAAACAAGTCAAACAGCCCTGCGGCGATTGGCACGTGGCCGCGCCGCACGCCACGCCCGTGCCACCGCCGGTGCCCGCTGCGCCGCCCGTCGCAGCGCCACCTGTGCCCGCTGCGCCACCCGTTGCCGCGCCACCTGTGCCCGCTGCGCCGCCTGTCGCCACACCGCCGGCGCCCGCTGTTCCGCCCGTCGTCGCGCCGGCTGCGCCTCCTGTCGGATTTCCCCCCGTGCCCCCACCGGCGGTGCCGCCCGTGCCGGTGCCGGACGCTCCACCGCTGGCACCAGCGTCCGCTGCGCCGGTCCCTGAAGATCCCCCGGTCGCGGGCGAGTTCGAATCCGACGAGCCGCCGCACGCGGCCAGCAAGAACACAGTGAGGACGTAGCTAAACCGATAAGGGCAAATCATCGCGGGCGGATTGAGCAATAAGCGTTCCAGCTTGGATCCGGAGGACACTTGTCGGTGCGGATCCCACGGTTCGGATCGAATCGTCGCGGATCGTGCCACGTGACGGAGTGGCACAGTGACGACCGCCCTCGGCTGAAGCGGCCTTCGATCGGTGAATGCCTCGCGATGTTGCTCCACGACTCGGCGACACCTTCTGGCGGTTCGCGCCTTGACCCCGTACCATCATACGGGGTCTATCCTTGGGACATGGCTCCTAGAGACTCGGCCCTGACCATCGACAAGCTGGCGAACGCCGCCGGCGTAGGGGGGGAGACCATCCGCTTCTACGAGCGCGCGGGCCTCTTGCCGAAACCGCCGCGCAAGCGGTCGGGCTATCGCCAGTACCCGCCCGATGCGGTCGCTCGCGTGATGTTCATCCGGAGCGCGAAGGACCTCGGGTTCACGCTCAAGGAGATCACTGCGCTACTCGAGCTTCGTGTCGATCCGGACAAGAGCTGCGCTGACGTACGGGCGTTGGCCAAGGCCAAGATCGTGGACGTCGAGGAGAAGATGGCCGACTTGGCGCGCATCAGAGGCGCGCTGGAGAAGCTCGCGAAGGCTTGCCGGGGCAAGGGACCGACGAGCGAGTGTCCCATTCTCGACGCGATTGAAAAGGAGGACGGCCGTGCCAACGGTTGATTTCGTGTACGACAAGGACTGCCCCAACGTGAAGGCGGCCCGTGCCAACCTGATGCGAGCCTTCTCCCGGGCAGGCTTGTCTGCGCGCTGGAAGGAGCACCAGATCGGCTCACCCGAGGCTCCGTCGCGGGTTCGCGGCTTCGGCTCACCCACCATTCTGGTAAACGGCGTCGACGTCGGTGGCCTGACCGCTGGAGCTGAAGACTGCTGTCGCGTCTACGAGAGCGGCGGTACACCCCGTGTCGAGGTCATCACCGAGGCTCTTGGTCGTGCGAACCAAAGCGATGTGGCCTCGGTGGAGCCGGCGCCGACGATGCCTCGAAGCCGCTGGAAGTCGACCGCCGCCGTGCTGCCCGGGATTGGCATCGCGCTCATGCCCAAGGTGGTGTGCCCCCTGTGCTGGCCGGCCTACGCCGGGGTGCTCAGCGCAGGTGGGCTCACGTTCCTGATGGAAGACCGCTGGCTGCTTCCCATGAGCGCCGTCTTCCTGATTGCAGCGCTGGCCGCCCTGGCGTGGCGAGCGCGTTCTCGACGCGGATACGGTCCGCTCGGTGTTGGGGCGGCCTCCGCGGTCGGCGTGCTCGTCGGCAAGTTCGTGTTGGATTCGACCGTCACCGTCTACATCGCGATCGCCGCGCTCGTCGTCGCCTGCATCTGGAACGCCTGGCCGCGGCGAACGGTCGAGCCGAGTTGTTCTGCGTGCCGTCCCGCTGTCACCGAATGAAAGCCAACCCAACGACAAGGAGAAGAAATCATGAGCAAGAGAACCGTAGAGGTCTTTAGCGCGGGCTGCCCCGCGTGCGAGGACACCATCCAACTGGTCAACGACATCGCGTGCCCTTCGTGCGAGGTGAGCATCCTCGACATGAAGGATCCGGCCATCGCCAAGCGCGCCAAGGACCTGGGCATCACCCGGGTGCCGGCCGTCGTCGTGAACGGCAAGCTCGCCGACTGCTGTGCGGGCGCGGGCCCGACCGAGGCAGGCCTTCGCGCCGCGGGGGTCGGGAACGCGGCATGAGCCGACTGCTCGCGGCGGCCCTGCTCCTCGGAGGCGCGGTGGCCTGCAACAGTGCCTCCCGCGCCTCGGCTACTGCTTCTGGGGATTCGGCGCAACACGAGCCGGCTGCGAGAGCGCTGGCCGGCGGTGAACCGACGTCATCAGAGGTGCGACGAGCCACGCTCACCATCGAGGGCATGGTCTGCCAGGGATGTGCCGAGGCGGCCAAGCAAACCCTCCAGAAGGTCGCCGGCGTCGTGTCGGCCGAGACGGACGTCCAGTCGGGAACTGCGACCGTCTCGTTCGACCCGGGCAAAACGAACGTCGATGTGCTCGTGGCGGCCATCGAGGGGGTGGATCGGGATCCTGCGCCGGCGTTTCGGGTGACGTCTCGAAGCGAGAGGTAGCCCGCGGCGACGGCCCCGCCCACGTTTCGCCCGTGTGCCCCGTCACGCGGAAGCCGGTCCATGGCTCCCCGGCCAGCTCACTCGGGCACCAAGGGCCGCACAGCGCCCTCGGTCGCGCGGCAACCCGTGTCGCTGGCGGCTCTCAGCCGAGTCCACAGGCGATTCCCTACGGTCCTCGCGCCGGCAAACTCTGCTGCGATGGCTGGTCCCCCAAGAGCGCTCCGATCGCCCTCGCCCCTCCCTGTGCAAGCGTCTCCTCTATTGGCCGCCCTGCCAAAAGCACAAACTGCCTCGCCTGCGCTCCCTCGTTTTCACAGTTCGAGTGTCCTTCTAGTAATCGCGTTTGCTTTCTGAACGGGTCCAGCTACTATCCTGCGTAGTAGATGACATTCCGCATTCGTTCCGGGAAAAAGGGCTTGGAGCTGCGCCTTCACGAGCTTGAAGCCGCGATTATGGACGTTGTGTGGAGCAAGCAGTTGTCCAGGTTCGCTGTGAACGACGTGCTGCGGGTGCTCGAGAAACACCGGACCATCGCCTACACAACCGTAATGACGACGGTCAATCGGCTGCACAACAAGGGACTGCTCGAGCGAGAACGCGACGGTAGGCGATACTTGTACTCGGCGAGGCTCAGCCGCGAAGAGTTTCTGGAGTCCACGGCGCGAGAAGTGCTCGATGGAGCAGTCGGCGGGCATCAGGCGATGGCGTTGCTTTCCGAAAAGGTGTCAGCCGCGTCTGCCGAAGAACTAGACGAACTGGAAGCACTGATACGCAGCAGGAGAGAGGACCTGGGAGGGTGACAGAAGCGGTCTTTCCTGTGCTTGGGGTGGCCTTCGTCATCTTGTTCGTGTTGCCGCTCTCCGCCCTGATTGCGAAAGCAGGCTTGGTGTTCCTAGAGCGTGGCGAAGGACCACTGCACGGCTTGAATACGAAGTACCTGTTGCTGACATGTTCGAGCCTAGTGCCCCTTGCTTGGTTTCTCTCCGCAGGCCTCCATCAAATCGAGGCCGGACAATCGACGCTGGCGTGCATTTTTGATCACGACACCACGGCGCACTGTTTTGAGCCCGGCTTTTTCTCACTCTCTTTGGGGTCGTTCGTCGTCGCCTGCTTGGCGGCCGCGGCTAAACATGTTCGTGGCGAAAGGCCCGCTGCTACGTTTCAAACCGGACCCGTCTTCGAGCGAGTGAATCGACTGCTTTCGACACGCCCCGCCTTGGGCTTGCTTCGTGGAAACGTGCTTGTGACGAAACAACCGGGGTTCGCTCTTGGAACCTACGGCTGGCTGAAACCTCGCATCCTCATTGGCGCCGAGTTCGCGGAGCAGCTGTCGGACGACATGCTCGCAAGCGCCTTGGGTCACGAGGCCGAGCATGTTCGCTCGCTGGATCCTCTCCGGTACCTACTGCTCGAATTGGCGCTTCTGGTGAACCCGGTGGGCCGTTGGCTGCTCAAACCTCACGCCAAGCGTTGGTACGCCGCTCGCGAAGCGCACTGCGATCGAGAAGCCGTCGTCCGCGGATCGCTGCCGTTGCCGCTGGCGGATGCGATCGTCCGCGCGTCCCGACCGGGCGTTCGTGAAGTCGTCGCGATTGGCGCCCGAGACGTAGCAGTGGTCAGGTTTCGAATCAGGATGCTGATCGCGTTCTCCGAGCGTCGGCCCGCGCGCTGCTGCCGCCGCGGGGCCTCGGCAATCCCAGCGGCCGTAATGGTCTTGTTCCTCGCGCTTGCGCTGCCCCACCAGACCGGAACTGCAGCGCTCGATGCGGTTCACACGGGCGCGGAGCACGCGCTCTTCCTTCTTCTGCGTTGAGGGATCCCCAATGAAGCGACTTCACTCTGCGCGCGTGCGCACTATTACTACCGCGTATAGTAGTTGGACTGCCGCCTGTTGCGCGATCATGCTGGCTTCCGGATGTGCGCCCAAAACGACCGCGAAGAGCCCGGCTGGACACGATGAGGCGCCGCCACCGCATCTGCGTGCACCGGTCGATCTTGGTGCAACCGGGGACCGCGACCACGCGCTACCGCTTCCGGATCCGCGGGCCACGGCTGAAGTCTCACTTGGGGGAATGCTCGCCTACGCGGACAAGCACTCACCGGTCCTTGCTGTAGCACGAAGTACGCGTTCACGAGTCGAGGCGGCGCGCGTGGCCGCGTCACCTCTTTTTCCTGCGAACCCGGAAGTGACCGTTGCGGCTGGACCCCGTTTCGTTGGAGCCGGTACGGGGCTCGACGTTGAAGTCGCGTTGATGCAACAGATCCGGCTTTCGGGGGTGCGGGGCGCTCGCCTCGACGCCGCCGATCGACTGGGTGATCTGACCGACGCGGAAATCGAGCAAATCCGGTGGACCGTGCACACGGACGTGCACGCCGAATTTCACCGCGCCCTGGTGGAGCAGGAGCGCGTGCGTCTCGCAGAGAGTGTCGTGAAGTTTCAGCGGGAAGTTCTTCGAGTCGTTGAGCGCCAAATCTCGGCGGGCGAGACCGCGCCGTTGCTCCTGCGCCTCGCCCAGGCCGAGGTCGCTCAGGCCAAGCAGGTTTTGGTGGCCGCAAAACAACGCGTGGTGGCGTCGAGGATCCGCCTGGCGCAGTTGGCAGGTTGGCCGACCGCCTCGCCACCGCTGCCCGGGGGCAAAGTCGACGTGCCACGGGATCCGCCCACCCTCGAAAGGCTCCTTGCGGTGGCGCGGAAACGGCTACCGAGCCTCCGTGCCGGGACCGCGCGCATTCGCGAGGCGGAGGCGCGCGTGATCGCGGCGGATCGTGCGACTTGGCCAGGGCCAACCGTCGGCGTCCAGTACGCGCACGAGGGCGCAACGCCCAGCGACGGCGCGGGCAACATTGTGATGGGTGTTGTCTCTGTTCCGATCCCGAGCTCCCAGACGAACCAAGCGGAACGGGCAACGGCCCGGGCTGACGCCATCGTGGCCCGTGCCCAATTGAGCGCGACCAGACGGTTGCTCACCGGACAGATCGCCGAGGCGCGCAGCGAGGTAGTCGCGGCGGCTCAGCGCACTCGTGAGTACGGCGAAGAGATCCTGCCCCGAATCGAAGAGAATCTCACTTTGCTCCGGCGGTCGTTCGAGCTTGGGGAGATCGATATCCTCGCGCTGTCCACGGGCCGCGAGCGCTTCTTGCGCATTCAGAGCGACGCACTGGCTGCGCAGTTGGACTACTTCGTCGCATTGGCGAACCTGGAGCGGGTTGTCGGCGTCGATCTCTGGCGTGACGACCACCAGGACAGGGAGACACGATGAACAGGATGAGCCTAATCGCGATCTTGATACTGGCGCTGGCATCGGCCTGCGGTCGCGACGTCGGCGGTGATTCGCATGCCGGCGAGGATGAACACGCCGGAGAAGAGGGTCACGAAAACGAAGGGCACAAGGACGGTGAGGAGGGCCACAAGGACGAGGTCAAGATTTCGCCGGAGGCTCTCAAGCTCGCGGACATTCGCTTTGACACCGCACAGCGCAGAGCGCTGACCGGCGGCGTTGCGGTTCCGGCGGAAGTGCAATTCGAGCCGAGCAGCACGGCGCACGTTGGGCCGCTCGTTCCCGGGCGGCTCACCAAGGTTTCGGTCGGTCTGGGCGAGCAGGTCAAGCGCGGACAGTTGCTTGGCATCGTAGCATCGACCGATGTGTCTGCAGCACGGTCAAAGCTGGCCCAGGCCCGCGCCCGACTGTCCGCCGCAGAGTCCACACTGAAACGCCAACAACAGCTCTCGTCCGAAGGCATTGGCGCGCGGCGCTCGCTGATCGACGCCGAGGCGGAAGTCAGTGAAATCAAAGCGGACGTCAAAGGGCTGCGCAGCCAGCTGTCCGTTTTCGGATCCGGCGGGGGAGGCGGGCTGAAACTCGTTTCTCCCATCGATGGCGTCGTAGTGGCCTTGCACGCCACGCTCGGGGAAACGGCTTCGCCGGAGCGGGCGGCTTTTGTTGTCACCGATCCAACCAAAGTTTGGGTCCGGGGCAATGTGCCGGAACTCGAACTCGGTCGTGTCAAAGCGGGATCCGCGGTGGTCGTGCGGCTGCACGCGTTCCCCGATCTGACGATGAAAGGTACGCTTTCCTACGTAGCACCGGCTCTGGATGAGGGGACTCGGTCACTGCCAGTGCGCGTGTCTCTCGAGCGACCCGATGCGCGGCTGCGCGGTGGATTGTTTGGTCACATCGAACTCTTGGGCGGCGCCGCAGATGAACGCGTACTGGTCGTTCCCGTCGACGCCGTTGCAACCCTGGAGGGCCAGTCGGTGGTGTTCGTGCCGTCTGACGAACCCGATACCTTGCGTCCTCAACCCGTGGCGCTGGGCCGACGCGCGGGCGGGTTCATCGAAGTCCGTTCCGGTCTGAAGGAGGGCGCTCGGCTGGCGGTTAGCGGCGCGTTCACGCTCAAGAGTGCGCTGCGGAGTGGTGAACTCTCCGAAGGTCACGCGCACTGAGTCTAGGCAAATGAAGAAACTTCTCGAAGTCTGCCTCAAGTGGCGCCTACTCGTTGTTGCCTTTGTGGTCATTGTGGCAGCCGTTGGCGTGCGCAGCGCGACGCAGCTGCCCATCGACGCCGTGCCGGATATCACGAACGTCCAGGTGCAAGTACTGACCAATGCACCTTCGCTAGGTCCCGTCGACGTCGAGCGCACCATCACTTTCCCGGTGGAGTCGGCCATGAGTGGGTTGCCCGGGGTGGAAGAAATCCGGAGCGTCTCGCGCTTCGGTCTGTCGGCGGTGACGCTGGTCTTTGAAGAAGACACCGACTTGCTACGCGCGAGGCAGCTCGTCGCCGAGCGGCTCACACAAGCCAGGGAGAGTCTGCCGCCGGGGGCCTCCCCGGAAATGGGACCACTGAGTTCCGGTCTGGGAGAGATATTTCAGTTCGAGATCCGAGCCGACAACATGTGTGAGTTGGGCAAGCCCGACACCGAGCAGTGCTACACGCCGATGGAACTGCGAACGTTGTTGGATTGGTTCGTAGCGTACGAACTGCGGTCAGTGCCTGGGGTCGTCGAGGTCAACTCCTTTGGCGGAAAGCTCAAGACCTACGAAGTTGAAGTCTTGCCGGACCGGCTTCGTGCTCTGGATATCTCGCTTAACGATCTGTTCGAGGCGCTGGAGCAGAATAACGCCACCGCGGGAGGCGGGTACCTCGTGCGATCCGGCGAGCAGCTGCTGGTCCGCGGCGAGGGGCGCATCCAGAGCCTCGACGAAGTCGGCGATGTGCTCATAGAAACCCGCGAAGACGGCGTTCCAGTGCGCGTTCGGGACGTGGCGCGTATGCACTTTGCCCCGATGCTGCGTCAGGGTGCGGTCACGCGAGACGCTCGGGGCGAGGTGGTCACGGGCATCGTGATGATGCTTGTCGGCGCCAACGGGCGTGAGGTAGTCGAGGACGTAAAGGCGAAGATTACTGAGATTTCACCCTCGCTTCCGGCCGGCGTTCGCATCGACGCTTTCTATGATCGTGCTGACCTCGTGAATCGGACGATTCGCACGGTTGCAACGAATCTCGCCGAAGGAGCGCTTTTCGTAATCGCGGTGCTGTTTCTGCTGCTCGGAAGCGTTCGCGGCGGACTGATCGTCGCGGCCGCGATCCCCTTCGCTATGTTGGTCGCATTCACGGGGATGAAAGTGCTGGGCCTGAGCGGCAACTTGATGAGCCTAGGTGCCATCGATTTCGGCATCGTCGTGGACGGCTCGATCATAGTTGTCGAAAACGCAGTCGTCCGTCTTGCTGCGGTCGCGAAGGGGCAAAAGCGCCCGATGACCTACGAGGAAGCGGGCCGCGTGGTGCTCAACTCGACACTGGACGTGAGCAAGGCAGCGCTGTTTGGACAGGCCATTATTGTGATCGTCTATGTCCCCATGCTCACGCTTGCGGGCATCGAAGGCAAGATGTTCAAGCCAATGGCCATCACGGTGCTGTTCGCTTTGATCGGCGCGATCGTGGCCTCGCTGACCTTCGTGCCGGTGCTAGTGGCGACTTTCTTGCGCAAGCATACCGAGGAGAAGGAACCATTTGTCGCCAGGTTGCTACATCGCGTCTATCCGAGGTTGCTTGCACCATTGATGCGGGCACCCAAGAGAGTGGTCGCTGGCGCGCTCGTAGTTCTCGCGGCCGCTGGTCTGGTCGGGTCGCGCATGGGCGCAGAGTTCGTGCCACGTCTCGACGAAGGGGCCATTGCGATTCAGCTGCTTCGATTGCCCAGCGTATCTCTCGAAGAAAGCGTCCAAGGTGCGACCCGTTTTGAGAAGGTGATCCGGGAGTTCCCGGAGGTCGTCACCGTCGTTTCGAAAACGGGTCGCGCAGAGATCGCTACGGATCCAATGGGGGTCGAGCTATCGGATTGCATCGTCATGCTGAAGCCGCAGGACGAATGGACCTCCGCGCGCACGCGTGAGGAGCTCATCGAGCGTATGTCCTCGCGGCTCAAGGAGGCACTGCCTGGGCTGGGATTCTCGTTCTCGCAACCCATCGAATTGCGAATGGCCGAGCTGATCAGCGGTACGAGATCGGACGTGGCGATTACCATCTTCGGCGACGATCTCGCAACTCTGGAGCGTTTGAGCCAACAGGTGCAAGGAGTCATCCGCCAAGTTGACGGTGCTTCGGATGTCCGCGGCGAACAGCTGGCTGGGCTTCCGACCATGGAAGTCACGATCGATCGCGCCGCGGCCTCTCGCTACGGAGTCTCCGTGCGGGACGCGCTGGACGCGATCGAAGTGCTCGGCGGTCGCAGTGTCGGCGAGGTCTATGAGGGGGAGCGGCGATTCCGCCTCCAAGTGCGCGTTCCGCAGCGTTTGCGCAACGACATCGACCAAGTTCGAAGCCTGCCTGTCAGTGGCAAGAGCGGGCCTTTGGTCCCACTCGGGCAAATCGCGAGCATCCAGATCGTCGACTCGCCGGCGAGCGTCAGCCGTCAGAAGGTGCGGCGGCGTACGAACGTCGAGACCAACGTGCGCGGCCGGGATCTCACCTCGTTTGTGAGCGATGCACAAGCGCGCGTCCGGAGCCAGGTTCCGATGCCGCCTGGATACGTTGTCCACTGGGGTGGGCAATTCGAAAACCTCAAGGCTGCATCCGACCGATTGGCAATTGCTGTGCCCCTGGCGCTCGGGCTCATCTTCATCTTGCTCTACATGGCTTTCGGCCGCATGAAGCCGGCGCTGCTCATCTACCTGAACGTGCCGTTCGCCGCCGTTGGCGGTGTATTCCTACTCGCCGCGCGCGGAATGCCGTTTTCGATCAGTGCCGCCATTGGATTCATCGCGCTGTTCGGTATCGCAGTGCTGAACGGCGTCGTGCTCTTGTCGACGGTCCAGACCCTGCGTGAGCAGGGGCGTACTCCGCTTCAGGCCGCGCGCGAGGGTGCCGAGTCGCGACTGCGCGCTGTCGTGATGACCGCCAGCGTGGCGGCCCTTGGCTTTCTTCCGATGGCGCTGTCGACGACGGCGGGCGCCGAAGTGCAGCGCCCTCTAGCAACTGTCGTGATCGGTGGCCTCGTGAGTGCGACCTTTCTGACGTTGATCGTGTTGCCCACGCTCTATGCATTCGTGTACCGCAACGAGGGACCGGGTCCTGTTGTGCCCGAGTCGCCGCCGACGGGCGACGCCAGTGGCGGCGCCCCGGCTGAAGAGATCCGAAATCAACGCTCCCAGGATGGAGGCGGGGGGGGAGAGTGAAACGCCATTTGCGTGCCATAGACCTCCCGGCGAACCCTAGTGACCCCTGCTCCGCCGTCTAGTCTATTCGCCACCCTTGGGAGCACTTGAATCTTCGGTCCAGGACCACCTCTGGGAACACGGGAGCGGCACCGCGAAGAGTGTCCACGCTGCACTTGGGAGGCGGCGGGGCATCGCGGTCAACACAGTTCAGTCCACGCTGAAACGGCTGTTCGACAAGGGCCTATTGACCCGGAAAAAGGTGAGTCACGCCCACGTGTATCAGCCGCGCATCAAGCGCACGGAGTTTCAGCGTGGCGTACTTGCGCAGCTCATTGAGGAGCTGATGGGAGGCCGCGTCGATGACACGGTTTCAGTCTTCGTGGAACTCGTCGAACGCGCCGGGCCGAAGCATCTAGAGCATCTGGAAAAACTCGTGCGTGCGCGTCGAACAGCACTCCGTAGAAGCAGACCGTAGGGGATCGCTCAGCAGTCAAGCTCTCTTCCCGTCTGGGTAGTGTCACGCCCTTACCGCAGCGCACTGGCGCCGCCCGGAGACAGATGGTCTGTGACTCTGGCTGTCGGGTCAATCGGTCAATCCGCACCACACGTGTCGCCTGCAAGCGCTTCACGGCCCTCTTTCACGAGCCAAGGAACCATGAGCATCGCGGCCACTGGATCGGCCCACCAAAGCCCCGCCCATGCGTTCGCGCCGAGCCCCAGAAGCAACGTGAACGAGAGATAGGAGCAGGCCAGCGTCTCCATGGCCTCCGCGCGAAGGGCAGGACTCCCGATCTCGCGAGCGGCCCGCAACTTTCCGAAAGAAACCAACGGCATGATCACCAGCGACGCGGCAGCCAACACGATACCGACGACGCTTTCTTGCGGGGCTTCGGACTTGTAGAGGCTGACCGCGGCCTGCGCCACCACATAGAGGGCGAGCGCCAGGAAGGTGAACCCAATGAAGCGATGAACGCGGGCTTCCGCTTTTTCGATTGCCTCGGCGCTCGCGCCCCTCGCTTCCACCGCGAGCCGCCAGAGCAACATGGCCGCGGCGGCACATTCGATGATGCTGTCGAGGCCGAAACCGACCAGCGCGACGCTGTCAGCTTCGGCGCCAAACCAGATTGCGATGACCGCTTCCACCACGTTGTAGAGCAACGTCGCGATTACGAGCGTGAGCCCGATGCGGGTCCATCTCCGGTGTGCGCCAGAGGCAGCCCCCGGCGAGTCGCCTTCACCCACATCTGTCGAACCTGTCATCTGATCTCCTGCGGCAAGAGGTCGAGCGTTGCTGCCGTGGTCCAGTCCCTCCCGCCTCGGAATCGCAACGTCATGCTCCCCGTGTGGTCTACAACAAAGGTCTCCGGAAGTTCGTGCACCCCAAAGAGGCGCTCTACCTCGTTGCCGTCCGCGAGCGCTATGCTTGCGGGCACGGTGGCGTCCAAGAAGCGGCGGACAGGCCCCCAATCCTTGTCGAGAGCCACTAGCAGGACTCGCATCCTCTCGCCTTCAGCAAGTGCGAGCAGACCGGGCAACTCGTCGCGGCACGGCGGACACCAGGTTGCCCAAAAGTGCAGTAAGATTGGTTGCCCACGAAGGTCAGCTACATTCCCTGACGACCCGTCGGCGTAGCGCACGACAAGATCGGGCAGCGGCAGCGCAATGATCTCTGGCGCTTGTGCCCCCGCGGCGCTGCCCCGGCGCTCACCGACTAACAAGTAGCCCCCCAAGAGGACGGCTTGCACGGCCACAAGTGAGACAGTTGCGCGTACGTACTTGTTCATGACGGGTCCTGAAGCGCGGTGCCGTCGGTCGTCTCCTTTTCCGAAGCAGTCGCGGAGGTTGCACCTTCTTTTACCGGCACCCGCCCCCCGAATGTCGCGTAGAGCACGGGCAGGACAACCAGTGTTGCGAAGGTCGCCGTGATGATTCCGCCGATGACGACGGTGGCAAGCGGCCGTTGCACTTCTGCGCCGACGCCTGTGTTCAAGGCCATCGGGAGAAATCCGAGGGCCGCTACAAGCCCGGTCATCAACACTGGACGGAGCCGCGTCTCGGCGGCCTCGCGGATCGCGTCGTTGGGATCTCTTCCCAAACGTAGGAGTCGCTGCACCTGCGAGACCAAAACCATGTCACCGAGCACTGCCACGCCGGAAAGCGCGATGAAGCCGACGCCTGCCGAAACGGAGAACGGCATCTCGCGGAGCCACAGGGCGGCGATGCCGCCGACCGCGGCGAACGGCACGCCTGTGAACACGCGCAGCGCGTCTTTCACCCGGCCGTACGTGATGTACAGCAGCGAGAGAACGAGTAGCAACGCGATGGGCACGACGATGAGTAGCCTCTGTTGCGCTCGCTCGAGGTTCTCGAACTGTCCACCCAGCCTGGTATAGTACCCGGCCGGAAGGTCCACCTTCTTCAACGCGCCCCGGACGGCAGTGACGAACGAGCCGACGTCTCTGTCACGGACGTTCGCCTGCACGCTGATCCGACGCCTCGCCCACTCCCGGTTGATCGTCGACGGGCCCTCAATGACGTTGATCTTCGCCAACGCACTGAGTGGCATGCGCCTGCCTTCGGGCGTAGAAACGAGAATTTGGCCGATGCGGTCCGCCGACAGGCGCGACGCCTCATCCAATCGAATGACGAGGTCGAAGCGACGTTGCCCCTCGATGACTTCGCCCACCTTGCGAGTGCCCAGCGCATCGACAGTTTCGAGCACCTCGGCAACAGGAATGCCATGTCGGCCCGCTGCTTCGCGATCGACTTCGATGGCGAGCATGGGAAGACCCGTAAGCTGGTCCACCGACACATCCGTCGCGCCAGGAATGTTCTCGACGACGGTACGGATTTCGTTGGCCTTCGCCCGCAACACTTCGAAGTCGTCGCCGTACAGCTTGATGCCGACATCTGCGCGGAGACCGGCGATCATCTCGTTCATGCGCATCTCGATGGGCTGCGTGAATGCGCTGCGCATCCCTGGCATGTCCTCTAGCTCCTTCGTCATCAGGCGCATGAGTTCGTCCTGAGTTGCTCCGCGCTTCCATTGATCGCGCGGCTCCAGCGTGATGAACACATCCGAAACCTCGAGTCCCATCGGGTCGGTAGTGACCTCGCCAGTTCCAGTCCGCGTCCAGATGTGGGCGATTTCGTCAGGATAGCGAGCCAACAGATGGCGCTCAATCTGAGACCCATAGCGGACGGACTCGTCGAGAGATACCCCCGCCAGTCGCACGGTGTTGATCACGATCGCCTGTTCGCGTAGGCGGGGAACAAACTCGGAGCCGAGCTGTGTCGCGAGGAATGCCGCATTCGCAACCAGAAGTGCGGCCCCTGCCAGAACCAGCCCGCGTCGTCGAAGCGCCCAATCCAGCACGGGGCGGTAGCCTCGCTTCAGGCCGCGAATGAGACGGCTGTCGCCCTTGCCACGGCCCTTTTTTAGCACGAGGCTCGCCAGTACGGGCATCACCGTCAACGACAACAGCATCGAGCCGAGAAGGGCGAACACGACGGTCAGCGCCATCGGTTGGAACAGCTTCCCCTCGACCCCTTCGAGCGCGAGGATCGGCAAGTACACGATGATGATGATGAGCTCGCCAAACAGTGTCGGTTTCCGAACCTCCACGGCGGCGTCGCGCACGACCTCTGCGACACTTCGGTCGGAGGTGTCTTCCTGGAGTCGCCGCGAAGCGTTCTCCACCATGATCACAGAGCTGTCCACAACCAGGCCGA
>CALMUT010000201.1 GCA_937872925.1 uncultured Myxococcales bacterium | reverse complement strand
CCCCGCCGGCCCCCGCGGCCCCGCCCGCGGCCGCTCCCCCACCCGCTCCCACCGGCCCCGCCGCCGCCCCGGGCGCCGCCGCTGGCGCCGCCGCTTCCGCTTGCGCCGCTGGCGCCGCCGCTTCCGCTTGCGCCGCCGCTGCCGCCGCTTTCGCCTGCGCCCGCGCCGGTCTCTGCGCCAGCGTCCGGCAGCGCCGCGCCGCCCCCGCCCGAGCTGCTGCACGCAATCCCACTCACCGATGCCAACAGAACCCAAACGTTCGCCAAGCGTCGCATTGCGACCCTCTACTCCAGTTCGCACCAAGCCCTCCCCAAATCGACATCAAGGGCCACGGTTCAAAGTCTCAAGCCCCTCGGGACGCTGGTTCGTGCTTCAGTTCTGGCCATCTTTTGTCTGACTGAATGCGCGAGTTCCCGCTACCGGGGGCCGAGACCGCGAGCCTGCTCCAGCTCAGCTCGCATCGACTCGGCGCTTTGGTGACCATGCTGTTCAAAGATCGCCAACGCACTAGATAGGAGCTCGCGCCCTTGATCCGCATTGCCTTGCGCTATCCTGACCCGCCCAAGCGTGCTCTTGCATTCGGCGACCAGGGGATGCTCGAGGCTATATATGCCGTCCGCCTCACGTAGCGCCTCGTGGATCTCGCGTTCTGCCGCGTCGAGTTGCCCGCGGCGTAGGCACGTGTCTGCCAGGCGCTGTCGAGCGATTGGCGCAAAGCCGAAGAGACGAAGCGAGACGTCGACAGCCTGCTTCAGAGTGCTTTCCGCTGTTTCCAGTTCGTCTCGGAATGCTGCAAGCCCCGCATCAAGAAGCAGAACGCCAAACCGCTCACTGTCTAGCGGCGCCAAGTGCGGGAGCACCAAGGCGATCTGCTCGCGTATGGCGCGCGCATCATCCTCCGCACGGGTCGCGAGAGTGCTTCGCGCGCAGAGCACGCGCAGCCCTGCGATTGCCCGTTGCTCGAGTTCCGCTGTGCTTGCGGTCTGGAGCGCCTCCTTCGATGTCGCGCGCGCTTGGCGGTGGTGCCCGCGATCAAGTTGGAGCGCTGCCGTAGACCAGTCCAGGTGTACCAAAAGGCGCCGGTCCTCCAGCAGCGTCGGCCGCATGGTGGCGTTCAGCGCCTCTGCTTCGCCAAACTTGCCTTGGTAGCCGAGGAGGGTCGAGCGGAGTATTGTGTGGTTCGCGAGTGCGTGAGGCCGGGGGGCGACATCGCTGAACAGCTCCGCGACGCGAGCCTCCAGCCTTGCCGCATCACCTATTCGGCCGCGACCAACATTCCAGAACGCCCACACCAGCAGTTCGTCGACGGAATCCGCCGTGATTCTGGCTGGGGTTGCCTCCGACTCTGAGCGCTGCACCATCACGCGAACAGCGGCCTCGCGCTCTCCGGACAGCCACAGCGCCGTTGCGTAGGTTTCTGCATCTAGGCAAGAAAGCTCCGTGGCGCTCATTCCGTCATTCTGCTCCGCCATGCGGAACGACTGCACTGAATCCATGGGCTGCCTGCGGCAGAGAAGTGTGGCCAGCGTCCGGTGCAACCACGTCAGAAGTTCCTCCGCGCCTTCATGATCCTTCGCAAGCTCGATAGCGCGCGCATAGTGGTTCTCGGCTTCATCGCTACGACCGAGTTGCTCGGCACACAGACCGCTGTTGGCTCTTGCCTCGAGTTCCAGATCGCGGTCTTCGGTGCGCGTCAATGGATCCCAATGCGCAAGCGCCGTCTCGTAGTCGCCCTCCAACATGAGATCTTGCGCCTCCAGAGCGGCTGTCTGCTGGTACCCGTCGCTCCAATTCGTTTCGGACCAGGCAGCCGTCATGGAGGCGATCCTCCACAGCCGCGCCTCGTCGTGTCTCCCCTGCTCCGAGAGCACGGTCATCAGCTCCCAATACGCAAGCCCAAGCACGGCGTCGAGAGGTTCACTGCTAGCGCTACCGGGTGGCCTTGCTTGGCGCGAACTTCGGTAGGCTCCGCCGCGTCGCGTTCGGCCCCGTCGTTGTTCAACCAAGCGCAGAACCGACGCTTCCGCGCGATCCAGCTGACCATGACGCCGAGCTATCCGCGCGCGATATAAGGCGGTGGTGTCGGCGAGATCCGTCCCCTCCTCTCCTCTGTCGAGCAGCTCCGACAGGTCAAGCTGCTCCGAAGCCTTTTCGAGCTTCCCCACTTCGACGTAGCACAGCGCCAGTGATTGGTGGCCGGAAGCGCGGAAACCGCGCCACTCCTCTGTTTCGGCAGAGGCCGCGTAGCGCAGCGCAAAACGCCATGCTGAGATCGCTTGTTTCCACTCGGATGCTTGCTGGAAGTGGGACGCAAGCAGGCTCCACGAGTATGCGGTGCCGGGGCTCCTGCGTCCATGGATCCGCTCTGCACCGTCGATTGCGCGGCGACACACATCCAGAACATCAGTGCCACCGGCGGAGACCGCTGCAGCAGCCCGCGCCTCCAGCGCCTGCTGCTTCTTCAGCTGGACCTTCACCCACCCCCACACGGCCCCACCCGCCAGGATCAATCCACCGAGCAACCATTCCACTGGGCCACGCCTCCGCGTCCCTCCTGTTCTACCAGCTGCCGTGCGTACGCCAAGCTGTCGTCATGGTTTCATGGCGTTCATGTGCTCGAAGACGGCATGCACACCACTGTCATCTTTGCACGCCCAGACCACTGTCCCGATGGCGGAAGCGGAGGCCGCCGATGTCAATGCTTGCATTCGGGACAGAACTTGGGGGAATACGGGTCGAGCGCTTCTTCGCAAGTCGGCTCGCGATCGGACTGGCCGGTGACGCTGCACTTGAGTTCGCCACAGCCCGCGCCCGACTCATTGGCTTCACACGGCCGCTCTCCAGCAGCGTAGATCTGTTTCCACTTGGCCATACAGTCCGCCTGATCGCCGAGCCCGCCCGAGCAACCGATCTCGATCGGCTTGCCGGGGAGTTTCATGTTTTCACCGGAGGGATGCGTCACGGTGATTCGCCCTTCCTTGCAGTCAATCAGCACACCCAAAAACGAATCCCAACCCTCGCTGGCTTCGCAACCTATGCGTCGGGCGCCGCGCAGCACCCGACTGACGTTCGATTCCGTCCGCTCCACGCTCGGAATTGCCGCGTGATAGCTGGACGCGGCGCAGCCCCCACCGCATGCCAAGGCGCCAACCGAAATCAGGAACCACAACCGATAGTCAATCGCGCGCATGCTCATTTTCCCCGCCTATCAGATCACCACGGCCGACCTGTTCTCGTCAACACGGACGCAGTGTGCCCGTGCGGCGAACGCGGAGCGTCGTCCAACGTCTGAACGGACCTCGCAGCATGCGCGCTAGCTCATTCCGGGGGTTTGAGCGGCGCGCAGGTGCTGACGCCGGCGCCCACGATGACCTGCGGCACACTCGATACCTTGGTCGTCGACGGCGCGCTCGGATCGTAGTGGAAAACATCCGTCGAGGTGCCGGGGCCGACGAATAACCAGAAGCTCCCGCCCCAGAAAGCGAAGGCGAAGTTCGAAGCGCCCGGCGGGTACTGGACCGGCGACTGCGGGGCCTGCGACAAGATCTTCGCGTTGTTCTTGTCGATCTGCGAGACGACGTAGGGGGAGCCCTCGAACGCGCCGAACAGCTTACCGTCGCCGGTGCCAGTGAGCTCGGCGCGAGCGTTGGTCTGGTCGTAAGCACCGATCGGCGTGAGCACCAGCGACTGGGTATCGATGATAGCGAGCCCCTTGCTCGTCCCGAGGGCGTCCGCTTGGCTCACGAACAAGGTGTCTTTCGTGCTACCGGCGCCATCGGTCGAGAACCCCATGCCGAAGGTCACGAACCCGCTCTGCCCGGGGGTGAACCCGGTGGGCGAGCAAGCCGCGGTCTGGGTGTCGACCTTGTAGAGGGAGCCATCCGTGTAGACGACCCAGGCGTTGGCATTGCGGTCCACTGCCATCGAGAAGGGAGTGTCCAGGAAGCCCGCTCCGCAGTTGATCGTGCCGACGGGCGTGAAAAGAAGCGAGGGCGGGTCGAACTTGTACAAGGTTGCGGCGCTGTCGATCACGTACACGAACTGCGACTCGGCGGAGCAGCCGGTTTGCGTGCCGCCGCCGGCGCCACCCGTGACGATCACCCCACCGCCACCGCCGCTACCGCCGAAACTGACCCCGCCCGTCGCACCCGAGCCACCCACGCCCGACCCGCCGCCACTCGCACTCGAGCAGGCGAGGGCCAGAAGAAGGAATCCAAACAGTGGTGCCGGTCCCTTCACCCATGCTCTTATTCGTTCGGCGCGACTGCGGGCGCGACGATGTCGCCATGAATCGCAGTACACGCGAAGCTGTCGCGAGGATGCGACTCCGCCGGGACCAGCTTGGCGACAGGCCATGACCACACTGCGCTGTTCGTTCACCTCGTCCATCATATCGGATCCGTGGCCGATGAGGCAGCGGCGGCGACGGAACGCAGGCCGGACCTTGCCGTGGATGTGACCTGCGCGCCAGTGCGCGCTGAGACCTGCTCACTCGTCCCAGACGAGCTCGATGGTCCAGTCGGCTAGCTGCGGGAGCCTCGCTTTGGCGCGCGCCGGCACGTGAGCGAAGAGCGCTGCTGCGCTCTCCCCGTCGCCGCCGCGCTCGAAGGCGGGCCCACGAAAAAACGCGATCTCGAGGGATTTCGGTCCGGTGAGCGTGGCGATGGCGCCGTCGACGATAGCGTCCCGCGCGGGGTCGCTTTTGTCTCCACAGGCCAAGCCCATGTAGCCATCGACCTCCGCGATGAACTTGTTGGCCTCTTCCTCGATGATGGCGATCCACTCCTCGGCGAAGCCCTCCGCGGGGTCGATGCGCAGCTCGTAGCGCGCCCCTTCCCAGCTGGGCTGCCGCGCCCACTCGGACGCCACGAACTCGTTCGCGACCTCATGAATGTCGCGCTTGGCCGCGACGAAGCCAGGACCTTCAATGAAGCGCACCTCGAAGGCGCCATCCGAGCGCAGCTCCACAGCGACCCCGGCGAAGAGCGCCCACTCTGAGAGTACGTCGCCGGGCATGGTGTCGACCTCGGCGACGCAGCCTTGCTCGCGCGCCAGCTTGGCAGCCAGCGCGGCGTGTATCTCATCCGCTCCCAGGGTGGAGTCGTCGCTCGTCATCGCCAGACTCTATCGGTGTTGCTCGCGTAGCGGTAGAGGCGCCGGCTCTCGGCCGCTCGCTCCGCATCGCTAGCCCTCCGCTTCTTGTGAGTCTTCGACGGGCCCCGGAGATTCCATGCGGCCCCTGAAAGCTGGCGAACAGGAGCGCGGATACGACCCCACATTGCTGGCGCTCGAAGAGCCCCGCGACCCCGACGCCTCGGGCCGGTGCACTAGCGCCAACGGCGGAACGCCCGGTACACGAGACGCCCCCCCGCCCAGAGGCTGCCGACAGCCAATAGCAGCACCAGCAGGCTGACGAGCGCGCTGACGAGCACGACGCCGATCTTTGCGCTCAGCGGTCCGCCCATGCTGCCAAGGGCCAGCATGGACACAAAAACCCCAGCGAAGCCCACATACAGCGCCGCGATCAGCACCAGCAGGCCGAACAGCACCAGCAGCCCGCCCGCAATGCCGCGCAGCACGCGGCCCGCCGTCGTCATCTCTGCGCTCACCCTCGCCCGCCTTCCTGATCACTTAGCTCATACGATGCGAAAGCGGGCGCGCGCCAACACGCCGCTAGTGGCTGCGTTGATGACTTCCACCTCGTAGTCAGCGCGCTTTCCGATCGTCCAGCCCTTGTATAGCGTGGTCGACTCCGCCTTGACGGGGTTTTCGCTGCTGGTCACCAGCACGCGTTGGTGACCCTCGAAGCGATGCAGGTTCACCGTAAGTGAGCGCACGTCACCGAAACGCCCGTCCATGGCTTTGAATTTCATCGCCATCTGCGGCATGCGTATCACCGTCGCCACCTGCTGCAGTTCCGGATCTTGCTTGGATATCGGCACACCGGTCTGCAGCTGCCAATGCCGCCCCTCCGCCAAGTGGAGGCTGGGGTCGCCACCCGGCGTCACCCTGAGTTCAAGACTGCAGAACTTGCAGTGCGTGTCCGAAGGCCCCACCGGCGCGCCGCACTGCGGGCAGGGCGGTTGTTTGGAGATGTGGCCACTCTCCGCGCGATATCGCACGATGGCAGCGTCCACCTTGGCCGGATCGACCCAGCCGCCCGCACTCAGCAGTTGGTCGAAGCTGGCGTAGCTGCTCGACAAATAGCTGATGGCGTAGGCGCGCGTCTCCACCGCCGGCGAGTCCAGAGCGTCGGCCATCAGAGCCTCCAGGCGTGCATCCTTTTGGTCCATCAACAGCGCCACGTACAGGTCCTTGACCGGCCAGGGCAGCGAGGCGCGCCAGTCCGCGAGCAGCGCGGCGATGTGTTCGGCTCGGATCACGTCGCGCAGAGATTCGATTGCGTTCGCGTCCCGCCGGTCTAGGGCGTTCTGGGCTCGTTTCACTACGTCCGCCATCGCGCCTTGTTAGCAAAATTCCGTCGGCGATGGGGGCATCGAGATGTGGTTTTCGTCGACGTCTGCCCAACTGCCGCTTCGTCGTGTTCGATCACCGGCGTAGGCTGGTTTCGGAACGATGTCTCAGCCGGTTGTGATTGCTGTGGTGCTCGTTGCGGCACTACTGCACGCGAGCTGGAATGCGATCGTCAAGCACAGTGGCGACCGACTCTTGACCTTCGCCGTGGTGATCGGGACCGGAGGCGTCATCGCGGTGCCCCTCGCGTTCTTCGTAACGCCTCCGGCAGCTGCGAGCCACCCGCATCTTGCGACCAGCGCCGGGGTGCACCTCGTGTATTACGCGTTTCTGCTCCTCGGGTATCGCTACGGCGACTTGGGTCAGGTGTATCCGATCGCGCGGGGGACCGGACCCCTCGTCGTTGCGCTGGCTTCAGGGCCGCTGGCTGCAGAACGGCTAGGCATGCTCGGTGCGATCGGTTTGCTCATGGTGTCTGGCGGCATCGTCGCCCTCGCCGGTCGGGGAAGCAGCAAGCATGCGGTCGGGTTTGCGTTCGGCACCGGCCTCTGTATCGGCGCGTATTCCCTCGCTGATGGCCTAGGCGCACGTCAATCCGGAACCCCATTGGGCTACATCGTGTGGCTACATCTGGCGATTGGGATCCCCTTCGCGTCGGCCGTACTGATACTGAAGCGAAAGCAGGTCCCGCGTTTCCTGGTCACGCACGGCAGGCGCGCCGTCATCGGCGGCTTGATCGCTGTCTTGGCCTACTCCCTCGTGATCTGGGCCATGAGTGAGACCCGGCTCGCCTACGTTGCATCGCTCCGTGAAACCAGCGTGGTGCTGGCGGCAATCATTGGGGCGGTCTGGTTGGACGAGCCTTTCGGCAAGCGCCGAATCATGGCGTCGGTGGTCGTCGCAGCTGGGATCGTGCTGATGAGCATCCCTGTTTGAACGTGTCGATGTGGCGTTGGTTCTGGCCACTTGCGCCGGGGAGCACGGTCCATTTCGAGCGGCGAACCGAGCGCCCTCAACGACACTTGCCGCCGTCGGGGAATGTGGAACGGGGCGCCGCGAGCGAAGCGCCCACATGATCGCGTTCAAGCGAAGCGCCGAAGCGCCCTAGAGGAACTTGATCCGCGCCGGACTGAAACGGATGCCGACGATGCGAGTATCATCGTTTCCGTTGTTGTCGTCGCTGATGTCGTCGCCGCCAGTGTCACCCACGATGGCGAACACGCTGACGGCTCCCCGGTGTTTCGGCGCTACGGTGTGCACGTGATTGCTTTGGAACGGCATGAACGCCTTGGCAGTGCGCACTCCAGTCAGGAAGTCGTTGAGCTCTTTCTTCTCCGACGCGGCGATGTTCATGGCGATCCGTGTTTCGGCTTCTTCGATCTTGTCCGCAAGCTGAGACAGGCCAACAAAGAACTTCCTGGCGTCGGTGCCTGGAGCGAGAAACTGGAACCCACCTTTGACGCTGCGAAAGCGCACCTCGGAATGCGTCGACGACAAGATGCGATCGATCTTCTGCCCGGCGGGAGCGTTGTAGACTTTCAGTTTCCACGTTTGACGCGTGGTGGAGCGATCGCCCTTGGTCTCAACGGCTTCGAAGAAGATCTTCGCCACGACCGAGCGACGGTCAGTGCTCACGGTCAGGTCGGCGGAACAGGTAATGTCCGGGCCATTGCCACCGAATTCGCGGTCACCGCGAACCAACGTGGACGGAACGAGTGCGTTCTCGATGTCCCTCAGTCGGACTGCCGTGATTTTGGGTTTCGTCGCCTTGACCGTCGGCTTCGCGGCGGCTTCGGGGCTCGTCAACACGGCCGCCGACGCGGTGGCTGCGCCGATGGCGCCGCACAAGGCAAGTCGAAGGAAAGTGCGAGAACGGGTAGACGGTTTTGACATGATTAAGCGCTCCTTGAGGCGACCCTGTGCCGCCATGAACGTCAACCTAGGCGGCCTCGCCCCGCCGTGCTTGAGCGGAGCCTGATCAGACCTTGAACAGGCTCCGATGACCGACGCCGGCGCTTACTTGAACGGGTCGTCGGCCCCTCGTGCGGGGCAGTCCCAATGCGAGCACGCGGTAGAAGAATCCGACGCGGCCTTTGCAGGTCAAGGGAGCAACTCAAGATCAGGGCGGCCACAGAGCTGGTGGAGGGCTGAGCGAGCGCGCAGTTGGGTGTGAGCTCTGCCCATCGCGGTCCGCTTCACGAACTCAGGGGCAGCTATTCGGACTCACCTTGTCTTTGTAGCCTTGGCTACACGCATCCCAAACCTTCTTGTCGGCCTCGCAACCGCAGTTGTCCACGAATCGCAGATCTCGAAACTGGTCCAAGGGATTCATCGACACGACGACCACGGAGTTTTCAAGTTCGCCGTTATCGAACCAAGTGCAAACGCTCTGCCACGTATCGGCTCCAGCTGGGAGCGAGAGCTGTGCGAGCTCATCCCCAGAACACGCCGCGTCACCGGAAGCGATGCTGATCAGCGGCTGAGGATCACTGGTCTTCACGTCAAAAGCGATCAGACTGCGCCCATTCGCTTGCGCGCCGGGGCAAAACGCCCGCCGCAAAGAACCTACGCCGGTGATCCCAGATGCGCCTCCCGCGTCGACGCCGCCCGCTCCTGCTGAGCTAGACCCTGCCGCACCAGAAGCGCCAGCGCTCCCGTCTATGCCCGCATCGGAACCCCCAGTGGACGCCTCCGCTGTACCCGAATCTGCAGGCGCGCCGGATGCGCCGCCACTAGCGTTTCCCGCATCCGCTCCGCTTCCCGTGGCAGGGTCGACACAGGGCGCGGAGGTGTCGCAGGTGGCGTCCCAGTTGATCACTTTGGTTTCGTAGTAGCAGGCGGGAAATCCTCCAGACTTGTTGTGCACCAAAACGCCTTCCGCGAAGTAGTTGTGATGCGTTGCAACTTCAATGTTGAATACGGTCTCACTTGGCGCGCTCGAGTCGATGAAGAAGCCTTCTGCAATGGCGCTTTGCACTTGCTGAGAAACGCCAAGCTGTAGCAGTCGAGACGCAGACGACACGGTGCCCGCATCCACGTAGGCGAGTCGATCTGGCAGGTAGACCGGGTGGTTGGCGGTGACTCGCAGAGTCTCACCGGTCGAAAGTCCCAACTGACCCACGCGATGGCCTTCGTGGCGAAATGTACGCACGACGGGCGCCGGCACGACGCGATGAGTCACCTCGTCATAGGCCATCACCCAGTCGCCCACCGAGAGTTTCTCAATTGGCGTCGTGCCCGAAGGAGTGGCGATGGGCGTGCCAACGGCGAAGCAACCCGTCCCGATCCCGCCCGTTCCGCCGCTGCCGCCCGTGGCCGGGGCGCTATCCGTCGAGGAACCACCGCAGGCCGAAGCGGCGAGCAACGCGAGACCAAGCCAGAGCGCGACCGACAGGGAATGACGAGCTTTCATTCCGCCGAATGTTGCAATCGACGTGCCGAGGACAAAGCACGCATTTGGCAACAATGCCCGGCGCTGGCCTGTGCCAGGGTGTGTCAGGCAGGCCGGGCGTTCTGCGTCTTGGGGCTATGCCCAGCGTCGGTGTGCTGCACGCCGGCGACGCAACAGGCCCAAACAGACCAGGAGGGGCAGCGAGATCCATCCCGCTTGCGAGGGGGTCGACGTCACCGAGCATCCTTTGCGGCAGCCGCCGTTGTCGCTGGTGGGTGTGTCCTGAACTGGGTCAATGGGATTTCCGTGGCTGGCAACGTCGTTCGAGCCTTGGCCGCCGCTGGCGCCTTCTGCGCTGTCGGTGGCAATGGGAGACGGGTCGCCGCCGATTGGAGGCGCGTCGCCACTTGGCGTAGCTGTTGTTTCTGGTGCACCGCTGGCGACAACCTTCGCCCCGGTCTTGCCAACTGAACTCGGTGGATAGCAGAGCGATGCTGGTCGGCACTCAGCGGGAGATTTGCACGGACCATCTTGGCCGCAGATGCTCAGATTGACCCAAGCCTTCTTCGGCGGACCATCAGGCGGCGGGCGCGGAGGTCCACCGAAGAGATTGTCCCGCGACACGGGCTGGCGCGACTGCCACCCCCACCCGCTCCAGTGAAGCTCGCGAAACTCCTGACAGGTTTCGACCGAAAGGCAGCGTCGGCCAGCTTCGCATTCACGGTCCGTAGAACACGTCGCGAGCACACACGTGCCACCGATCCTACCCCGATATCCTGGCGCACAATTCTTGGGTGCTTCCAACTCACATCGCGGTCCGCCATGATCGGTGACGGGGACCTTGCCTTTGGGGCAACTGGGCGGTGGTGGTGGCACAGCGTCGGCGCGAGCGGTGCGGGCGCCTAGGAAAAGCCCAAGAGTCGCGACGACGATCACGAGTGCGTTGGCTGAGGATCTCATGGCCGAAAGATACGACTAATCGCCCGAGTTCTAAACCGATCAATGGCGTACGAGCGACCCCATCGCGCGACGCGCCCTCACCTCGAACTCTCGCCGCTTTCAATCGCGTCCTGCCGGATCCAAAAGCTTTGGTCCTTGGGCGGCGAGAAGTTCTTGCCGAGGGGAGCGAAACGAACGAACTCACCGTCGAAGCGCCCCAGGGACACGCGAAGGCCCGCCTCAACGAGTCCCACTGCTGCGCCGTCCGGCTTAGCTCCGACGTACAGCTCCGCGAGGTGTTTTACCGTGCCGAGCTTCGACTCGGTCGCTGGCATCCGCACCTTAATGGGCTTGGCGCGCTCTTCTTCGCAGCAGCTGACTCGTTTGGGTTCGGAAACAGGCTCGGAAAGTGCGGACGTCTTGACCCATCCCACGGCCACCGACTCGCCGTCGTCGATTCGGACGTAGCTGAAGGCGCCGTCTGCCTGGTAGACGGAAACGTGACGGGGTTGGGTGATCGCATGAATGGGCGCGCCGCTCGGCGTCGCGAAAAGGTCGAATCCTTGTTCGATGACCCGGTGCTTCACCTCCGTGCCCTGGTAGGTGGCGTACATCGCGTATTCCCCAGTAGGATAACCAAAGCGCAGGTTGCTACACGGCGTGTCGACAGCGACGCTTGGCAACAAGGTACCTGGCGGAACGAAACGCACGTGGTCACCCGATCGCGCGGCGGAACCGGACGCAATGTTGAAGGTCGCATTCACCCAGCCGTGGCCATCCAAGGTCATCACACGGTCGATCAAATGAAAGCCGGCGTTGTGCGTCGCCTTGCCCCAACCCTCGATGCGAAACACACCGTTGTCCTTATAGCGCACGCGCCCCTCGGCTAGCCGAAGGTCCGGATCGATCCACTCCATCGGCACGCTCCCGGACGCTGTGCCGATCGGGCGGCGTGGCTGTTCCATGCTGAACAGTTCGATGTCTTCCCCTCGACCGGAGGCGGGGATCACGCAGACAGAACTGTGCGCGCGTGACGGGGCTGGCTCTGTCACTGTGCGCTCCGGCGGCGCTGCCACCACGTGTTGTGGCGCGTGCACCCCTTGCGGCGCGACTGGCGCGCACGCGCACGCGCAGGCTAGCAAGAAGAACCGTCGATCCATCAGCCGAGAACCCAAGTTACACCGCGCTCCGTCCGTCGCCGCCCGCTACGGCTGTGCGTGCGCTACCTTGTGTTCGGACAAGCAGCGTTTGCGCGACTTGTACATTTTTAGTGGAGCCTCACCGCTCGCCATTGGCATCCAGGGCAGTGTCGCTGAGAACAGAGCCTCGATGCGTTTCTTGTCTGGCGGGACGTGTTTCGGGCATGGATCCGTGCAAGCACCGGCGAGCGTGGCCGAAAAGTGCTGTATTGCGAAACTATCTTGTGTCGGCGGGGCCTCCACGACTTCGGCCTGCGACACTCGGCAGGAATCGCAGCTGCGTGTTCCGCCGGAAGGGCACTGCCACACCACCGACGGACCGCCGCACGTCACACTTGCGCGAGCCGGCACGCCGCCGAAGATAGCGACCTCGGAATCAACGTGACTCAGCGTCCCACGGTACTTGTTGGGTTCGCCTAACGCAGACCCACCGGCGGGCACCCAACGGCCCGCTTCAAAGCGATCCCAACCTGACGCACTTTCGGTTTCGAAGAAATGACCCACACTGGCGCGTCCGAAGGATCGAATTCGCTCGTTGCGAACCCGACTCTCGCGAACGTTTGTTAATGCCACGAGCACATGCAGGTAGGCGGGATCGCGACTGCCCACGACATCGTTTTCGCCCGGCCCGGTCGCCTCAGGCTCGAGAGGACGTTGGAGGAACGTCTTTGAGCAGGCGAAATCGCTAGCCGAAAGATACACCGTGAGCTGACCCTTCGCAGGGACCCAAGCCTCTAGCTTATCGGCCAAAGACACGAAGGACACTTTGGCAAGAGCGTCTGGGTACTTTGCCCGCGCCCATTTGGCTTCGGATGCGTAATCGACGGGTTCCGCGGGGGGCACCGGGCGCGTTGCATCGGTCGAGGGCTCCGGGAGCCCCGAATTGGCGGGCGGCCCCGACGTACCAATGGGCACGACGGCTGTGGGCTCCTGTGGTGCTGCAGCCTCTGGATGTTCCGGCACGCCAATACCCAGGCCGCTGCACGACACACCCAGCGCGCAGGCGCCGAGCTGTGCCATCCGTTTTCCCAGATTGCGCACGTCGCGAGCGTACCACGCGCGCGCGGCTCGCTACTTTGGCGTAAGGTCTCAGGCGCAGATGGAATACAAACTTTTGCCGCAAATCTCAGCGCTGTCGCTGATCGGTGCGGCCACCTGCGCTCCTCGCGAGGCCACCCTTCAGCCATCGCCGGTCGCTGCTGAGCAACGGCCAGCAGAACTTCAGGACGAGCGCAACGCGCCGATAGCCGCGGCGCCGATTGCCGTCGCGGTGGCGCCAACGCCGATCAGCTTCCACGCCTATCGCGATACGCGAGACAAGTCGGGCGAAGCCGGAGGCATGCTCTTCAGTCAGAGCTGCGTTGAGATCGCCAAGCAACGATCACTTTTGTTCATCAAGGACGAAGACAGCACAACGCCCAGACCAGCAGACGCCAGACTGGAAGTTTTCAATTCGCAGGACGGTCCCTGCGCGTCCCGGTGGTGGCCCGTGACCGCCGTGCTGGGGAAAACGAGCGAGAAGCCAGAAGCCAGGTGTCCGGCGTGGCGAGTCTCCGGCTGCGAGATGACTGGGGGCATCGTCGCGGTGTACGGCACTTGGAAAACCGCGAGCACCTGGCATCTCGTACGCTGGGAGGACAAGGACGGTTTGGAGACCAAGGACTCCATCCACGCAAAAGTGCCCGGTACGAATCTGGAATACCGCTCGAACCGATTCCGTGACGACGAACTATGGCTCGGCGAATCGCTGATCGCGAAGGTCAAATCGGCATCCATCCATCCCTTGATCGACGGGGTCGCCTACCTCAACTACGAACGCGGCTTGGCCCGCCTTAGCAATCAGGGGCTGAACCCCGTACCCGTCGTCGGTACCGTACAAGATGTGCCACCACCGAAGTGGGACGAGCGCGGGCAGAACTGAATGCTTCGCGCTTCGTTTCGCTTGCTAGCGAGCCGAACGACCCTTTGCTAGCGTGCCCGCATGCGTAGCCCTGCCGTGCGCATCCATGTCGTTAGTGTCCCTGCACTCTAGTGTCTTTGCACTCTGCGCCTGCGCGGGCGCTGGACCTGGTTCCGGATCGACGACGCCGGCGCCAGAGTCAACAATCACGCCGGCGCTGGGTCCCGTGCCGACCGCGCCCGGACTGGCCAAAGCGTCGCTTCGACCCTAAACTGGGTCATGCTTTTGTCCTTTCGGCGCGCGTTGGTCAGCGCCCTGGCGTCGCTTCTTGTGATCTGGGCCGCTGCGTCCTGCAGCTTGACTTCGTCCTTGGACGACTTGAAGGGCGCGGGAAATCCATCGGACGCCTCCCCCGATGGCGGCTCGAATACGGACGGCGCGGTCGCACCCGATGGCAGCGACGCCAGCAGCTGTCCCCCCAGCACGTGCGAAACTGACAATGCCGAGTGCGGAACTATCTCCAATGGTTGCGGCGGCACCGTCGAGTGCGGCAGCTGTCCCAGCGGCCTATTCTGTGGGGGCAACGGAGCCAACCGCTGCGGGACCACGCCCTGCACGCCAACCACCTGTGCCAAGCTGGGTGCGACGTGCGGGACAGTTTCCGACGGCTGCGATGGCGTCCTGGACTGCGGCGTTTGCAAGGCGCCGGAGACCTGCGGCGGCGGAGGGGCAGACAATGCGTGTGGCTGCACGCCGCAGAACTGCACGCAACAGGGCGCCGCCTGCGGGACTGTCTCTGATGGCTGCGGCAACAGCATCGTATGCGGCACCTGTCAGTTGCCCGAAGTATGCAGCAACAACCAGTGCGGCTGCACGCCCATCCAATGCGCGGACGTCGGCGCGGACTGCGGCACGCTCTCCGACGGCTGTGGCTCTACGGTGAACTGCGGCACTTGTCCCAGCGGCCAATCCTGCGGTGGCGGCGGTACGAACAAATGCGGCACCAATCCCTGCGTGCCGACTTCCTGCGCAGCCCAGGGCAAGAACTGCGGAACGATCTCCGATGGTTGTGGCAAGACGCTCAACTGCGGAAGCTGTACCGGCGCGGATAGCTGCGGCGGTGGCGGTACCCCGAATGTCTGCGGCTGCGTGCCCACGACCTGCAGCGCTGAAGGCAAGAACTGCGGTACTATCTCCAATGGCTGCGGGGGCAGCATCAGTTGCGGCAGCTGCGCCAGTCCGCAGTCTTGCGGCGGCGGCGGGACGGCGAACGTATGCGGCTGCGCCGCGACCACGTGCGCGGCTCAGGGCAAGAACTGCGGCACGATCTCCAACGGCTGCGGGGGCAACATCAGTTGCGGCAGTTGCACCAGTCCGCAATCCTGCGGCGGGGGCGGCACAGCGAACGTATGCGGCTGCACTCCAACCACCTGCGCCGCGCAAGGCAAGAATTGCGGCACCATCTCCAACGGCTGCGGGGGCAGCATCAGTTGCGGCAGTTGCACCAGTCCGCAATCCTGCGGCGGGGGCGGCACAGTGAACGTATGCGGCTGCACTCCAACCACCTGCGCCGCGCAAGGCAAGAATTGCGACCCGCTGCCTGACGGCTGCGGCGGTACGCTCGCATGCGGCAAGTGCCTATTGCCCAGTACCTGCGTCAACAATGTGTGCACCAGCTGCACCCCCAATCCCAATCCCTGCCCCGCCAACCAGTGCGCCGGCACGGCGTCTGACGGGTGCGGCGGGTTCGTAAACTGCACCGCCAACTGCGGCCTCCTCGGGCAATGCGGCTGCGCCGGAGGCCACTGCAGCGGTAACTTCTGCTCCTGCAATCCGCCGCCTTGTCTCTGACGCCGCCGCACTCGGCGGCGCTGCGTTGGGGCGCACCTTCGCGCCGCGTCAAGACGGAAGCGTGCTCAGCACAACCCGCCGCATGCGTGGTGATTCCCGTGCCTGACGATTCCCTTGCCTGACCGGGATAGCTGCGGCTCCAAGGCGATGCGTGCCGCCGCCGAAAACCGGGTTGGATGCGTCGTGACGATCGGCTAGTTTTCGTTGGTTGTGGAGCATGCCAAAAAGGAGAATCATGAACCGTCTCAACATTTTCGGCATTGCGGTGCTTGCGCTCTCTTGCAGCGGCAGCGACGCGGAAGCGCGCAGCTACTTGGAGTCCCAGGGCATTAGCGTCACCGAGTTGAAGAAGGACGGCGCCGCATTCAAGTACACCGGCAAGAAAGGCGACGAGATTTGCTCGGGCACCGTCACGATCAAGAAGGGCTTGGGAACAAGCCAACAATCCCACACAAATTCCTGCGTACGCGATACAAGCGCGTGCAAGCCGGGCGCAGCCGCGGCATGCGTGAAGTTGGCGGACGAGTTCTACGGGAGGGAAGCCAAAGTGTTTCCCAAGCAAGCCGCCGAGTTCTATCGCTTAGCGTGCGCAGATGGCGACGGTCACGCGTGCGCGCGTGCGGGAGAATTCGAAGCCATCGGGAAAAACTGGTCCAAGGTGCGCGAGTACAGTCAGAAAGCGTGCGAACTGGGCAACGGTGACGCTTGTGCCCGGCTGGGCCTGACTGAGTTGGAGGGGCTGGGCACCGACAAGAACCCAACCACAGCGCTCAAGCTGATGAAGAAAGCCTGTGAGAAGGCCTCGATGCGTGGTTGTCGCAATGCTGCTGGCGTGCTGCTCGATCAAGAGGCTTCAGATCCCGAGGGAGCCGTGCCGTTCGCTACGAAGGCCTGCACCGCAAAGTTCGAGGACGCCTGCTTCGTGCTCGGACTGGCCCTGTTTCGCGCCAAAAAGGAGTATTCCACCGCGTTCATTCACTTGGAAGCCAGTTGCAACGACGAAGCGTTCAAGAAGCGAGGTGTTGCTTGCAACATAGCCGGAGTGATGGCGGCCGAGGGGCTCGGGATGGAAAAAGACGCGGCTCGCGGGCTCCCGTTGTTTGAGAAAGCGTGCGCGAGCGATTACCCGGACGGCTGCTCCAACTCCGGCAAGCTCTACAAGAAGGGGCTGGGCGTCGATCAAGACAAGACGAAGGCCGACGAGTTCTTCGCAAAGGCCTGCAAACTTGGTCTGAATGAATACTGCGAAAAATGACCTCGGCTGGCCGCGGTCGACACGAAAGCTAGCTGCAGATGCGATTCCTTGGAGAGGATCCGAAGGATTGGGACGACGAGGTATTCGTCTATGAACTGCGTTTCGAGCAAGAGCCCGACGACGCCACGTTGGTTGCCCTGGCAAATGCGTGGCAGGCGCATTGCAAGAAGGGCGTGACAGGGCGCGGGGGCTGGCGGTTCAGCAAGGAGTATGCGTATCTGAACGCGTTCCCTCGCGGAGGCGATGCGCGGGCGCTGTTCGCGGATGTTGCCAAGTTCGTGCGATCAGCCCACGGGATTGCGCCGCTGGTGGAGGCGGTGCACATCACAGCGGCGGAAGACTACGCCGATCTGGATCCCGGACCGCCCTGCGCCGGGAGCCAGCGGCCCAGGGATGCCGCCTACCCGGAGCCTGCTGGTCGCGAGGCCTTCGACGCAGTGTTCCGCGAGATCTTCGAGGCGGAGCGTCAAGCGCGCTTCGCAGCGGCCGTGGCGCCGCCCAAGGCAAAGTGTGTCGGCCTCGCTTTTGCCGACCCCACCGAGCCCGCCGCGGAGAGCGCCTATCCCGCTGCGTTGCGTGCGCTGTACCCGGCGGACGACGGCATGTCCTTTCAGGGTGCCCTGAGCCACCCGCAGCGCGCCGGGCGCTACGTCCAGTTCTACAAGTCGCTGTACCTGAACGTGAACGGCAGTCCGCATCAGATCGCACTGCCCGAGAACACCACCTGCACGCGGGTTTCGTCTCCACACCCGTCGGGGGATTGTGTCGCGTTTCACCTATCGACGGTCACGCGTGAGGAGACGGTGGTGCTGGTCGACCCCAGTGACGGCTCGATCCGCGAGGTGTGGCGGGCGTCCGCGGAAGACAAGAAGATCCAACGCACGCTCTGGCTGACGGAACGCTTCCTCGCCATCGAGACGGAGACTCGACTCTGTGTGATCGACACGAGCGAGGCTTCCCCGAGCGTGGTGGATTCGCGGCGGATCAGCGACTGTCGATTCTCGCTCTTCGACGGGCGGCTGCTCTGGGCATTCCCCATGAAGCTGTTCGCCTGGAACGGCAAGAAGCTGAGCCCTGCCGGGTCCGTGAAGTTGACGCCGCTGTTCTTCGTGACGGAGCAAGCGGGCCGTGCCGTGTTCCGACATGGCAAGCCCCATGAGCCGAGCGATGGCGACCAGTACTTTGAACTCACGCACACCGCAGAGGTGTTGGCAGCGAAAGCGGCCGTCAAAGGCGCGACCGCAGCGAGCAAGCGGGGCGCTGGTTCAGTTGGCCCTGCGAAGAAGTCGAAGTCCAAGCCGGGCTGGGTGCTCGTCGAAGGAGTGCAAGCGCCTGAGCCGGTGCCAGAAGCAGTCGCGACCGCGGCGCGCGGCGGGTGGTCGCATCCGGGCAACGTCATCGACGCCCTGACGCGCTGGGGTGAAGAGAAGAACCCGACCGCGGTGCGCGCAGCCAACGCGGACGTCATCGCAACCATGAACACAGAGGGCTTTACCCTTGCCCGCGGCGACGAAGTGCGGCAGTTCGAAAACCACGCAGGCAAGCGCCTGGCGATCACACCGGCGGGCAGTCGCGGCTTCGGCGTGCAAGGAGACTGGATGCTGCACACCTTCGGCCCCGAGAGCGACACGCCGACGCTCATCTACAACAGCGCCAAGACCAAGCTCGGGGAGGTCCACGACTTCGCCGCCATTGGTGAGAACGAGGTCGTCGTGGCGCTAGCCAAGGGCATGGTCTGGCTACAGCGGGACGAGAGCGGCACGTGGCAAGAAGTGGCGGTGCACAAGACCATCAAGAAGGGCGTGCGGGTCGCTGCGGCCGGCGACATCGTGGCGGTCATCAGCGCCTCGGCGAGTCCGCTCGTTGTGTTGCGACGGGACGGGGCCAAGATCAAGAAGCTGTGTTCTGACAAGGACGGCGCCGAAGACCTGTTCGTCGCCAGCGGCGCCATCCATGCACGCCGAGCCTCTGGCGAGATCTCAATACTGCAACTGTAAAGGCTCGCGGGATCCCTTGGAAAGCCAGCCGCATTGTTGCCGCCTCGTTCCCGCCGTCGTCACCCGCCTCGCGGGCAACGGCAACGCTGCGCCTGGGGCCCCAGTGCGAAGCGCAGCACCGCGATGGTGCCGGCTAGTCGGCGTGTGACGTGAACCGACCCTGAGATCCCTATTGGTTCATGAACATCTCGATGTTCGTATAACCGGGATCCAGATCGTTGCCGCCGGGCGACTTCGAAAAATTGCCGAAGGTTTTGATTTCCCACGCGTCTGCCATGCCGTCTTTGTCGGTGTCGTAGCTGGCGGGTCGGGTGTTCGTCGGCAGGGCGGGCTGCGTCCAGGACGTGTTGGACGGGTCCGAGCTCTTGCCGCTGGACACGTTGGCGATCTTGGTCGTGTCGTAGCTGTCCAGATAGGTCTGCGGATTGCCGCTGTCGTCCATGTATCGATTGGCGCCTACGTCGGCAAGCACGTTGGTGAAGGCGGTGGCCGCGGGAAGGATCGTCGGCGTGTTGGGCAGGAGCGCGTGCTGCTTCGTGGTGAAAGCAGAGGCGTCCAAGTCACTGGGTCCGGAGAAACGGCTCCAGATGTTGCGGTCGTCGAGCACCGGGGTTTTGTACTTTTCCGAATGATAGTTCAGCGCGGTGTAGATGGATGTGGGCACGTTCTGAACTTTGTTGTCGTGGGTCTCCCCAGCGTGCGCGCCCCAAGAGGTGTCCTTGCGCAGCACGTGAGCGCCGACCTTCAGGTAGTTGCCGATGTAGTTGATCTGCGGCGCGCCGGAGTTTGCGTTGGTCAAACGCGCCTTCCAATTGAATTTCACGTTATTGAGGATGTCGTAGCGGGCGCCGACGCTTCCGCCCACATTGGGAGTGCGGTGGGTCTGGTCCGCCCATAGGTTGTAGATGAACGTGAAGTTGTCGTTCTTTTGTTTGTTGGTCAGGCCGACGATGGCGCCCGTGGCATTCTCTGAAAATATACTTCGCTGCACGGTCCCATTCTGGAGAGGGCCATAATTGGCGTTGAAAGAGATCGCCTGGTCGTCGTTAAAACTAAAGGAACAGTGATCGATGACGTATTTGTCGGTGCCGGTGCTGATCAGGCCGTTGTGCATGTAGGCGTCGGCTTGACCGGTGTAGCTCCCGTTGCGGAAGCGGATGTGCCGAATGATCACGTTGTTACAGGGTTGGGGTGATCGCGAATAGCCGCCGCCGAGTTGCAGCGGTCGGCCAGAAATCGTGATGCCGCCCTTCGGAGCCGTCTGACCCGCCAGAGTAAAGTCGGAGTTTTCCTTGATCAACTCGATCATCGACGTGAGGTGGATACGGCCGCTGACGTCGAACACGATCGTGCGCGGCACTTTCATGAGCAGTGCTTCGCGCAGGCTGCCGCTGCCGCTGTCGGCCAAGGTGGTCACACGCACGACGGTCCCGCCGCGGCCCCCGGTCGTGTCGGAGCCGCCGCCCCACGCCGTAGGGAACGCTTTCAACTTGCCAGGCGACGTGCCACCCGTGCCGGCGCTTGCGCCGGTCCCGCCACTCCCGCCAGTGCCGCCGCTACCGCCGGCGCCCGCGGCTCCTCCTCCCGCGCCGGCTGCTCCCGAGGTGCCCGCCCCGCCTCCTGAGTTGGAACCGCCGCTCGACACGCCCGCGGATCCGCCCGAGGTGCTGCCGCCCGAACCATCCGCCGCGCTGCCGCTCGCCCCGCCGCTCGAACTGCCGCCGGCACCGCCGCTTGCTTCATCATCCGCCCCACCGCAGCCGGAAAGCAGAGTCAGGGCAACTGCAGTCACGAGGGAGCGAGTGGTGGTGGGCAAGAGAGCGGAGCTGAAAGTGCTAGAAGTCGACATGTTTCAAAACACAGCAAGCCACATGCCACGCGCCGCTGCGTGATTGGAAAGCCGATCTAGCCAGATTTTCGCGGTGAACGCTGCAAATGCGCGGCCTTGCGCCCGCCGGGGTCATGACCAAAAGTGTCACCGGTGACAGGACGCGTCCCGGCGGGCAAGTGCGCCGCAGACTGCGTCTACGCCTTCGCTGGGTCCTCGCGAGCCGCGCTGAGTTGGGCACTACATGGCGGGAGGGCAAATCCCTTGTGCCTGCGTCTCTCCGCATTCACACACGCAGTAGCTGCCCAAGGGTGGATCGCCTGGGCGCGGGCGCACTCCGCCAGGACAGCGTTGACGCTGCGTCGCACGGCAGCCCTTGGCCTCGCAGGATGCGAATAACTCTGCGCCACACAGCGCTATCGTCTCTTTTCGAGATTTCGCTGCTTCGGCGCGGCGCTGGGCCTGGACCAAGCGCTCGACGGGCTCGACGATCGTGATCAGCCCAACGCACTTGCCGCCCGAAAACCCCAGTGCCTCGTGCTTGTGGTTGTAGGCGGCGACGACGCGAAAGCAGGTGTCCGTGCTCTTCTTTTGCACGTCGGCGAGCCAGCGCGGCAGCGGCAACGAGGGCGTGAGCAGCGCTACGTCTTCGGCCGCACAGAGCAGGACGTAGTGGTTCGACACGGGGCTGACGTTCATGCGCACGGGCTCGTCGCCCGCGGGCGCGAGGGTCTGGGTGTTGACCTCCCGCTTGGGAGCTGCGGGCAGCAGTGCGAGCACGCGCTCCGTGTCGCTTTCGATAGTCGCTCGTTGCTCCGCACAGGCATCTGGGGGCGGCGATTTCGATCTGGCGCTGGGCGTGCTGAAAACGGCCGAATGGGAAGCAGCGGGGGCTTCAGGATTAGCCGCCAACGCGGGCTCTTGAGGAGGCGCCGCGGCGCAGGCCAGGCAACTCAATGTGCACAGCAAGAGTGGGACGCGGAGCCCTAGCATCGGGCGGAACCTAACACGCAGCCGGGTCCTGTCGATTGACCAGGGCATTGGCGGGGCGTAGCGTGTTGACGGCGGGAGGAAACGCTTATGTTTAAGTTCCTAGCTCTGATGATCTCGCTTTCCGTCGTGGCCTGCGGTGGTGACGATTCGAGTGGCAGCGCGGGCGCCGCGGGTGCAGGTGCTGGGAGTTCGGGCAGCGCTGGAAGCGGGGGCAGCGCCGCGGGCGGCAGCTCGGGCGCCGGTGGCAGTGCAGGCGCGAGTGGCGCGACGAATACCGGAGGCGGGGCGAACACCGGCGGCGCGACGAATACCGGCGGAGGCAGCGGCGCGGGGTCGAGTCCGAAGGCGCAGTACGTGCCCAAGCCGGTCGGAAAATGTCCGGAGTTCACCGGCGCGGAGATCACGCTCCAACCCGCGCAGGGCGCGCGCACGGTCAAGTTATGGATCAGTGACGCCGCCAAGACCCTGGAGGGGCCTTTGGTGTTCTATTGGCACGGCTGGCACGGCAGCCCCGGCGCCGGCGGCATCAGCTCAGCCGCACGCACGCAGTTGCTCGCGATGGGCGGCATGCTGGTCGCGCCGTACATCGATGCCGCGGACGAAGACGAATACTGGGACATGGATGACGTGCTGATGGCGGACGAAGTGGTTGCCTGCGCCATCGAGAAGGTCGGAATTGACCTGCGCCGCATCTACTCCACGGGTCTCAGTGCCGGCGGCTGGCAAACGCTGCACTTCGCCTACAAGCGCTCGGGCTATGTGGCGGCCGCTGTCGCGTACTCGGCCGGCACGAACGGCGGACTGTCGGCGGTTCCCCAAGATCCGACTGGCAAGTTTGCGGCGTTGCTGTCACACGGCGGCAGCAGCGAGCCCGCCATCTACCAAACGTTGGCGGAGGGTTACTTCGACGGCCTGACCAAAAACGGGCACTTCGTCGCGATGTGCCAACACACCAACGGACACAGCGCGCCAGCAGCCATGCGCGACGTCGCTTTCGATTTCCTGATGGCGCACCCCTTCGGCACGACGCCATCGCCTTTTGCCGGCGGGTTGCCCGCAGCGTTTCCGGCCTATTGCGGCCTGACGAAGTAGCGGCGCGGAGCGCCGACCGCGATCCCTTGAGCCACGCGTTTCGCGCCTCATGCGCGCTGGTTGCGGAAGGTTGCTGCGCTTTGCGCGCACCTTCGGAGCCGCGTAGAGCGCTTCAGGTTGCGGCGGCCAGGGCGGCGTCGATGCCTTCGAGATCCCAAACCGCGTCGCCGCCCTTGACCAGCGCGTCGAGGGGCGGGCCGACGACGGTGTAGCCATCGCCGAGCGCTCCCAAGACCTTTAGCGACTGATCGACCACGCACAAGAATGTGAGCGGTCCACGAGCAAAGCCACTTTGGCCGGCCAACAGCACCTGACCGGAGCGATGCAATCCGACAGCGCGATGTGCCACCTCGAGCACCAAGCGATGGGCATGGGTCGTCGTGCCCTTGGTGAGCGAAAACAGATCGAGCGTTGCCGGAGCAATGGTGTCGCCGTGCGCGAGCACGATGCGGTCCGCATACGCGATCCCGGAGCGCGCGGCCCCGGTTGCGTCGGCGATGCGCTCGGAGGCGCCATCTTTCAGATTGACCGCATAGATCCCAAGTTCGCCTACGAAGACGATGGCCGCGTCGTGCTCCGCGTTGACGACCGCGAAAGGGTCGCGGAGTCCGGGGATGAGGATGGGCGGTTTTGGCTCGATCTTCTTGCCGGTCTTGGTGATGAGGATCACGTGAGACGTCGCGGCGTCGATTGGCTGTTTGCCAACGAACCAGCCCATTGTGCCGGCGGTCTTCCCGAGTTTGAAGCCCAGCGCAGCGACCCGCTTAGGCGTCTTTCCGAACCCGGGAGCCAGAGCCGCAGGCCCGCCGGGCACCAGGGACAGGGGCGAGCCGTCGAGCTTTGGCGCGGCGCGGGCACGACCCGGATTTTGGCGACGCTCGCCGGTGACCTTGCCCTTGAAGCCCTTTGCCAGCTTCTGAAAGCCTGATCGCGTCAGTGCGTTGCCGCTCATGTCCAGGGTGCAGTTCTCGAACGGCGCACCAAGGATGGCGTCGACGCTGGCGTCACTCACGCGATTGCCGACCAGAGAGAACTGGCGCAGTTTTGGTACGTACGACGCACTCCACAGGGGGCGCGCGTCATCGTCGTCCAGATCCGCACGCGAGAGCCCGAGGGACGAGCCCGCAAAAGCCGAGTTGGCGACGGCCGCGGCGCCTTCGCTGCCGAAGAGGTTGCCGCTCAGCCCAAGGAGGTTGAGTTGCGATAGGAACGGCGCCGAAACCAAGGACGCAACTGCGCCGCCGTCCAACGCGTTGTTCATGACGCGCAACGTGCGTAGCGGGGCCGTGGACGCGGCGAGGGCGTCCGCCGCCGACCGCTTCAGATCGCAGCCGGTGAGGTCGAGCAGGGTCAGATTCTTGGCAGCGCCGATGACGGCATCGACGCTATTCGGTGCCATGGCGCTCTTCGGGATCACGAGGGCGGTGAGCTGTTCGAGGAATGAGGCTTTTGCCAGCCCGTCGCCGAAGCCGCCATCTCGCTCCAGGTGCCTGAGGGCGGGGTACGATCCGACGAGCGCGTCGGCGCTGTCGCCAACCCGCGTTTCGTTGAGCACCAACGTGTGCAGCGCGCCCCACGCCCCGGCCGCGAGCGCAGCGCACGTCGGCTTGTCGAGGAATGCGTGGGTCAAGACGAGAGTCTCGAGGCGAGACGCCAGATCGCTCTTGGTGAAGGTCGACATCGTGGCCGCCTCTACGCCACCGTAGTCCAGGCCGCCGCGGTCGATGGCTCGCGCGTACCCGCCGTAGCTGATGAATTGACCGAGGCCCATCAGATCGAGCCACTTCAACGCGGGCAGTTCACAGCCGATGAGTGTGAGCAGCGAGTCGTTGTCGATGCCGCTGAAGCCGAGCATGAGCGTTTCGAGTTTTTGTAGCGGCGGCAACTTCGCAAGCCCGGGGCCGACTTTGATGTAGCCAAGGTTGAGGGACCGAAGCTCTGTGGCGCGCCCCAATGCCGCAAGCCCCGCCGCCCCGATGCGATTGCCGCGCAGATCGATGTCGCGCACGCCAGCGAACCAGGTGGTCTTCGAGAGGCGCTCGAGATCTGCGGCGCTGAGGCTTTGCTCGGCGACGCGCAGGGCCAGAAGCGGGCCGTCGATGCCGCACAACGCGTCGACCAGTGCTGCGCCCTTCTTTTGTGGACCGATCGCGGCGACGTTCACTTCGACGCCGTCGTCGACTGCTTTCAAGATCGGCTTGAGGGTCGCGGCTGCTTGGGGCGATGCGCTGCCTAGAATGTCGTGAATATCCATGCTTTAGCGGACGCTAATACGCCGACTTGATGCAATCCAGCGCCTGGAATTGACGCACGCCACTTCGCCGAAGTCGGTTGGGCGAGCTCGCCGAGCCCCTGCACCAGCGCTTGCAGCATGCGGCCAAGAAAGCCCGCTGCGATTGCGCAACGCAGCCGTTGGTCCGTGCCCGGGGAACGCGCGAAAGTGCGCTAGGCTCGGGGTCCGTGAGCGAAGCGCTGCCCTATCACTTCGAGATCAGCTCTGAGCTCGATGCTCAGACAATGGACGTGTGGCGGTTCATCACCGATATGGATTGCGTCAACCAGGAGCTTCGGCCGTGGCTGCGCATGACGACGCCAGAGCGCGGTCTGTCACTGACGGACGAACGTTTCGTATTGGGCGAGCGCCTTTTCCGAAGCTGGCTCCTTGTCCTGGGAGTCTTGCCCGTCGATTACGACGATGTCGTGATCGAGTCGATCGACCCGGGGCGCGAATTCAACGAGCGTTCCAGCATGCTCACGCAGCGGGCTTGGCACCACGATCGCCTGCTTGAGCCCACTAGCAGTGGTACGCGGATTACAGATCGCCTGGCGTGGTCCCCACGGCTTCCAGGGGCGGGGGCGCTCTACGCCCTGATCGTGCCGCGGCTGTTTCGTTGGCGGCACCGGCGGCTGCGTCGCCAGTTCGGCGGGCGAGCTCTCGCGGGCGTAGATGGTTAGAGTGGCCTCAGAGGTCGCGGAAGTGGCAGAGTTTCGACAAGGCGACCCAGATCTCGTATGCCATAGAGATGTGCCTGATTTGCCTCGAGTTCGAAAAAGGAAAGCTCACCACTAGTGAGGCGCGCCGCGCCCTCGGCGAGATGGTCCCGCAACTCGAGCCCGACCATGTGCGCGAAGTGGAGTCCTTGCTCGCCGAAGCAGAGGCCCAAGACGACGGCACGAAGTAGTGAGCCGGCTCGCGGCCTTCGCCGCAGTTACGCCTCTACAGGCAGCCGATGCGGCTCTTGGAGACGACGACGTTGTCGAGCAGCATGCCTTCGACGCTATGGTCGCCGTGGTGGAAAAGGCTGAGCCACAGGATGTTGAGCTTGAGCTTCGGGTCGGTGCGTAGCCAGAGATCGTTCCATGGTCCGATCTGCTTGCCGTCGACCCAGTAGTCGAAGCTGCCGTTGGCGCCGGACTCGGAGCTGGACGCTGTGCCGCCATCGACCATCAGCTCGACGCAGGACCACGCGCCCGGGGTGAGGTTTTTTGGCAGGGTAGTTTCGCGATGCTGGGGCTTCTCGCAATAGTTGCTGCCTTCGTCTGCCGTGCAGGGGAAGTTGTCGCCCCAGCACTGGCCGTTCGGATCGGCGCAGTCTTGGTACATGCCGCGGTAGTAGGAGTAGATGTTGAAAATGGTGGGCGAGTCCGTGCGGTAGTCGAGCCAGGCTGTAAACCAGTCGTCGCCCTTGGGGCGGAAGTCGGAGCGGCCGAGCAGATCCCGGGAACCGGCGTGCAGGCCGCCGCCGTGGTTGGGCGCGCTGAAGTCGAAACCGTTTTCGAAGGCGACGTACCAGCGGGCGTAGAGCTTGTCGTGCTGACTGGGCAGAACCTTGACCAGATCCGCGCCGCCGCGGCCAGGCTCGACCCGAAGGCGCATCACGTTGTTGTTGCTCAGGCCGAACGCGCCGGGATCGCTCATGAGCAAATTAGAACTGTCTGGGTTGCCGTCGTAGTCGTCCCAAGCGTCCTTGTTGCCTTCTTCGAAGTCGCTGCAGAAGATCCAATCTGCACCGGGGCTGGCGCATTCGTTTGGATCGCTCGGCCCGCCACCCGAACCGCCCGTCGACGTGGCGCCGGTTCCGCCGGTGGCTGCGCCGCCCGCACCCGCAATTGCGCCTCCGGATCCAGAAGTCGCGCCAGTACCCGTGGTGCCTCCGCTACCCGACGCGGCGCCGCTGCCCCCACCCTGCTCGGAGCTGTCACTGCAAGCGAAGAGCGTCAGCGCTGCGAGCCCGGCAATGTATGTGCGCACCATGAGCTCAGACTATCATACGGCCGTTGCCGACGCTCTGTCAGGCCACGACACAGTTCAGGTCGGCGGCGGCGGGTAAGCCGAGCCGAAGTTCGGAATCGGCGGTTGAGTGTTCCCAGGTGAGCTCGACGCGCAACCCTGGCGCGCGAACAAAAAGCGGAAGCTACTTCTCCCGCGGCGGCCAGCTAAGCCAGCGGTTCGAAACCTGGCAACCTACCAATTCGTCGTTGCGCACCTGCAACTCCACGCCCGGTTCGAGTTGAAACCACGGATTGCTGTAGTGCCCAATCTCGATATCAGCCGAGTCGCCGCAGCGCGTGTCCATCCAACGCGGCGGAAGGAGCACTGCGTAGCCGTCCCGGGTAACGTGAGACACTTGCGGCACGATGCCGCCCTCACTGAGTTCGCCGACCAACACGCGCTCCGCGCGCCGCAGAACGTAGAGGGCAATCGCGTGGTCGCAAGTGTGACCGCAGACGAATCCTTGCGACGCAAACCGCTGAACGGGAGCCAGAGTGCGGTGGGCGACACCCAGGGTGACGGCTACGTCGATGCCGATGAGATCGGTTCGTGCAACCCACCCCAGGGCGATCCACTCCCCGCCGAGGGGTTGCCACGCCACCCGCCACTGCTCCCGCGCCGCGTCTACATCGACCACCGCAAGCGCCGCGTTCGCGCCAACCACCACTTTCCGCGACGCCCCGCCGGGTCGCAGGGCAAAAGGCAATACGCGCAGCCGTGACCGCGCCCAGCAACCTGGACGGCCGGGCCACAGCGACGTTCCCGCTGGGCATTCTGTGACACGCTGCGCGGAAGCGAGGCGCGCTGAAGCTGCGTCGCGCCCTGGGCGGGTCAAAACGATGTCCGCGCAGGACACCATCGGCGGTTCCGCGGGTAGCAGTCCGGCCATGGTTGCGGGGACACGCTCTGCACGCAGGCCAAACTCGCTTTGCCCCAGCGCAGCAATTCGGAAATCTGCGTCTGACGGGGGGATGAGTGCAGGGCCGAAGCGCATCGGTCGGTTGAGGTAGACGCTGAGCTCCGCTGGATCGACCTGCCCGCGTAGCGTCAGCCCGAGCAACTCAACCGAGGCGTCGGAGCGGGTGGTGACACGGACGATCAACGACCCATGGTTCACTCGCGCGTACGCGTGTTCGCCTGCGTAGAGTCTGACTGGGGAACTCTGAACCCAGTGCGCAGCGCTCAGGGTGCAACGCTCGGCGGCGAACCCAGCGGCCCCAGCGGACGGACCGGACGGAGGTAGTGCGATGGCAATGCTCGGCTGCTTTCGGGCGGGACTGTCCACTGGTGGCGCTCTGCCGCATTGAAAAAGAACCAACCCGGCGAGCCCGAGCCGCGCAAAAGAGCGCGCCCATGGCAACGACTGAACCTGCAGTTGGCGTTTCTTTGGGCGAAGCGCGCCCCCTTCCCCCACGCCGCGAGAGCCCGTCGCGTCCGATTGGTGCATTCGCTTCGGACCCGACGCCACATCCCTCCTTGGGTATTCTAGAATGGCCGCCCGTGGCTAGCGTTCGCAGGCACGACAACGTATGTGATTCATATGGTTCGGCTGCTGGGGTTAGCCGTTGTGCTGTTCAACGCCTGGATGCTGGCGGATGCGTATCGCCGAAAAGCGGAGACGCATTGGCTTTGGATCATCGCCCTCGTACCCGGCGGCGCACTCGCATACTTCATTTTCGTGCGTTCGCGCGCTCCAGATTTTTCTGGGATCCGCCGCAAGCTGACTGCATCGCTGCGAAAGCCGCCATCTGTCGACAGCCTGCGCCGCCGTTTACAAGAAACGCCGAGCATCAATAATCGCCTGGCGTTGGCGCAGGGTTTGGCGGACGCCGCGCACTATGCCGAGGCCCGATCGCTCTTTGAAGAAGTCCTAACGGAACGTCCGAGCGAGATGGACGCACACTTTGGCCGGGGCGTGTGCGCCCTCGAACTCGGCACTCTGGATGCGGCAAGGGAGTCGCTTGCACACGTCGTCGACGACACGCCCATGTTTCGGGACTATGCCGCCTGGCCGGAGCTCGCGGAGTGCTTCTTTCGCCAAGGCGAGCCAGAGCGCGCCCTGGAGTTGATGACCACCTTGGTGCGTCGCGCCCCTCGCCTCGACCACTACCTGCTCTTGGCGCGCTTCGAAGAGCGCCAAGGTCGAACCGCCCAGAGCGAGACGGCCTTGGAAGAGGGACTGCGTCTCTATAGCGAACTACCTTGGCGCCGGCGCTTTGCGGAACTGGGTTTGGCTCAGAACGCCCGCGGGCAGCTGAAAACGCTGCGGGCGCGCCGCGTCGCGGACTGACCCGCTACATGCGAGTCACGAGCCGCTTCATGTCCGCGTGGAACTGAGACAACACAAGCTTGTCACACGGCAAGTGCACGAACGCAGCAGGGTCGGGCATGCGCAGCGCCAAGCTCGACAGACTGGTGTCGCGAATGCAAAACAGCGCGCTCGCGTTGCCGGAACGTTCCAACAGGCACTGCACCAGGGGCCAGTGCCCGCTGCCCGCTGCCTCCAGCTTGCCGAGGCCGCCCACCACGGCCAGGTCCGCGCCGGGAGCGCTCGCCCAGCTGGCGGCCGTCGCGAAGGCATTGGGGTCGAAGCCGTAGTCGCACAAATCCGGGTTCGAGCTGCGCCGTGCGAGCGCGACGCGCCCAGGCTGCCCGATGCGCACGACGTCCCATCCCGTGGTTTCCCCGGCATCGTCAAGCACCCGCTCCTGGTAGAAACCGCACGGCTGCACGCCAACCTGGCGCAGATGCGTCAGAACGCCGTGGAGCACACCAGCCGTGTCGGCCCCGCGCGAGCCGACGATTGCAGACCAACTCAGCATGTGTGGCACGCTAGCATCGCCGCGCGGCGCGGCGCATGACGTCCCTCAGCCGCAGCAGTTCTTGAGGGTGTCTCGGGCACCTTCGAGCGCTTCGCGCACCAGCTGAACAGACTCCACCACTTGCGCATGCTTGTTCTTTGGGATCTTGCTGAGAACCGCTTCGACGCTTCGCTCAGTCAAGACATGCAACCGTTCAGCCTCGGCGCGACCGCTCTCGGTTAGAGTCACGAGGATCCGACGGCGGTCGTCGGCGCCCCGCGTGCGCGTGACCCATCCGTTCTTCTCCAAGCCATCGACCAGGCGAGTCATGGCACTGGCTGTTACGTGAGACAGCTCCGCGAGGCCGTTGATGTCGCGCTCTTCGTCTCGCAACGCCTGAAGCACCAGACACTGCGGCACCGTCACGGTGCCGCAGCAGACTTGTTCACGCTCGAAAACGCCGAATATCCTGCATATCGCGATCAGTTCCGAGCTGAAGTCTTTCATGCCTTGAGTGCCTCGACGGCGTAGCTTCGCACGGTTTTGGCAATGCGCAGCACTTCTTCTTTGCCAACACTGGCGACAACTTCTGAAACGATCGGGTCGTCGATCCAGTTTTCGATCATGGCGCTGGCGTCACGGCTGGTCACACGCACATCCTTGAACCCGGCCTGCTCAATGGCCGCAATGTAGTCGTCTATGACCATCGCGCCGCCGACGCAGGCCGCATAAAGAGCCGCGTGCTGAGCTATCAACTCTGGCAGCGCCTCGGTCAGTGCAATGTCGGACACCGCCAGCCGTCCTCCGGGCTTCAATACGCGATAGGCCTCGCGAAACACCTGGGGTTTGTCTGGACTCAGGTTGATCACACAGTTGGAAATCACGACGTCGACGCTGTCGGAAACGACGGGCAAGTTCTCGATGACGCCTGCGCGAAACTCTACGCGATCCGCAACTCCGGCCTTGACGGCGTTCGCCCGCGCGCGCGCCAGCATCTCAGGCGTCATGTCGACGCCGATGACCTGGCCGCTCGGGCCGACTTTCTCCGCTGCGATGAACGCGTCCAATCCTGCGCCGGCGCCGAGATCGAGCACGGTCTCTCCCGGTGACAGCGAGGCGAGCGCCGTCGGGTTGCCACAGCCAACGCCGAGATTGGCGTCTTCCGGAGCGTTTCCCAACTCGGCCTCGCTGTAGCCCAGTGCGAGAGACACACCCTTTTCCCGACCAGAGCCCTCGCGGCTAGCGACCCCCGCATATTGAGAACGGACCTGCTGGCGAATACCGTCCGCGCTATCGTCAATCCGGGGTGCGGGACCCTCTGGACCGCAGCAAGAGGGGGCGCAACAAGGTGAATTCGGCATGATTTTGAGCTCCTTTGGTTGAACTGCTCAATAACTGTATAACTCAGCCTTTGAGTCCTGCAAGCACTTTTTGTCGAGCGCAGCAAATCCGCGGCTCCGGGTGTTCGCCGACGGCCTGGCTTCACCTTTGCTCCCGAGACTCTGCTTCGACACGCAGCATGACTCCCAGAGCTCGCAGCATTCGAAGTGGATTCTGCTCCGACACGCAAGCGTGCGACGCCGACACAGTGGATGTGACGTCTGTCAGTCCAATGGGATCCGTCAAGTGCGCTTTTCACCGGCTGTGATAGCTAACGCTCAAACTTGGAGCGCGTCGCTTTGGGACGCCCAAAGGTTCTCGTTTGTACCTTGCTCGGACCCATTGGGTTTCGGTCGGGAGGCTATATGTCCATCAACGGAATCGGTCGTCGCTCTTTCATGAAGTACCTGACCGCTGGGTCGGGAGCGGCAGTCGCAAGCGCGGCCGACACGAGCTGGGGTTTCAACTTTCTGGACCCAGTTCATGTCGACAATCCGCTGTCCGCGTACCCAAATCGCAGTTGGGAAACCATCTACCGCGATCTGTACGCCTACGACACTACGTACACTTTCACGTGTGCGCCGAACGACACCCACAACTGTCTGCTGACCGGATACGTTCGCGCGGGCACGTTGGTGCGGATCGGGCCCACCTTCCGCTATGGCGAGGCCGGCGACTTGGGCGGAGCCAAAGCGAGCCATCGTTGGGACCCACGCTGCTGTCAAAAGGGCTTGGCGCTGGTACGGCGGTTTTACGGCGGCCGGCGCTGCAAGTATCCGCTGGTCCGGAAGGGTTGGCTGGAGTGGGTGCGCGCCGGTACGCCGCGTGATCCCGCTACGGGAAAGGTGGACCCCAAGTACCTACAACGCGGCAAAGAGCCGTTCGTCCGTGTGGGATGGAACGAGGCCTTCGAGCTCGTTGCCAAGGGATTCATGTCCGTATCTTCCGCGTACAATGGCGATAAGGGCCAGAAGTGGCTGACCGCGCAGGGCTTCGATCCCGCTATGGTGGAAGCCACCGCGGGCGCGGGCACGCAGGTGATCAAGATGCGCGGCGGCATGCCCCTGCTTGGCGTCACGCGCATCTTTGGTCAGTACCGCTTCGCGAACATGCTGGCGCTGCTGGACGCCCACACGCGCAAAGTCGACGCTGCGAACGCACTCGGCTCACGGGGTTGGGACAACTACACCTGGCACACGGATCTGCCTCCGGGACACCCCATGGTTACCGGCCAGCAAACCTGCGATTGGGACCTGTCTTGCACCGAGTACAGCAAACTGCTGGTCGTCTGGGGCATGAACTGGATCACCACCAAGATGCCCGACGCCCATTGGCTGACCGAAGCGCGACTAAAGGGCACCAAGATCGTCGTCATCGCCGCCGAATACTCGGCCACCATGAACAAGGCGGACATGGGGCTGATTGTACGCCCGGGCACAACCCCCGCTTTGGCGCTGGGCTTCGCCCACGTGATGATCAGTGAGAAGCTGTACGACGCGGATTATGTCCGCAACTACACAGATCTGCCCGCGCTCGTCCGACTCGATACCAACCAGCTGTTAGACGCAAAGGGCGTCAAGGGCTTGAGCGGCACTGGGTCGCTTGCGGCCACAGTGCTGAAGGACGGCGAAAAGCCGCCGGTGCCGCCGCAGCAGAAGGGAGATTTCATCAAGGAGGGCGTTTCTGACCGCCTGCGGCCCTTCGTCGTCTGGGACGAGACCGCCAAGCGGCCGGTGCAGGTCGCACGAGCCGATGTGGGCAAGAAGGGCCGGGGCAAGTCCGGAAAAGCCGCTCTGGAAGGCACCGTCACCGTCGAGTTGACCGACGGTCAAACCGTCGAATGCCGTCCGGTCTTCGATTTGATCAAGCAATACGTGTTGGACAACTTCGACCCCAAGACAGTCGAGCGCATCACCTGGGCGCCGGCGGAAGGGATCTTGGCCATCGCTCGAGAGATCGCGAAGAACCCCGAGCAGACGCTGTTCGGCTGCGGCATGGGGCCGAACCAGTTCTTCAACAATGATCTCAAGGACCGCGCAATCTTGTTGGTGGCGGCACTGACGCGCAACGTTGGGTTCATCGGTGGCAACGTCGGTTCCTACGCAGGGAACTACCGCACGGCGTACTTCAACGGGCTCCCGCAGTACGCGATGGAAAACCCCTTCGACCTGGAGCTGGACCCAACTAAACCCGCGCGTCTCAAGCCGTACTTCAAATTCGAAAGCGTCCACTACTGGAACCACGGCGACAAGCCACTGCGCATGGGCAAAGAGCTGATCACCGGCAAAGGGCACATTCCTACGCCAACAAAAGCGATTTGGGTATCCAACTCCAACTCGTTGATCGGCAACGCCAAGGGCCACTACGACACAGTCATGAACACCTTGCCCAAGTCGGACATGGTGGTTGTGAACGAGTGGTGGTGGACGGCATCCTGCGAGTACGCCGACGTGGTCTTCCCGGTAGACTCTTGGGCGGAGTTTAAGCATCCAGATGTGACCGCCAGCGTCACCAATCCGTTCATTTCCGTGTTCCCGCGCACTCCGCTGGACCGGATTCACCACACCAAGAGCGACATCGAGTGCAGCGCCGGAGTGGCCAACGCTCTGGCCAAGCTCACCAAGGACAAGCGCTTCGCGGACATGTGGCAGTTCGTCGGGGATGATCGCGTCGATGCCTACTTGCAGCGTATTTTCGATCACTCGAACATGGCTGCTGGGTTGAACTTCCTCGAGACGGAGCAGCAAGCGCAAGCGGGCATACCCACCATCATTCAGTCCCGCACCTACCCCAAGGTCGTGGGTTGGGAACAAGCCAACGAAGACAAGCCCTGGTACACGCGCACCGGACGCCTGGAGTTCTATCGCGACGAGCAGGAGTTCCTGGACAGCGGCGAGAACCTGCCGGTGCACCGAGAGCCGATTGACTCAACGTTTTACGAGCCGAACGTGATCGTGGCCAAGCCGCATCCTTCCATCAAGCCGAAGGGACCGGAGAAGTATGGCGTACCAGTCTCGCAGCTCGACAGCGAGGTGCGTCAGGCGCGGCACGTGGTCAAGAGCTGGGCAGATGTCGAGAAGACTCATCACCCGCTAACAACTCAAGACAAAGAATACAGGTTCATCTTCCACACGCCCAAGTATCGGCACGGCGCGCACACGACGCCGGTGGACACCGACATTGTGGCAACCTGGTTCGGCCCCTTCGGCGATATGCTGCGACACGATCCGCGGACGCCCTTCGTTACGGAAAACTACGTCGACATCCACCCGGACGACGCCAAGGAGCTCGGCCTAGAAGACGGCGACTACGTCTACATCGACGCCGACCCAGCGGACCGTCCCTTCCACGGTTGGAAAGAGCGCAAGGAGGACTACGAGATCTCGCGGCTGCTCTGCCGCATGCGTTACTACCCCGGCACGCCGCGGGGCATTACCCGCATGTGGCACAACATGTACGGCTCTACCTATGGGTCGGTGAAAGGCGCCAAGACCCACCCGCACGGTTTGGCGAAGAACCCGGACACCGGGTACCAGTCGCTCTTCCGCACCGGCAGCCACCAGGCGTGCACCCGCGGCTACATCAAGCCGACGCACATGACCGAGTCGCTGCTGCGCAAAGACATGATGGGGCAGACGCTTGGCACTGGCTTCGCCGCAGACGTGCACTGCCCCACCGGCGCGCCGCGCGAAGCCATGGTGCGGATCACCAAGGCTGAAGCTGGCGGACTCGGCGGCAAGGGCCTGTGGAAGCCCGCCGCAAAGGGGCTCACGCCCCGCTACGAAACCGACGCGCTGAAGAAATTCATCGCCGGCAAGTACGTCACCATCAAATAAGGACCTCGAAATGAGCAAAGTGAAGAACTGGCAGCTCGGTCGGGAGATGGACTACCCGTACGAAGACGCGCGCCCCAAACGGCAGTTGGCGTACATCTTCGACACCAACAAGTGCATCGCGTGCCAAACCTGTTCGGTCGCGTGCAAGACCACTTGGACCAGCGGCAAGGGCCAGGAGTCGGTCTTTTACAACAACGTCGAAACCAAGCCGTACGGGTTCTACCCGCAGGCTTGGGACGTGAAGCTGCACGAAAAGCTGGGTGCGGGCAGCTGGCAGGACAAGGAGTTCAAAGGAAAGACTATCTTTGAAGCGGCGCCTGCGGGGGAGCGCGCCCTCGGCTACCTACCGGAAGAGGACGAGTACGCGTCGCCGAACATCGGCGAGGACGTTATCGCCGGCGAAGTGAACAAGGGCGCTTTCTTCCAAGGCATTCACAAAACGTGGATGTTTTACCTGGCGCGCATTTGCAATCACTGCACCTACCCCGGCTGCCTTTCTGCGTGCCCGCGCAAGGCAATCTACAAGCGCCCGGAAGACGGCATCGTCTTGATCGATCAGTCACGCTGCCGGGGCTATCGAGAGTGCGTCAAGGCCTGTCCGTACAAGAAGGTCTACTACAACATGGTCACGCGGGTGAGCGAGAAATGCATCGGTTGCTACCCGCTGATCGAAAAGGGCGAACAACCGCAGTGCGTGAAGACCTGCATCGGCAAGATCCGCCTTCAGGGTTTCTTGAGCAAGCCAGGGGAAGAACGCGAGGACAACCCCATCGACTACCTGGTGCACACACGAAAAGTCGCGTTGCCGCTGTATCCCCAGTACGGCACGGAACCGAACGTCTACTACATCCCCCCGGTGCACGTGCCTCGGGATTTTCTGGGGCAAATGTTCGGGCCGGGCGTTGAGCAGGCGATTGCTACCTACCGCAGCGCGCCCACGGATCAAAAGCTGCTGGCGGCGATGCTGCTCTTTGGCAACACCCCACGCACGTTGCACCGCTTCGCCGCCGAAAAGACTGACGCCGTCGGCTACGACGCCGACGACAAAGAAGCGGTGCGCGTGCCCTACACGGAACCCTTTTTCGAGCGGGACTTTTTCGACAAGAAGCGCAAGGTCTACCGCTTGAACGTGACCTGAGGAGCGAGCGATGACACACACAGTGACTCGAGCCGCGACGGTTGGACTGATACTCGCTACCGCCGCTGCCCTGGGCGGCGGGTGCTCCGGAAAGAAGGAGCCCGGCGAAGGCGGAGGCGCGAAAGAAATCGACGCAAAGTCGACTAAGACCGTGCCCTTGGACCCTTTTGACAAGGCTTGGAATGACGCCATTCCCGTGGTGGTCGACTTGATGCCCCAGGGCGTTGCGTTCCCCATGCTGCAGGAAGTGAAAATTCCGAAGCTGTCCGCGCGGGCGCTGGTGGACAAGGACTGGCTTGGGATCTTGTTGGAATGGGAAGACAAGACCAAGAGCGAACGGCTGCAAGTGGACGAGTTCACGGATGGCGTCGCCATCGAACTGCCGCTCGGAGATCTGGACAAGACCAACCCGATGATGGGCAGCGCGGAGAACCCCGTGTACCTCGCCCATTGGAAGGCGGCTTGGCAGGTGGACGTCGACCGCGGGCGGCGCACGGACGTACAGGACTACCACCCGGGGTTTTGGTCAGATCCGTATCCGTTTGTCGCGGGTGGCTACCCGTATCCGGTGCAGGAAGCCTTCGAATCGCCCAACGCTCGGCGCTACCTGCCCGGCGTCGCGGCGGGCAACCCCGTGAGCAAGCTGTACCGAGAGTATCCTGTCGAAGAACTTCAGGCCGAGGGTTTCAGCACTCTCGCGGATCACCAGATGCAGAACGCCAAGGCGAAGGGTGTGCACAAGGACGGCAAGTGGCGGGTCGTGATCGCTCTTCCGCGAGCGGTTGCAGATGCGGCCAATCCGAAGCTGCCGGAAAAGTCGACGCAAAAAGTTGCATTCGCGGTCTGGGATGGCGGTGCGGGCAACGTCGCTGGGAGGAAACAATGGTATCCGTTCGTGACCCTGAACCTACCCTGAGGAGCACATTGGTCGAGGCGGAGCGGTACCGGCTCCTCGGGCTTTCGCTCTGCTACCCTGATCCGGAAGAGCTCCGTTCGGAGCTCGCCGCGGTGCCCGTGGAGCTCGAAGCGATAGCGTCGGTGTTGCGGCCCCACGTCGACGCAGCCCTGCCCGGAGAATACTTGCGCCTATTCGCCCAGAGCGCGCCCGTCAGTCCCTACGAAGGCACCTACTTCGTCGAGGAGAAGGGCGTCTTGATGGGGCAATTGGCCGCCCTCTATCAGCTCTTTGGGGCACGTACCGGCGGGCAAGAGCACGAAAGCCCCGACCACATCGGGGTTGAAGTGGAGTTTGCTGCGCTGCTGACACTGAAAGAAGCCCTGTGCCTGCGAGACGAGGAGGCAGAACCGCTAGAAGTGACGCGCGCGGCACGACGCGCGTTCTTCGAGGACCATTTGGGACGCTGGGTAGAAGAGATGGCGCGGCGCCTTGCTGAGGAAACGCGTCATCCGTTCTATGCCAACTTGGGCCCGCTACTCGTCAGCACCATCACGAACGACATCGTGAGTCGTGGCTACCAGCCAATGCGCAAGGCGCGCGGTCGAGGCCTGCCCGTTGTGAACGACGCAGAGCACGTCACGTGCGCCACGCCTGGCGGCGTCGAACTCTGATCGACGCCGCGCAGCGCTACTTGCCCTTGCCTTTGCCGTCGCCCTTCTTCGGGTCGTCGGCTTCTTTTTCCACGGGCGGGTCGTCGGTATCTTCGGGGCCGGGTGGGCGGCCCCAACCGCCACGCCCACCGGGGCGGGTGCCAGGACCCATCCCTGGCCGCCCCATGGGGCGACGCATTCCGGGCTGACCGAACGGACCCGGGCCCGATGGCATTGCGGCACGCTGTTTGGCGAGCTCCAGCATGCCTTTGAGCAGCTCTTGATACTGCAGCGCAGTGATGTCGCCGTGGCTGCGCGTTTCGCATAGCCGGAACATCAGGGTATCGAGCATTGCAGCGCCGCCCGCGCCGCCGCCGCCAGCTCCGGGACCCCGCATTGCGTGCCCTCGCCAAGCCGGTCCGCCGCCCTTGCCGCCCTTGCCGCCCTTGCCGCGCTTGCCAGCTTTGCCTTGTTTGCCGCGTTTGCCTTGTTTGGCGCCTTTCGCGTGACCAGGCGGAAGGCGCAACGTGCACATACGCTGCGCGTTGCCGCTCTGTTGCGCCAAGGTCAGCGCACCTGGGGTCGCTACGACATAAGTGCCCGGCTCCGTCAGTTGCACCGCTTTGACCTGCGCGCCGTGGTAGCAGCCACTCGCGAGGAGCACGGTACTGCAGGAGATCCCAAGTTTCGTTAGTAAGGACATGATTCTCCAAAGGTTCTGCGCTGACAACCGCACCGCGCAATCGTCGGTAGCCTAGCCATGGTCAGGGCGCCGACGCAACGATACACTGACCCAATGCGCTGCACCGCCGCCGCCATCGTCAGCGCCGTCGGCCTCGCTTTGGGCTGCGCAGGGGCGCCCAAAACAGCGCCGGGCTCGGAAGCAAACGCGGCAGCGTCCAGCGAAGTGGCGAAGGCGGATCCTAAGCCTAGCGCGCCGGACGCGGCTGCAGATGCCTCCTCTGAGCCGGACACCGGGGCCGTGTACACGGAACCACCGCCTCAAGTCGTGCGGCGCCACCACGTATTCGCCAGCATGCACGCCCGCGCGGCGAAGAAGGTGCTCATCAATTCCGTACTGACGACCGCTGCGGACGAAGCAGAGACGCTTGCACTCGAGACCCCCGCACTCTTGGAGTTCAAGGCCAAAGGCGCGAAAGAGTGGGTGCCCATCGCCGACGTACTGGTCAAGAACGTGAAACTCAAGGGCAGTCGGGTGGCCGGCAACGAACGCCAAGAAATCGAGCTCGAGATCACTGCCACCCATCCAGCAGCCGCCGGCAAAGGCAAGCTCAACCCCTTCGTGCGCAACAGCCGAGTTCGGCTTCAGATCGATCGCTCGGACAGGGCCCAGTGACGCCGAGCCGGCGCGGCGGTTGCAGTGGCCGTGACGCAGGAAGAGGGCGCGAGGAAAAACGGTTTGTATGCCAAATGCTCTTGGCGCACCCGTCACGAGATTGGGCTCCGAATGACCCAGCGCGGCGGCCATTCTGTTCTCAACGAACCCAGCGACAGCGGAAGGACAGTCGCGCGGTGGGGTGGCCGAAAACGTCGCCCTCGTCTCGGATAGGGTTCGGCAGAATTTCAGCTTCCGTCGCCCGCGCTGGGGCGCCGCTCCGCGCTGTCCCTGCGGGCTAGGTCCGCCGTGTACGCCGCAACGCCATGAGCGCGGCAAGCATGAGTAGTGGCATCGCTGGCGAGTTCCGGGTGCTGCGGGGCAGATCGCAGGCGCAGCCCCCGTCTGAGTCATCGGGGGCGCCGCTGTTTGCGCTACCGCCCGCGCCTGCGCTGGCTCCACTCCCAGTTCCGCCGCTGCCCGTTCCGCCACTGCCCGCGCCGCCGTCCACTGTGCCTGGGGCGTCGAGGGTGGTGCGCACGTTGCCGGCTTCGTCGCGCAGCGCACTGCCTGCAACGACGAACGTGACCGGACCCGCGAAGCGCTCGAGGCCGAGGTTTTCTTGGAGTGGGAAGTACTGACGGTCGACGCCCTTGGAGTCGAGCTCGAAGCCGGGTTCGTCCTTGGTGATGACCCGCGAGCCCTCTACGCGCTCGATGCGGTAGGCCCAGGTCCAGCCATTTCCGTAGCTGACGATGATGGTCTTGCCGGCCCAGCGGATTGCATCACCCGGAAGCGGAGCGTCCAGCACGAAGGCGTTGTCCGTGGCTCCAGACTCGCGCCGCTCCACGGCGGTCACGTCGCCGCGATGCGAGAAATCGGCGCCGTCCGCATCCAGCGTGTCGGAGCCGAAACGCAGCTTGCTGCCCTGCACCAGGTACATCCAGACGACTTGGTCGTTCTTGACGCGCACGTGCGCGAAGCGCCCAGCAACTTCGAGATCGACGCCGTCTGCCGTGTATGCAGGATAGATCGGACCATCGTCCAGAGTCTGTACGATGTAGTCGACAGACCCATCTGCCAGAGTGACTTGCATACCGATAGCGGTGCCTGGCGCAGTGCCAAAGCCAAGTTCGTCCACAGCGGTGACGTGCGGCGATGACGTGAAGGTCTCGTGGGCGGCCAAGAACACGTCTTCGGTGGTCGCAGTCGCTTTGCGGCGGACCACGAGGTGGTCCTGCTCACCGCCGTATTCGTAGCGGGGAGCCTTGGCCGCATACAAGGTCGTGCCTGGCGCGCCTGCCATCATCACGCGGCCAGTGGTGGCGCCGTGAACGAAAGACGCCTCCCAGGGCTTGTCGGTGGTAGCCGACTGCTGGAACTTGATCTGCCCGAGGCTGCCACTGGCGGCGCTGAGAGACTCAGTCAGTTTCAGCTGGTTGTCTTTGTGACCCCCGTGCAGGAGCCAATCGTGCTGGGTCCCCCCGCGTACTCGGAACAGGTCCGCCAGGTAGTAGTCGTCACCAGACACGCGCACGAGCACCAACATGCGTCGGTAGCGATCGGCATGGTCTCGGTAGGCGTCGGTTGCATCCACATCGGCCACTTGGACTGCGTCGAATCCCGCGAAGCTAGGTTCCCAGAGCAACACGTTGTTGTGAAGGTTCTCCCCGTCTTGGCTCCAAAGGTTACGTTGTACCTTTCCCCCGCTGACCTTACCCGGCACGTAGGGGCTCATGGTCCAGTCGACGAAGTAGGAGCCCTTCTGCTCGGCGCCGTCGATGGCAACGAGGTTGTGGCTGAGGGTCGAGGTGTTCCAACTCGCGTCGGGATAGCGGTACGCCGTACCGCCCACGGTCTCGGTGCCGTCGCCGAAGTAGATCAGGTGCAAGGCGTCGCGGTGGCGGTGGCCCACGGTGTACGTGAAGTCAAACCGCGCTTGAGTTTGGTCTTTCCCGCTGCCGCCCGCCAAGATGGCGTGGCCGATGCCACCGAGCAACTCACTGGCGTCCGGTGGGTCGCCATAGACATTGTCGTACTGTTTGGTGTCGTTGAGGATTGGGTACTCGCCGTTGGGCAGCGTGGTCTTGTTCAGCGAGTCGAGCATTCGAGTTGCCGCATCCGCGTAGGTCTGCTGAAAGTCGAAGTTGTCGATTCGAGTTGCGTCCCAGCGCGTGTCTAAAGGCACGTGCTGGTATCCGCTCGGATCCGAGTAGCCGTTCATGTAGTACGCCTGGCGTTCGTCTAGAAAACGCGGCGTCATCTGCCGGTGATAGGAATACGTACCCTCGGTGAGGAAGCCGTCCTGTGCGTAGTATTCGTGCACGTGCTTGGCGTAGAACCAGTAGCCGAGGTGCGCGAGCTTGGGATCGTCGAGCACGCGGCCGTAGATCACGAGGCCAAGGGGGCGATAGAAGGCCCAGTTGAAGGTGTACATGCGGTACTCGAGGTCGCGCTGCACGACTTGAACCAGAAACTGGCGGATTGCCGTCTTGTTTGCGTCGATTACCCCGGCAGGCGCGAGCAAGTCGTAGGCGAGGGCGAGCAACATCGAGACGTCGAAGTCGTTGTGGTACCAGTCCGTCCACACCCCGCACGGGATGGTGTGGCACGTGTCGTAGGACCAGCCCGGAAACACGTCCGCGTAACGCTTCAAGAGCACGCCAGAGCGGTGGGCGTAGTCCGTGTTTTTCGTCAGGTGGTACAGCAGGGCTAGGTTGTAGGTTGCTTGCGCGAGGGCGTAGCGTTGTTTGTCACCGGAGGCGCCGCCGCGGGTCGTCGAGATCTTCGCCTGGAGTTGCGAGTCGCTCAGGCTCAGGTATGACGAGACCATAGATTTTAGCGCGGCCTCGTCCTTGGGCGGGTTTCCTGTGCCGAGGTCGCCGGTGGCGGCTTGTGCGAGACCCGGGTTCCAGATGGGATGGGTTTCCGCGGTGGCCCGCGAAGATGCCAGCCCGACGCTGAACGTGAGCGCGAGGGCCAGTGCGAGCTTGCCGATACGGTTCATTTCGTTCCTCGCAACGTGTTTAGATACGCCGCGATCTGTTCGGCGTAGTGGTCTTGCTTGCCGTAGTGGTGCACGCAATCTTCGGCGTAAAAGCTTGAGGCATTCTTCATCGCGTACTCCGCCCAGGGAACGACGCCGTCGATGGTGCCTTCCTTGAGCATGGCGTGCATCTCGGGGTTCTTGTTCTTCCAGCGATCCTGGACCCAGGGTTTGGCGCCCGTTCCCGAGGTGTCACAGGCGTGGGCTTCCACCCACACCACGATCGCTTTGGGATTCGCAGCGCGCACGGCGTTCACCAGCGCTTCCGCGTCGCTCTTGAACTCCGCACCGCTTTCGCCCCCGTTGATTGCGAAGTCCATGACGATGGTCGAGGCGGATGACCACTGGGCCTTCTCTGCAACGATCTTCGGCAAGGCTTGGGCTGCCGTGGCGCCCGATTGACTGATGACGCCGGCGGAAGTCATTCCGAGAGCGGATAGCGCCAGCTTGATTTCGTTCGGGAACTGCGAGCTCGTCAAGGAATGGCCCAACACGAATACGTCACTGATGGGTAGCCCAGCGCTAGCGTCCGACATGGCATCCTCGCTGCCTGCGTCGTTCGCTACGGCACCCGCCCCTGCGCTCCCCCCCGAGGCAGCCCCGGCGCTGCCACTGTCCCCGCCGCTTCCGCCAAAGGAGGTCCCCCCGCTGCCCGCGGTCCCTCCCGCGGTGCC